>JASJEH010000116.1 GCA_030064755.1 Methyloceanibacter sp. | reverse complement strand
TCTACCAAGTCGCCGACTTTGTCGGGGACCACGGCAACACGACGGTGGAGGTCGGGGCGGGCGCGCGCTTCGTTCAGCAGGAGTTTCGGCTGAAGGCAAGAATCGACGCGACTGCTCAGATCCGCCTCGGCAAGCTTGCCAATGCGATAGAGCGGCGGATCCAGCGGATTGAGAATCAGGAGCAGCGGCTTGAGGCCCTCTCCGCTCTCAACGAACTCCGCCGGGAGTCGCTTGAGCAAAAGATCATCCGCGCCGAGGACAAGGGTCGCGAGCGGCGCGTCGCCCAGCTGGAGAACCGACTCAAGCGCGTCGATGATAGGGGTGAGGCGCTGGCCGCGCTTGAGGCCCTTGAGCGGCTTGAGCTGGAGTTGCTAAGGGTCGCGCTCCGGGTCGATGGCGACGAGTTCAATGACCAATTCGCTTTTCTGGGAACCGGCACAATGGACTGGGTGGATCCCACCATCGCCCTGCGCTTCCAGCACCATCTCGGCAATGGCCGTTCGTTCACGGTCACGGGTGACTTCGGCGGCTTCAATATCGATGACGGTATGTCGAGCCAGATGCAATTGACCTACAACGTCGACGGCACTCTTTGGGGCTTTCAGACCACCTCGACGATCGGCTACAGGGCGTTGTGGCTGAACTACGAAGAAGAGACATCAAAGGGTACAGGCGGCGTGAATGTCTGGCTGCATGGCCCGCTCGCCGAGGTTCTTCTTCGCTGGTAAGGGCCCCGGATCCCCAGTGTCGCCGCTCCGTAACCGGTCTTGACTCTCTTCACGGCCAAGTGCGCCAGAGGCGGGCATACAAGTGCCCCAGAGGCGGGCAGAGAGGTAATTCCTGTCGTAACCGGACAAGGCCGACCCACCAAAGCCGATTAGAGATGCGGCGATGGGCGCGCTAAGCTTGGTTGCGGTCCCACTTGCGGGGACTGACTAAACAAGAGGCCCGTTCCGGAGAAGATCGTGGCCATCCGACAGGAGGAGCGTTCCATGTATCTGCTTACGAGAGGCCTTCGGCAGGTCGGCCTCGCGACTGCCGCCGCTGCAATGTTGTCCATCGCGGTGGCTGCCGGTCCTACGATGGCGCAGGAGACTGATGAGGCCAGCGCGAGTGCAAAGTCCGAAACGAAGACTGACAAGCCGAACGTCCTCGTAATCTGGGGCGACGACATCGGGATTTGGAACATCAGCCACGAAAACAGCGGTATGATGGGCTACCGGACACCCAATATTGACCGCATCGCTAACGAAGGTCTGTCCTTCACGGATTATTACGGCCAGCAATCCTGCACCGCCGGGCGTGCCGCCTTTGTCGGCGGGAACGTGCCCGTGCGCACGGGGATGACCAAGGTTGGCCTCCCCGGCGCCAAGGAGGGCTGGCAGGAAAGCGACGTAACCGTCGCGACGGTCATGAAGAGCCTCGGCTACAAGACCGGCCAGTTCGGCAAGAACCACTTTGGCGATCTGGACGAGCATCTGCCCACGAATCATGGCTTCGATGAGTTCTTCGGAAACCTGTACCATCTGAACGCTGAAGAGGAGCCGGAGAACGAGGACTATCCTAAGAGCCCAGAGTTTCGCGAGAAATTCGGGCCGCGCGGCGTGATCCGCTCATTTGCACAGGCGGATGGGACACAGAAGATCGAGGACACTGGACCACTCACTAAGAAGCGCATGGAGACCGTTGACGAGGAAACGCTCGCGGCTGCCAAGGATTTCATCAAGAGGGCCAACGACGAGGGCGAACCCTTCTTTGTGTGGTGGAACGGGACGCGGATGCACTTCCGTACCCACGTAAAGGATGAGCACCGAGGCATCTCTGGGCCGGACGGCGATGAGTACCACGACGGCATGGTCGAACACGACATGCACGTGGGCGAACTATTGAAGCTGCTCGACGAGCTTGGCATCGCCGACAATACCATCGTCTTTTATTCGACCGACAACGGACCGCATTTCAACACCTGGCCCGATGCCGCGATTACCCCCTTCCGCAGCGAGAAGAACTCGAACTGGGAAGGCGCTTACCGCGTGCCAGCTTATGTGCGCTGGCCCGGGAACTTCCCCGCCAACAAGACGTTGAATGGCATCGTGTCGCACGAGGATTGGCTTGCCACGTTCGCTGCGGCCGGTGGCAACCCCGATATCAAGGAGCAGCTTGCCGAAGGTGTGGAGCTTGGAGGCCGGACCTACAAGAACTACATCGATGGCAAGAACATGCTGCCTTATCTCAGCGGCGATGTAGACGAGTCTCCGCGCAAGGAGTTCATCTACGTGAACGACGATGGGCAGATCGTTGCCCTGCGCTACGACGCTTGGAAGGCAGTCTTCCTTGAGAACCGCGGCAAGGCCTTCGAGGTCTGGCGGGAGCCCTTTATCGAGTTGCGTGTCCCGCTCTTGTTCAATCTGCGGCGCGATCCATTCGAGCGTGCTCAGCACAACTCCAATACCTACAACGATTGGATGTTGGACCGGGCGTTCGTGCTGGTGCCGATGCAGGGCTTAGCAGCGAACTTCCTCAAGACCATGCAGGAGTATCCGCCGAGCCAATCCCCAGGCGCGTTTAATCTCAGCAAGATCGAAGAGAAGCTGAAGAGCAGCATTGGTGGCAACTAGGCGCACTTGAAATTGTGAGGCCGCTGGAGCTGCTCCGGCGGCCTCTTCGCGTTGTACAGAGAGGCCCTATGAAGAGTCTTCTGAGTGCTACCGCTTTGGCTGTCATGGTGCTTGTCGCCGCAGGCCCAAGTTTGGCGGAAACTGCTGATCCGCTTCCGTCATGGAACGACGGCAAGACGAAGAAGGCGATCGAGTCCTTCGTCTCGAAAGTAACCGACAAAGACAGTCCTGATTACGTTCCGCCTGCGGACCGTATCGCCGTCTTCGACAACGACGGAAACCTCTGGGCCGAGAAGCCAGTCTATTTCCAGCTCTTATTCGCTATCGACCGCGTCAAGGCACTCGCGCCCGAGCACCCAGAATGGAACGATCAGGAGCCCTTCAAGTCGGCTATCGCCGGCGATCTGGAGGGGGTCGCCAAATCAGGCACGGCGGGCCTCGCCAAGATCGTGGCGGCTAGCCACGCGGGGATGAGCACTTCCGAATTCGCGGCGATCAGCAAAGAGTGGCTTGATACGGCGAAGCATCCTCAGACGGGCCGCAAATACACGGAGATGGTCTATCGGCCAATGCTCGAGCTGTTGGACTATCTCCGCGACAATGACTTCAAGACCTATATCGTCTCGGGCGGCGGAATCGAGATGCTCCGCACGTTCTCTGAGCCCGTCTACGGTATCCCGCCGTCTCAGGTTGTCGGGAGCAGCATCAAAACGGAGTATGAGGTCGTCGATGGAAAGCCGCAGCTGACGCGGCTGCCGGAGATCAACTTTATCGATGATAAGGCTGGGAAGCCCATCGGCATTAACCAGCACATAGGCAAGCGGCCGATCTTCGCATCCGGCAACTCAGACGGAGACTTTGAAATGCTGGAATGGACGACGGCCGGCGATGGTCCGCGCTTCGGCCTTCTCCTCCACCACACGGATGCGGATCGGGAATACGCCTATGATCGCGACTCTCATGTGGGTCGCCTCGATAAGGCGCTCGATCAGGCCACTGATCGCGGCTGGACAGTAATCGACATGAGGAGTGATTGGAAGGAAGTCTTCGTCGACGTCGAGTAACGCGCGCCTGCGGCATGTGCACGTCGCGAGATTTCATCAGAAAGATACGTTGCGGTATCGTTCCGACTAGGCGATATAGCAACGGTAGGGTCGGGCGCCCCAGATCGGGTGCCCGATTATGGTGCCGGGTTGGTACCAAGTAACAAGGCGCCTCAACGGCGCTGCCCAGGGAGACAGAATCAATGAAACGACTGAGCCACGTCTTGTGCGGTGCAGTGGTCATCTTGATGGCCGCGGGCACTATCACCGTCGCCAATGCCCAGGCACTGATGGTTTACAAGGAGGGTGCATCCGACGCCCAAATCAGAAAAGACCGCGTCGCGTGTCACGAATGGGCGGTCAAGCAGACAAATTTTGATCCGACCGCAACATTCAAGGCCCAGGAGGCCGGTGTACGTACCAGGACGATCATGGAGGTCTCGACCGCACTCAATATTGCGGACGGGGGGACGGACCCGCGTTGGACTGCCGGCGGTTTTGGAAACACACGCACTTCTGCCGACGTGCGCCGACTGAATGCACTCTATGCAGATTATCTCAAGGCCGGGGCGCTCTGCCTCGAAGGCCGCGGCTACGTCGTTACCCAATAGGAGCTCAGACCATGCGATCGATGATTTCAAAAGCGGGCCTCGGGCTCATCTGTCTGCTTGCGGCTCCGGCGACCGCTTCCGCCGCCGAGGGTGTCTATATGTGCGCCTTCACTGACATTTACGAGTGCGTGGAAGTCGCCGGCTGCAAGCGCGTGTCTCACGACTTCGCCAACCTGGCGCCGGTGTTGAAATTCGACTTCGACAAAAATGTTATGCATTCGGATGATCTTGGCGCCGAGCCGCGCGAGGTAAAAATGGAGCATATCAAGCAGAAGGGCGATGTCATTCTTCTCCATGGCGTCGGCGCCAACGAAGAATCGCCTCGCTCGTTCAGCGCTGCGATCTCCACCAAGACAGGCAAGATTCGTGCTGGTATCAGCACGGGCGACGCGACGCTGTCGTTGACTGGAGACTGCGTGGACGGTCTTTAGTTGGTGATGCGACGGTCGACAGTCGTCCGCCGATAACAACAAGCTTGATGCAACGGGCAGGTGCTAGCACCTGCCCGTTCTTCGTGGGAAGGTACGCTCTTAGGTGCCTGCGTCGTGTCGATAGAGTAGAGCCGCTTTGAATAGCCGACATAAACTGTCCCGCGTAGACGAGACATCGGGCAAGAGCTCGGCGCTCGAAACCGCTTCCACGCTCCCGTTGCGTTCCAAAGTATTCTTGCTCATCGGTGTCGCTGCGTTGGCGGCCGTCGCCGTGTTAGCCGTGGGTTTGACCCTAAACATCCTCGGGTCGGATCCGGCCGTGCCGGCTGACCGCGCGGCGGAGGGTGACGAAGTTGACTCTGCGGCCTCAGCGGCTAAGGCCTCGTCCAGCGCGCCAAGCTTCGTCGGAAGCGAGACATGCATCTCCTGCCACCAGGAGGCCGGGGCGCTGTGGCGCACCTCGCAGCATGCGCATGCCATGGCCCATGCGACCGCCGAAACGGTATTGGCCGACTTCAACGACACCACATTCGACTATTTTGGCGCGACGTCTCGGTTCTTTGAGAAGGACGGCAAGTTCTTCGTGGAAACCGACGGGCCTGACGGCGCCCTAGAGACATTCGAAGTGAAATACACGTTCGGCCTTGATCCGTTGCAGCAGTATCTCATCGAGTTTCCAGACGGGCGCGTGCAGTCTCTCACCATCGCTTGGGACAGCCGGCCGAAAGAAGAGGGCGGTCAGCGCTGGTTTCATCTCTACCCGTACGAGAAAATCGGCCACGATGACCCGCTGCATTGGACGAAGCTGAATCAGAACTGGAACTTCATGTGCGCCGAGTGCCATTCGACCGGCGTAGCCAAGAACTATGATCCTGAAACAAAACGATATGCCACGACGTGGAAGGAAATCACGGTCGGTTGCGAAGCCTGTCATGGGGAAGGATCGGCGCATGTGGCATGGGCGAAGGACGGTGGCGTGCCGCCCGCCGATGATAACGCGCTCGGTCTGTTAGCCCGTTTCGATGAACGGAGCGGTGTCTCGTGGAAGCTTGATCCAACATCGAAGCAGCCTGTCCGAAGTTCGCCGCCCATGAGCGTGCGCAAAGAGGTTGAGATGTGCGGCCGCTGCCATGCGCGCCGCGGGATCATCTCCGAGGCATTCGTACCGGGCCGGCCCTTGTCGGATACCCATCCAATCGCCCTATTGTCGAGTGGCCTTTACCAGGCTGATGGGCAGATGCTCGACGAAGTCTATAACTACGGCCAGTTCAAGCAATCGAAGATGTTCGCGGCGGGTGTCACGTGCAGCGATTGCCATGAGCCGCACAGCGCCAAACTGCGCGCCCCGCGGGCCGAAGTCTGCCTGCAATGCCACACTGATAGTTATGAGAAGCCAAGCCACACGCATCATCAGGGGGCGAACGCACCTGACTGCGTGTCATGCCATATGCCGTCGCGCGAGTTCATGGTCATCGATACGCGTCATGACCACGCCTTCCGCATCCCGCGGCCCGATCTGTCCGTGACGCTCGGCGTCGACAATGCGTGTACCGATTGCCACACCGACAAATCAGCCCAATGGGCGGCAGCGGCCATTGAGGATTGGTATGGACCGGAGCGGAAAGGCTACCAGACCTTCGGTCCCGCCTTTCATGCGGCCTGGACTGGCGCCCCGGATGCAGCCGCCTTGCTTGCCGCTGTCGCGGAAGATGCGGATACTCCAGCTTTTGTACGCGCCAGCGCGGTCGAAGAACTCACGGCCTACCCCTCGGCGCGGACAGCCCGCGTTGTACGAGAGGGGCTGACGGACCCCGATCCACTAGTACGGCTGGCTGCACTGGATCATCTAGAGACTGCATCGGGCGCACAGCTCTGGCCGCTTATTGCGCCGCTCTTGGATGATCCGGTCCGAGGCGTGCGGAGTAGAGTGGGTTTTCTGCTGGCCGGCACGCCTGCAGGGCAGCTATCGAAGGCCGATCGCAAACGGCTCGAGACGGCCGAAAGGGAATTCGTTGCCGCGCAACGCTTGAACTCAGACCGTCCGGAGTCACAGTCGTTGCTGGCGCGCTACCACATCCGAAAACAGGAATTCGACGAAGCCGAAACAGCCTATCAAACGGCTCTGGAGCTTAGCCCTCATTTCACGCCGGCAGCCGTCAACCTAGCGGACCTCTATCGGACGCAAGGGCGCGACGCGTCGGGCGTGGAGATTCTCCGCCAGGCTGTCCGCCGTTCGCCGAACGATGGAGGCCTGCACCACGCGCTCGGCCTGGCGCTGGTTCGGCAGAAGAACGCCGAGGAGGCTATGGCGTCACTCGCGCGGGCGGCCGAGTTGGAGCCGGACCGTGCACGCTATGCCTATGTCTATGCTGTTGGACTGG
>JASJEH010000115.1 GCA_030064755.1 Methyloceanibacter sp. | reverse complement strand
TACGACAGTCTCATCGGCAAGCTCATCGTGCATGCACGCAACCGCAATGAATGTCTCATGCGGCTGAAACGGGCTCTGGGAGAATTCGTTGTCGACGGCATCGAGACGACCATTCCCCTGTTCTCGTCTCTTATACAGGAGCCGGACATCGTCGACGGGCACTACGACATCCACTGGCTAGAAGACCACTTGGCGCCCAACGGCGATCGCTAGAGCGCCACCCGCTTCTCAACGCGCCCGTAGCAATGATGCATCGACTCTTGCCAGACTGCCCCGCGTCGGCGAGTCTTGAGCGATGAGTTCTCTTGACGACGTCTCCATCGAGATCACGCCGCAAGTCCTGCTGAAGGCCTATTCGTGCGGCATCTTTCCGATGGCGGAAAGCGCGGACAACAACGCGCTATACTGGATCGAGCCCGAGCGCCGCGGGATTCTACCACTGGATGCCGTCCACATTCCGAGGAGCCTCGCCCGGACAATTCGCCGTGGCGGCTTTGAAGTAAAGATCGACAACGATTTCGATGCTGTCGTCGATGGCTGCGCGGAGCCGCGCACCGGCCGCCGAAGCACCTGGATCAACGGGCGCATTCGCAGCCTATACGGAGAACTCTTCAAGCAAGGTCATTGCCATACCGTTGAAGTCTGGCAGGACGGTGAGCTGACAGGCGGCCTATACGGTGTCCATCTGAGCCGCGCGTTTTTCGGCGAAAGCATGTTCTCCAGAGCACGGGACACCAGCAAGGTCGCTCTGGTCTATCTTGTTGCACGGCTGAAGTTTGGCGGCTTCCGCCTGCTCGACACGCAGTTTATCACCGATCACCTCGCACAATTCGGTGCTGTCGAGATCAGCCGTCCAGCCTTTCAACGGCTCTTGGAGGACGCGCTTGGCGCGGAGAATGAGGAAGGTTCATTTGGAGCGCTGCCCGCCGACACATCCCCCAGCGACATCCTGAAGCTCGCGGTATTGAAGACCGCAAGGGGCAGCTGCGATGACTGAGACCAAAACCGTTCGACGTTGAGCTGGCTCGCGTGCGGCTTCGGAGGTCAGCCCGCGCGAACGAGCGCTAGCGCTGGAGCCAAGGCAGGATGGGCCTTGCCGGCCGGTTGGCAGCCGGCGGCGGACCCGCGGGTCGGGCCGGCGGAGCCGCAGCGGGTGGCGGAGCCGCTGCAGGCGGCTGAGCAGCCGGCGCAGCAGCAGCCGCTTCGGCCTGCGCTTCTTCCGTCCCGGCTTCAGCGCTCTCGGGCGGCGGCCCTCCGATAGGGTCTTTACAGTTCGTGAGCCAGACATCGAACACTGGATGTTCAACAGCATGAAGCCCCGGGCTTTCGGCGAACATCCAGCCGGTGAAAATACGCTGCTGCTCGCCCGTCAGCTTCACTTCGTCGACCTCGACAAAGGATGCTGTATCGGGCTTCTCCATAACCGGACGTGAATTGCAAACCCGTGGTGTCACCCTCAGGGCGCCGAAATCGACGGTTTGATTGATTGGAATTTCGAGATGCTTGATCCGGCCGGTGACCTTATCCAATGCGGCGAACACAGCCACTTCGTTCTTCATGGGCGCGGCGTGAGTGGGGGTTGCGGGGAGAGCGACAGCGCAGGATGCGACCGCGGCCAAAACGGCGCACCCGCCCAATCGCTGTCTCAAATGGCTCCCCATAAAGTGCATCTCTTCGCTCGATTCCAGCCCTCTGGGACGCGCCCACCGACGCTCCTGGGACCACCTTCTTGGCGAGAGCAACGCCTACCTCATGACACGCGTGGGCGATCATTGAGGCAACGGTGTGACATAGATGCCCTAGCATTCCTAGAGCCTTCCATGACTAGATTGACTCAATACTGTTGCGCATCTGATGGATGGGCTGTGGCGAACCAGACCGAAGCGCGATGCCCTCGCATCGGGCAAGGGCTGTTTCGCCGCAGAGCGCCATCCGGGCGCAATCCGTATGGGACCGGGCGTTTTGGGCCCATGATCTTTGGAAAAATTCTCGACCGTATCGATGGATATGCTCTCAAATTCTTCCTCGATCCTGAGCCCAAAACGCCTCGGCAGAATGGTTCAATCTAGCCATGAAAGGCTCTAGGCGTTTATTAATCCGGACTGCGCTCAGCACTGAAGCGGAGCCGGATGTGGTTCACCGTCCAAAGGCCTTGCGAGTCGCAAAGCGACGGTCTCAGCAGGGTCAGTACGTCGTCCAGCACCGCGCTGCGTTCTGGCTCTTCGAAGCGATCGAAGAAGAACCGGCAAAAGGTTCTGAGCCATCCTTGCATGTCGGCTTTAAGCGGCGTCGAACGCGGCACGACCACCAGTTCCCGCACCGCGAATCCATGGCTCGACAGAAGGGCTTCGAATTCTTCCATCGTCGGAAAGTACCACGGCACTGCCTGTTCCGGCGTCCCGCCACGCGCCATTTCGACGGCGCGCAGAGCCGTGGCTACCGCGGCAATGTTGCCATGGCCGCCTAGCTCACCGACAAACCGGCCCCCAGGCCGGAGGGCGCGTGCAACGCCTTCAACAACGAGCTCGGGGGCATGCATCCAATGCAGCGCTGCGTTCGAAAACACAGCGTCGAACTCTTGGACATAATCGAGTGCGTGGGCGTCGGCCTGCTTGACCGAGAGGCCCTTCATGCGAGCGACGGCCAGCAATTCGGGGCTGTTATCGAGCCCGAGCACGTCGGCGCCCGTCGCTTCGATTTCGGCGGTCAGCGTGCCGTCTCCACAGCCGAGGTCCAGAACCCGCTCACCGGGTTTCGCCGCCAGCAGCGCGAAAATAGGACCCGCCATGTCCTGGATGAAGCGTCCGTTCTTCGCGAAATCGGAGGCGGACCAGCGTTGGGCCTCGCCATCGCTCGCGGGCGTCTTTACGGGAGTGGATAGAGGTCCGTGCATAGGTCTCCGGTGAACACTTGGCCTACGAGGACCCTGGCGACCAGGGTTCGTAATCTAGCGGTTGCTCCTGCACACGCGGCCGCATGACAGACCCTGATGGCCGGTAAGCCTCATAGGTACCGGTGAGATTGGGGCGATGCGCCTCCTCCCAAGGCCGCGGTTGGTAGTTTTCGTCCGACGGCGGCTCTTCAGTGATGAAGTGAATCCAGGCATGCCACTCGGGTGGAATCTGCGAGGCCTCGGAGATGTCCTTGAAGATGACCCAACGGCGCGTGCCGTTCCGCTCCTTGTAGTAGACATTGCCGAGCCCGTCTTCGCCGACGCGCTCACCCTTCCGCCAGGTGTAGAGCCGCGTGCCCAGCGTGTCGCCGTGCCACCACGTGAACAAGTCGCTGAAGAGTCCCATATCCAGCCTTCATCGTTCGCCGCCTGCATCTCAGCCAAAATTGTGCAGTGCGTTATGACCACTATGGCCCGGCCATGGGGCCCCTGTCTACCGGCTCAGAGCCCCGCAAAAGTACAAGAACTGGGCATGGATATGCGGCTCGGCCCGCGCCGGCCCCCTATATGTCGTGCCTTCTTCAACACGTTATGCACTGCTGTCGGATGCGTGCGGCGGGTCGGCGACAGTCAGAGACCCTTGGGGCAAATGACGGATTTATGGATGTTTTTCCTGCCAGCGCTTGCGGGTTATCCAAAGGCTATCCACATACAATACGTCCCCCTACCCACAGGGTTTAGTGGTATATCAACCTCTGAACATCAAGATGTTGATGACAGTGTTGAGGGCGGCTTCGAATCGGATCAGTCTGAAAGTTCGCTTTGAACGCACGATTTGAGGCCGAAATTCACGGAAGGGGCAAGAACTAAGATGCGGATTCAACGACGTTTTACAGAGAAGGGACAATCTCCCTACACCGGAATCGAGTTTCGCGAGAGCGCCAGCGAAATCAAGAACCCGGATGGGTCGGTCGTCTTTGCCCTGGAGAAGTTTTCGGTTCCCGCGCAATGGAGCCAGGTCGCGGCGGACATTCTGGCCCAAAAGTACTTCCGAAAGGCGGGTGTGGCCGCCAAGCTGAAGCGCGTCGAGGAAAATTCGGTTCCCTCTTGGCTTTGGCGATCCGTGCCCGACGAAGAGGCGCTTGAAACGCTCCCCGAGGCTGAACGCTTTGGCAGCGAGACCGACGCGCGGCAGGTTTTCGATCGCCTGGCCGGCACTTGGACCTATTGGGGCTGGAAAGGCGGCTACTTCTCATCAGAGGACGATGCTGAGGCCTTCTTTGACGAGATGCGCTTCATGCTGGCCAAGCAGATGGGCGCGCCGAACAGCCCGCAATGGTTCAACACGGGTCTGCACTGGGCCTATGGCATCGACGGCCCGAGCCAAGGTCACTTCTATGTGGACTTCCAGACAGGTCTCTTGAAGGCGTCTGAGTCCGCCTATGAGCACCCCCAGCCTCATGCCTGCTTCATTCAGTCGATCGCAGACGACCTCGTCAACGAGAACGGCATTATGGATCTGTGGGTGCGTGAGGCGCGCCTGTTCAAATACGGCTCCGGCACCGGCACCAATTTCTCGTCGTTGCGCGGCGAGAATGAGCCTCTATCAGGTGGCGGCAAATCGTCTGGCCTGATGAGCTTTCTGAAGATCGGCGACCGGGCGGCGGGCGCGATCAAGTCTGGTGGCACGACGCGACGCGCGGCCAAGATGGTCGTGGTCGACATCGATCATCCCGACATTGAGGCCTACATCAATTGGAAGGTGCTCGAAGAGCAGAAGGTGGCGGCGCTTGTCACCGGCTCCAAGGTCCTCTCTGAGCGTCTGAACGCGGTCTTGAGGGCCTGCGTCAACTGCGACAGCGACAATGACGGCTGTTTCGATCCGAAGCAGAACCCGGCGCTAAAACGCGAGGTCAAGGCCGCGCGCAAGGCCAAGGTGCCTGACAACATGGTCCAGCGGATCATTCAGTTTGCACGCCAGGGCTACACGTCAATTGAGATTCCGATCTACGACACGGACTGGGACTCGGAAGCCTATCGTACGGTCGCCGGCCAGAACTCCAACAACTCCGTGCGCGTCACGGATGAGTTTCTGACAGCGGTTGAGGAAGACGGCGACTGGGACCTGATCCTGCGCAAGAACGGGGGCGTCGCGAAGACGCTCAAGGCCCGCGAGCTATGGGACCAAGTTGGCTATGCCGCGTGGTCCTGCGCAGATCCCGGCATTCAGTTCCACACAACGATCAATGACTGGCATACCTGCCCGGCCGCGGGTCCGATCAATGCGTCGAATCCGTGCTCGGAGTACATGTTCCTGGACGATACGGCCTGCAATCTCGCTTCGCTCAATCTCATGGCGTTCCGCGCCGAAGACGGCAGTTTCGATGTCGTGAACTACGAGCACGCGATCCGGCTCTGGACGGTCGTCCTGGAAATCGCCGTGACCATGGCGCAGTTCCCATCGCGCCAGATCGCCCAGCTTTCTTACGAGTACCGGACGCTAGGGTTGGGCTACGCCAATATTGGCGGCCTGCTGATGGCTTCGGGTATTCCTTATGACAGCGATGAAGGCCGCGCCCTTGGCGGCGCACTCAGCGCGATCATGACGGGCGTGTCCTATGCGACGAGCGCGGAGATGGCGCGTGAGCTGAGCCCCTTCCCCGGCTTTGCTGACAATCGCGAACACATGCTCCGGGTCGTGCGGAACCACGCACGGGCGTCACGCGGCGAGCAGCACGGCTACGAGGATCTGTCGACGCCACCCGTACCGCTCGATCACGCGGCCTGCCCGGACCCACGGCTTTTGACCCACGCTATGCGGGCCTGGGACCAGGCTCTGGAGCTCGGACGCCAGTATGGCTACCGCAATGCTCAGGCGACGGTTATCGCGCCTACGGGCACGATTGGGCTCGTCATGGACTGCGACACGACGGGCATCGAGCCGGACTTCGCGCTTGTGAAGTTCAAGAAGCTCGCTGGCGGCGGCTATTTCAAGATCATCAACCGTATGGTGCCTCAGGCGCTTGAGGCGCTCGGCTACCAAGAGGCCGAGATCAAAGAGATCATCGATTATGCGGTCGGCCGCGGGTCTCTCGATGGAGCTCCGGGCGTCAATCTCGAAACTCTAGCTGAAAAAGGCTTCACGCCGGAGAAGCTCGACGTGGTGGAAAAAGCGGTCTCCTCCGCTTTCGACATCAAGTTCGTCTTCAACAAATGGACCCTTGGTGAGGACTTCTGCACCGAGATGCTGGGTCTCACCGCAGATCAGCTCGATCTGCCAGACTTCGACTTGCTCGCTGAACTCGGCTTCTCCAAGGCGGAGATTGATGCGGCAAACGAATATGCCTGCGGGGCGATGACCCTCGAAGGAGCGCCAGGCCTCGACCCCGCGCATCTACCGGTATTCGACTGCGCAAGTCCTTGCGGGCGCAAAGGCACGCGGTTCCTGTCCGTGGAGAGCCACATCCGGATGATGGCGGCTGCTCAGCCCTTCATCTCCGGTGCCATCTCCAAGACTATCAACATGCCGAACGATGCCTCCGTGGAGGATTGTAAAGCGGCCTATCTCCTCTCCTGGCGCCTCGCCCTGAAGGCGAACGCGCTGTACCGCGACGGCTCGAAGCTTTCACAGCCACTGAATGCGCAGCTCCTGGCGGAGGATGAGGACGAACAGGAAGACGTCTTGGCCGCTGTCGCCGCCGATCAGCCCGCGGCTCAGCGTGCAACCGTGGTCACGGAGCGTATCGTGGAGCGTGTGATCGAACGGGTCCGCGCCTCGGCAGAGCGGGAGCGCCTTCCCGACCGGCGCAAGGGCTACACGCAGAAGGCCATGGTGGGCGGCCATAAGGTTTATTTGCGTACCGGCGAGTACGATGACGGCCGCCTGGGTGAGATCTTCATCGACATGCACAAGGAGGGCGCCGCCTTCCGGTCGCTGATGAATAACTTTGCCATCGCGGTTTCGGTCGGACTGCAGTACGGCGTGCCGCTCGAAGAGTTCGTGGACGCCTTCACCTTCACGCGCTTCGAACCGGCAGGTCCTGTTCGAGGGAACGAGGCGATCAAAAACGCCACGTCAATTCTTGACTATCTTTTCCGCGAATTGGCCGTGTCGTATCTCGGCCGTTTCGAATTAGCCCATGTCGACCCCAACGAAATTGGGAGCACCACAGTTGGATCGGGCGACGCAGGACACGATCAAACACGTCC
>JASJEH010000039.1 GCA_030064755.1 Methyloceanibacter sp. | reverse complement strand
TCGGAGAACGTGCGTGCCGCAAAGATGTTCTTCGGGGCGCGGTAGAGTTCAGGCGCCGAGCCCATCTGCACGATGCGGCCCTCGCGCATTAAGGCGATGACATCGCCCATGCGCATCGCTTCCTCCGCATCGTGGGTTACGACAATGCACGTCGCACGAGACTCTCGAAGAATGGCGAGGGTCTCTTCACGCATGCTCTCCCGCAATTGGGAATCGAGGCCGGAGAACGGCTCGTCCATCAGGACCACCCCTGGGCGCGGTGCAATCGCTCGGGCGAGCGCCACGCGCTGCTGCTGCCCGCCTGACAGTATATGCGGGTAGTCGCTCTCGTAGTCGGAAAGCCCAACGCGCTTCAGGGCGGCGCGGGCTTCAGCTTGGGCTTCTTGTTTACTTAGCGAGCGTAGGCCAAAGGCAACGTTGTCCAGGATCGTGAGATGCGGAAAGAGGGCAAAGTCCTGGAACATCAAGCCGACGCCCCGTTTTTCAGGCGGTACAAAGCGATTGGGCCCGGCGACTTCCTCGTCATCCAACAAAATGGTTCCGCTGCTCGGCGCCTCAACGCCGGCAACGATTCTAAGCAACGTTGTCTTGCCGCAACCCGACGGCCCCAAAAGACACAGAATTTTGCTGGGCTCTACTTCGAGCGTGACGTCTTTGAGCGCGAATGTCGGACCGTAGCTGCGGGAGACGCAATCCACCTTGAGGCTTGCAGCAAAGGTGACAGCGGCTTTCCCGCGTCCCGCGCGACGGCTGCCATTGGCGCCGCCCCTAGCCCGGGCCTTGAATACACTGAGCATGGCAATGATCTACGCGACACGCGGGCCGTTGTGCAACGCCTCAGAGCCGTGCCGATGAGACCTCGGGTTGGGCTTTGACTACTCGTCCTGCCTTTCGGCGTCGGCCGGCTCACTGTCCGCGAGCACGTCGTCATCGTTGAGCCCCAGCGGCTCTTCCGGCTCCTCGTCCTCAAGCGGGTCTTCGTCCTCACGCAACGCCGCAGCATCATCTGGGCTGGGCATGGAGAAACCCGGCGGCAGGTTCGAGTCTAAGAGACCTGCCCCCTTGAGCTCCCGCAGACCCGGAAGATCCT
Source organism: Methyloceanibacter sp. (assembly GCA_030064755.1). Classification (GTDB taxonomy): domain Bacteria; phylum Pseudomonadota; class Alphaproteobacteria; order Rhizobiales; family Methyloligellaceae; genus Methyloceanibacter. Next base: position 23,019 of record JASJEH010000039.1, on the reverse strand, counting down.
GGATCTGCTCGAAGCCGAAATGCTCTAAGAAATCATCTGTTGTGCCGTAGGTTACGGGGCGACCAGGCGCGCGCCGGCGGCCTCTGAGCTTGATCCATCCGGTTTCCAACAGCACATCGAGCGTGCCCTTCGACGTAGAAACACCGCGAATTTCCTCGATTTCCGCCCGGGTGACCGGCTGGTGGTAGGCGATGATCGCCAGTGTCTCCAAAGCAGCCCGCGACAGGCGCCGCTGGGCCACCGCCTGGCGTTCCAGGAGATAGGACAGATCGTCAGCGGTGCGGAAGGCCCATCTACCGGCAACACGCACGAGATTGACGCCCCGGCCCGCATAAAGGCCCTGCAGCTCCTCGAGAAGCGCTTGAACGTCCTCTTCCGCACCAAAGTGCAGCTTAAGTTCGGCCTCTTTCAGGGGCTCTTTGGCCGCGAACAGAAGGGCTTCAATAATCCGAAGCTTCTCCCGCCGGTCCGCCGACGGCAGCGCCATAACGTTGGACGGCAGCGGCAGCATCGGCGCATCCGCGCCCTGCTCTTCCCTGTCTGCCGTCACCTCATCTGCCCTTTCCGCTTGCTCCGCCGGCATTTGCGCCCCCGCGCCTTCAATCATCACCGTCTTTTTCGCCTCCATGTGCGACACCTTCGTGGGATTTGCCCCCACTGTCTTCAAAACCTCATCGAGTTGCAGCAGCGCCGCCTCTCCCTCACCGACGCTCTGCGCGAAGTCCGTCAGGTCGCTCAAGACCTCCGCGAGTGTAGGCGACCCGCCCTTCGATGGGCCCGCCTGGCCGTCCCCCCTCTTGATCCGAGCGGACTTCGATGGCGACAATTTGGGCTTGGGCATAGCGCACCCCCTCGCAAAGTTGAATCTCTTCGACGCAGAACCCCGCTACTCAGACTCCAACAACTCGATCGAACGGCCCCGATGAGCCGCTCTTAACCCGCTTCGCTGCGGCGGCGCACCAGCAACGGCGCAAACGACTTTGCCTGACGAAGCTCCAGCGCACCCTCGCGCGTCATTTCCAGCGTCGCGGTGAAGCTCGACGCAAGCGCCGTGCGCCTGAGCTCAGGCTCCACCAAGAACTCCGCCAAAATCTGATCGAGCGGCGCCCATTCGCAGGCCATGCCCAACAGACGTTCCAGCTCGGCGCGCGCTTCCTTCAGCGACCACACCGTGCGCTTCTCCATGTGTAGCGTGCTTACGGCGTTTCGTTGTCTCTGCTGCGCATAGGCCTTCAGAAGATCGTATACGTTCGCATCGTAGACGCTGGTGCGCGTCACGCGAATGGGTTCCGGCTCACCGCGTGGAAACACATCCCGGCCGAGCCGCTTTCGGGTCATCAATTGAGCGGCAGCATCGCGCATTGCTTCGAGGCGCTGAAGTCTAAACGCGAGCATGGCTGCGAGTTCCTCACCGGACGGCTCGTCTTCGTTAGACGGTTCCGGCGGCAACAGCAGCTTGGACTTCAGAAATGTCAGCCAAGCCGCCATCACGAGGTAGTCCGCAGCAAGCTCAAGGCGCAGGCGCTTCGCCTCTTCGATGAACCCGAGATATTGCTGGGCCAGAGCCAGCACTGAGATCTTTGCCAGGTCGACCTTCTGCGTGCGCGCCATGGCCAAGAGCAGATCTAGTGGGCCTTCGAACCCTTCCACGTCCACGCGAAGCTTGTCGGCCTCGTCTGGATCCTGATCGGCTCCGGCCTCCCAATCGGACGTCTCGCGCTGATCGGCTTGCGTCTCATCCGATCCGTCGTCGCGGGTCGCCGCCTGATCCTTCTCGCCGTCTTCCGTCATACATGCTCCGTCGGATCGGCACCTACCCGCGCGACCCGTGTCTCCGCAGCTTCACTCACAAGCGCCAGCGCCTCCGCCTCATCGAATGGTTCGGGCTCGCGGCGTTTCGCAAGGGCGGTCTCGAACCGGTCTAGGGACTCTCCGGTTAGGTCGGACGCAGCACTGGCGACATCAACCATCTCGTCAAACTTACCGCTGCAATGAAGGGCCACATCGCACCCAGCGTCGATCACCGCACGGGTCAGTTCTCCGGGCGTGCCCGAAAGCGCCTTCATGCAGATGTCGTCCGTCATGATCAAACCGGTAAGCCCCAATTGATCGCGAATCACTTCTTTCATTATAGCCGGAGACAGGGTCGCAGGGTTCTGCTGATCATAGGCTCGAAGCAGGACGTGAGCGGTCATTGCCAAGGGCGCATCGCGCAATTCCCGGAACGGGAGGAAATCGACCTCCTCCAATGCCTCTTGGGAAACATCAATATGAGGCAATGACTTATGGCTGTCGGCTAGAGCACGGCCGTGACCGGGCACATGCTTGATCACGGGCAGTACGCCCCCAGCGAGCATGCCGTTCATCACCTCCCGGCCCAGCACGGCGACGGCTTGCGGATCTGTGGAAAAGGCTCTGTCGCCAATGATGTCGTGAGCTCCTAGCTGGCGTACATCGATACATGGCGTGCAATCCACGTTGATGCCAAGGTCGTACAGCTCTGCCGCTATCAGCCGGGCCGCGGCGAAGGCAGCCCGACGGCCCGCTTTCTTGTCGACCGCATAAAGATCGCCCAAGACTTGCGCGGGGGGCATCTCCCGCCAGTGTGGCGCGCGCAGACGCTGAACGCGCCCGCCCTCCTGATCGACCAGAACGAGGACGTCGTCGGTCCCGACGGCGGCCTTGAAGTCCGAAACAAGCGCTTGGACCTGCCCAGGGTTATCGACATTGCGCCGGAAGAGAATGAGGCCGCAGGGACGCTCAGCCGCGAAGAAATCACGCTCGGCGGCCGTCAGGGCCGTCGTCGCGCATCCCGAAATGAATGCTTTGAATGCCATATCCTGGGCTAGCCCCAGGACGTGTCGCGGTCAAGCGATCTGTCGACGCCCCTACTGCGCCATCACCAGACAATCGCCATGCCCCTTGGACTTCAGCTGACCGCAGAGACGGTAGGCCGCATCCTTGTCAGCCATGGGGCCAACCTGAAGCCGGTACCATGTGCCCTTCGCACCAAGGTCGGTCTTGCGGACCAGCGGCTGATAGCTGCCAAGGAGGCTCGGATACTTCTGCTGCGCGTCGGCGAAGTTCGCCAGAGCATCGGTTTGGCTCTTCGTAGAGCCGAGTTGAACCACATAGGACGAGGATGCAGCGGCCGGTGCCGCCGCGGCGGGAGCAGCGGCGACCTGCTGCGGCGCGGCTGCAGGCTGCTGAATGGACGGAACCGGCATCATATTCGGCTGTGCCATCATGCCATTGGCCTGAGCCACGGCGCCGTTTGCTTGGGCGATGGCGTTGTTGGCCTGAGCGGTTGCGCCAGCGATAGCTGGATTGGCCGAAGCCACGGCGGGAGGCGCTTGCACAGACCCGTCGGGGTTGACCACCATCGTCCTGACCTTGCGCGGGCCGCCGTCGTCAGCTGCGGGACCGGCGGTCGCGACAGGCGCCGGCAACCCGGCTGTCGCCGTTGCCGGCGGAAGCGCGGGAACGGCAACATCTTCCTGACGGGGCACGAGACGCTCGGACTCAGGCGTCGCGCCATTGGTCAGGCGGTCGTAAATCAGCTTGTTCTTATGCGGAAATTCCTTGCCGCCCGGCGCGTCGGGCGCGGCCTTCACAGGTGAGGCATCCGCCGTCACGATTGGCGCATCGCCGCTCCCAATACCGCCGCCGCTCTGCTTGTAGGCGTAAGCCAGTGCACCCCCGAGAGCGATTGCGCCCAGTAGCGCGCTCGCAACCATCACGGTGCTGCGGCCCTTGAGAGTCCCCATGACCTTGGATTTGAAGCCGCCCGTCTCGGCCGCTGCAACGCTTGCATCCATGAAGTCCGCATCGCTGCTAGCGTCCATGAAATCTTGGGGCATCCCCTCCATGCCGGCGCGAGGATCGCCGAGCGCGACCTCCGGCGGCTGACCGTAATTCGGGTCGAGGGTTTGCAGCTGGCGGCTCGGATCGGCTGTCGGAACCTGACCGTAGGGCACGCCCTGCTGCACGCCAGGCTGGGCATACATCGCCGGATCTTCTACGCCTGGTATGGGCTGCGGCGCATAGGCTTCGGGCTGCGGCGGCTGCTGGGCCGCGAAGGGGTCCGCCTGAGGGGTCGCATAGGCCTGAGGCTGCTGAGCCGCGAACGCGTCGGGCTGCGGCGCGGCATAAGCCTCCGCGGCATGGTGTCCGGGATCGAAAGCTGTAGGAGCGGCCTGGAACGCGGACGCGGGCGTTGCGGGTGAGGCAAGACCCTGAGCCTCAAGCTCGGGAGCCGTCAGCTCAGAAAACGATGCGTCTTCCTCCGGAAAAGCGGCATCAGCTGATAGCTCTTCCATCAGCGGCGCCGGGGTCTCTTCGAGGCCCGCGCCAAGCTTCACGTCACCAAAAATAGAATCCGGAAATCCGGGATCGACAGAGCCGAGGTCGGGGACCTCGGTTGCGGGCGTCGGCGACTGCGGGGCCGCAGGCGCCGCGTAGGCTTGAGGCTGAGGTTGGGCCTGAGGCTGTGGTTGAGGTTGAGGTTGTGCCGGAAAAGCCTGGGGCTGTGCGGGCTGCGGTGCCAGTGGCGCCGGATCGGCATAAGTCTGAGGCTGAGGATTGAAGGCAGCAGGAGCAGGCTGCGGGGCTGCGGGCTGCGGGGCTGCGGGCTGAGCGGGAGCTGCTGGTTGCGGGCCGCCGCGCGTCACCGGCGTGAAGGACGGCATCTGCGCAAATGAAGGGCCGCCGTTTCCGAAAATGGACGGCTGTCCGGGATTTGGCTGACCTGGCCGGCCGGCTCCTTGAACCATAGAAGGTACCTCACTCTTTCCGGTGTTTGCCTGGCCTGTCCCCCACGATGGAACCCCAGACGTGCCTGTCGCGTTCTGCCCTCGGGCCATAGCGCCCTCGGCCAAGTTCTAATTCGACACGGAAGGTCCGGCATTTTGACGGCCGAACCCACCCTCTTGCGTAGAAATGGTTACTTCCCTCGAACCACCCCGCGCTCTCAAGCTCAGCTAATGCAACTCGTGCACCGCGTGAACGCCTAGGATCCCCAAACCCAACGCCAAGACCCGCTGTGTGGCTACCACCAGCGCAACACGCGCACGTGTTAACTCTCGGTCAGTTTGGTGAATAAAACGTAATTGTGGCAAGTCTTTGCCTCTATTCCATAGACCATGGAAGTCTCCAGCAAGATCATAAAGATAGAAAGCGATCCGATGGGGCTCATGCGCTTGGGCCGCAGCCTCCACAAGACGCGGGAACTGAGCCAACCGGCGCATCAAGGCCAATTCACTGTCATCTTCCAACCGATCGAGATCGGCTAAGGCCAGGTCTTCTCCCTCTAACGCAAGGTCCGGAAACACCTCGGCAACATTGCGCTGGACCGAGCTTGCGCGGGCATGGGCGTATTGGACGTAGAAAACTGGATTATCCCGCGACTGTTCTGTGACTTTTGCGAAGTCGAAATCGAGCGGCGCATCGTTTTTCCGGTACAGCATCATGAACCGGACCGGATCAGCCCCGACCTCGTCCACCACGTCCCTCAGCGTGACGAACGTCCCCGCCCGCTTGGACATCTTTATCGGCTCACCCGCCCGGAACAACCGAACGAGCTGACAGATCTTGACATCAAGGTCGGCCAGCCCTTCGGTGAGCGCCTCGAGCGCCGCCTTCATGCGCTTGATATGACCGCTATGGTCCGCGCCCCAGACGTCGATCATCGACTTAAAGCCGCGTCTGAACTTGTCGTAGTGATAGGCGATATCGGCGGCGAAATAGGTGTACGACCCATCGGCCTTGACGAGCGGCCTGTCCTGGTCGTCGCCGAAGTCGCTCGCCCGAAACAGAAGCTGGATCCGGTCTTCCCAATCCTCGTCGACCTTGCCCTTGGGTGGCGGCAACCGCCCCTCATAGACAAGCCCCTTTGACTTCAGATCCGCGATAGTCTCGGCGACTTCATCCTTGCCGTCTGTCATCGAGCGCTCTGAGAAGAACACCTCGTGGCGGATACCGAGTTGGGCCAAGTCCTCTTCGATCATGACAAGCATCGCCTTCAGGGCTACGTTCCGCACCAGCGGAAGCCATAGAGCTTCTGGCATATCGAGCAGATCGCGGCCGTGATTGCCGGCGAGGGTCTCGCCCACCGGCTTTAGGTATTCGCCGGGGTACAGACCTTCCGGTATCTCGCCAATGTCCTCACCCAGTGCCTCGCGGTACCGCAAGAATGCCGACTTGGCGAGCACATCCACCTGCGCCCCGGCGTCGTTCACGTAGTACTCGCGCGTTACGTCAAAACCGGCAAAGGCCAAGAGGTTGGCCAAAGCATCGCCGAACACCGCGCCGCGGCAATGGCCCACATGCATCGGCCCGGTCGGATTGGCGGAGACATACTCGACATTAACCGCCTCGCCTTTGCCCAAGGCGCTACGCCCAAACGCATCGCCCTGCTCCAGCACCATGCGGCAAACGCTGGGCCAAAAGCTCCGCTTCAGCGTCAAATTGATGAACCCAGGGCCCGCGATGTCGACCTTCTCAACGAAGGGATCCGAAGCGAGCAAGGGAACGACACGTTCGGCCAGCGCCCGAGGCGACAGCTTCGCCGGCTTGGCAAGCACCATTGCGGCATTGGTCGCGAGGTCACCATGGCCGGCATCCCTCGGAGCCCCCAATGTGATCCCGTCAACGCTGGCATCTTTCGGTACGATACCGTCGTGCTTCAGTTGCTGAACGGCCGCTAAGACGTGGCCGTGTAACCCAGAAAAAACGTCCATGAATGCTCCGGAAGAACTTTTTTCGCATGATCCTGTCGGAAAACCGGTGCCCACTTTTCCGGATCATGCGTGGCCGCGCGACTATCGCAAATCCGGTGTCGCGTCAAACAAGCGGCGGTGTTCGGCAATGGCGTAGCGGTCTGTTTGCCCGGCTATGAAGTCGGCCACGTGACGGGCAGACGCGCGCGGGTCGTCTCCACCTGCCGCTTCGCGCCATTCGGGCGGCAACGCGCCCCGATCGCGCGTGTAGCGATTGAACAACTCCACGACGATGTCTTCCGCCCCACCCATGATCCGCATCACACGCGGATGGCGATATACGCGTTCGAAGAGAAAATCCTTAAGCTGTTTCAAGTCGGCCTGCATGGCGCTGGAAAACGCCACGGTCGCGCGCTGAGCCGCCCGGACACTGTCAACGCTTGGGTCCCCCAAGGCGGCCAAGCGGCGCTGGGTCTCCTCAAGCAAGTCATTGACCATCGCGGTAATCAGGCGCCGCTTGAGCTCGTAGAGACGGCGCGCCGGGTCGAGCTCCGGATAGGCCCCGTCCAACGCGTTGAGATAGCGGTCCGCCAAGCGAATGCGCGATAGGTCCTCGAAGGTGAAGCAGCCAGCACGGTAACCGTCGTCGATATCGTGGGCGTTGTAGGCAATGTCGTCGGCAAGCGCGGCGATTTGGGCTTCGACGGAGCAATGGGTGTCGAGCTCAAGATCGTGCATTGCGCAGTAGTCCAGGATGGGTTCGGGGATGGTCGTCCCCTCTCCGCGCAGCGGCCCGTTGTGCTTTACGAGGCCTTCCAGGGTCTCCCAGGTGAGATTCAACCCATCGAAATCAGCATAGATGCGCTCAAGCTTGGTCACGACACGCAACGACTGGGCGTTGTGGTCGAAGCCCCCAGCATCGGCGATAGCCGCATCAAGCGCCCGCTCGCCAGCATGTCCGAATGGGGGGTGGCCAAGATCGTGTGCCAGCGCCACGGCCTCGGTGAGATCTTCATCGACCCGCAGCGCCCGTGCGATGCTCCGAGCGATTTGCGAGACTTCAAGACTATGGGTGAGACGCGAGCGGTAGTGATCGCCCTCGTGATAGATGAAGACCTGGGTCTTGTGGTTGAGGCGGCGGAATGCGGTCGAGTGCAGAATGCGGTCGCGGTCCCGCGCATAGGGGCGGCGAATAGGATTGGGCTCCTCGGCAAGCCGCCGTCCGCGGCTCACGCGGAAGTCCTGCGCATAAGGGGCAAGGCCTTCATAGGACGTCAACGAGGCCATCTCTAATGGCATCTCACGCGCCGCGGCTCCCCGCCGCAGAGGCGGTTTCTTTGCAGGTTCATCGATTGACAACGCGGTCGGCCATTCCCATCATTGATATGATAAGGAGTGGCTAAACGATCATGAGCGAGCCGTCTATCACCATTAGCCAAAGCGCCGCTAAGCGCATTGCTGAACTCGTTGGCGAGGACGACAAAGCGGCACTTTTCCGCGTTGCCGTTGATGGCGGAGGCTGTTCGGGATTTCAGTATCGCTTCGAGCTGATCGAAGCGGCGGCGCCCGACGACATGCTGATAGAGCGCGACGGCGCAACGGTCGCCATCGACCCCACATCGGTTCCATTCATAGAGGGGTCCGAGATCGATTTTGTCGACGAGCTGATCGGCGCGCAGTTCAAGATCAGCAATCCAAATGCCACCGCGTCTTGCGGCTGCGGCACCAGCTTCTCGATCTAACGCAAATCATCCCCAGCTTTGCCTTGGCGCAGTTGCTCCCAGCAATGGCTCATGGCTATGTGGGCGTATGAAGATCGCAACTTGGAATATCAACGGCATCAAAGCCCGTCTCGAGACGGTGAAGACCTGGCTTAGCTCGGTCTCACCCGACATCGCCTGCTTCCAAGAAATCAAGAGCGTAGACGAGGGTTTTCCGTCGGAAGTCTTCGAAGAGTTGGGCTACAACGTCGCCGTCCACGGCCAGAAGGGTTTCAACGGAGTCGCCCTTCTGTCCAAACTCCCCTTCGACGAGGTCATTCGCGGCCTGCCGGGCGATCCGGATGATGTTCAGGCGCGGTACATTGAAGGCGTGGTGTCTGTCCCCTCCGGTGTGGTGCGCGTGGTGGACATCTATCTGCCAAACGGCAACCCAACGGACTCAGAGAAGTTTCCCTATAAGTTATCGTGGATGGATCGGCTCACGGATAGGATCAAGGTGCTTCTCACCTATGAAGAGCCCTTCGTCATCGCCGGCGATTACAACGTGATTCCGGCGCCTGAAGATGTCTACGATCCTGCCGCCTGGGTTGGCGACGCGCTGTACCGGCCCGAGACCCGTGCAAAGTATCAGAGCCTGCTCAATCTCGGCCTCACCGACGCGTTCCGCGCCTGTCACGATGAACCGCACCAATTCACATTTTGGGACTATCAAGCGGGTGCCTGGCAGAAGAACCATGGCATCCGCATCGACCATCTCTTGCTGTCGCCCCAGGCGGCGGACAGGCTGGTGTCATGCGACATCGATTCTGAACCGCGCGGTTGGGAAAAACCGTCGGATCACGTGCCCGTTGTGATGAAGTTGGCGCTCTAGCACGCCCAAGGAAAAACCCGGCGGCGCGACCGCGGCAGCTACTGCAATCCGCCCATGCCGGAATCGGATGCGCCGAAGCCGACGGACATCCCCATCGAAGGCGGCGGAGTGAGATCCACCGGTCCAAGACGCGGCTCGCTACGGGCGGACAGCGAGGGCTGTTGCGCGGCGGGCACTGCTTGGGTCGCCGCCGGGGCCGTCGGAATACCAACCGCCGTCGCCGTATGACGGCCCCCGCTCAATCGAGGCAACATCGCCTCTGCTTGCTGGACGGTCACACGATCAGCGATCGCAATCGTCTTGTCGTAACTCTCCGCAATCCACGCCGTGTCTGCGCTCTTCTCGCCGGTGTTTCGTTGAGCCAGCATGAGCAGCGCAAGACCTTGCGCCTGCCGCTGCCCGACGCCCTCTCCGCTCCAGAGCATCTCGCCAAGAACTGCTTGAGCGCTCCCGTGCTGCTTCCGCGCCGCCATGGTCAGCCAATTCGCGGCAATGGTCGAATTCTTCTCGACGCCTTTGCCAGTCAGATAAAGACGCCCCAGCTGGTATTGAGCTTCGGCGTCACCGAAGTAAGCACCGGCGTGCCGCAACAGCCCCGCACCGTAAGCCGGATCGGGAGAGAGCGCCATCTCCGGGATCCCGTTAACGTAGTACTTCCCGAGCGCACAGAAGGCCTCGCCAACGAAGCGCGCAATCGGGCTAGCAGCCGGAACGTCAGCGTACTGATCGGCGATACGCTGGAAGTAACGAAACGCCTTTGCGGAATCCTGTTGTACCGAATCGCCCTTAGCATAAAGCCGGGCGAGCCTGAGCTGTGCGCCTAGCACGCCATGACCGGCCGCGTATTCCAGCGCAGGAAGCGCCGATTCTGTCTTCCCGTTGTTAATGGCCGTCATGCCTTGACGGTAGGCCTCTGTCGCAGACGTGTAAGGCGGCGTTTCGGTGCTACACACGTTAGCAGGTGTCAGCACGATAAAGACTGCGAGGGCGCCGCCGATCTGGGATGCGCTAAATGTCGGCATAGCACTCCCCTTCCGCATTGGCGCCCGGATGCGTGACCGCTCCTTCTCGGGCCGCTCCAACGAGCTGCGCGTACTTCCAGATGTAACCGCTCTCGAAACTGGAAGCCGGCGGCGTCCATGCTTTGGCACGCTCGGCGAGTTCTTCCTCGCTGACTTCGAGGTCGATGATCCCCTCCACAGCGTCAAGCGTAATCATGTCGCCGTCTCGGACCAGCCCGATCGGACCGCAAACTGCGGCCTCTGGACCAACGTGACCAATGCAAAAGCCGCGCGTAGCGCCGGAGAAGCGACCGTCGGTGATCAGAGCCACCTTGTCGCCCATCCCTTGGCCATACAAAGCGGCCGTGGTCGATAGCATCTCGCGCATACCCGGGCCGCCCTTGGGGCCTTCGTAGCGGATGATAAGGACCTCGCCTTCCTTGTATTCCTTGGCGTTCACGGCCGAAAATGCCTCTTCCTCGCTATCGAAGCAGCGAGCGGGCCCACGGAATTTCAGGTTCTTCAAACCTGCGACTTTCACGATAGCGCCGTCTGGCGCCAGTGATCCCCTGAGCCCCACCACGCCACCTGTCGGTGTGATCGGGTCATCAGCAGAACGCACAACGTCCTGGTCATGGTTCCATTCGACCTTGGAAAGATTCTCCGCGATCGTCCGCCCCGTGACCGTTATGCAGTCGCCGTGGAGATAGCCATTGTCCAGAAGCGTCTTCATCATCAGCGGTACGCCGCCCGCCTCAAAGAGGTCCTTGGCCACATATCGGCCGCCAGGCTTCAAATCGGCGATGTAAGGCGTTTTCTTGAAGATCTCGGCGACGTCGAACAGGTCGAACTCGATGCCGCATTCATGGGCGATGGCTGGGAGATGCAGCGCTGCGTTCGTGGAGCCGCCGGACGCAGCCACAACGGCAGCCGCGTTCTCCAGGGACTGCCGTGTGACGATGTCGCGCGGACGAAGATTGAGTGCGATGAGATCCATGATCTTCTCGCCGGCTGCCATGCAGAACCGGTCGCGGATCTCGTACGGCGCCGGGGCTCCGGCCGAATACGGCAGGGCAAGCCCGATGGCCTCGGAAACGGTCGCCATGGTGTTGGCCGTGAACTGTGCGCCGCAGGCACCTGCGGACGGGCACGCGACCTGCTCCAGCTCGTCCAAATCTTCAAGTGACATGTTGCCCACCGAGACCTCTCCGACGGCTTCGAACAGGTCTTGAACTGTGACGGGGCGGCCCCGGAATGTGCCTGGCAGAATCGACCCGCCATAGATGAAGATCGAGGGGACGTTGAGACGGCACATCGCCATCATCATGCCGGGCAGCGACTTGTCACAGCCGGCGAGTCCAACAAGCGCGTCGTAGCAATGCCCACGCATCGTCAGCTCAACACTGTCAGCGATGACTTCGCGCGAAGGCAGCGAGGACTTCATGCCCTGGTGACCCATCGCAATGCCGTCGGTCACGGTGATCGTGCAGAACTCGCGCGGCGTGCCGTCTTTGGCAACGACGCCCTGCTTGACCGCCTGGGCTTGACGCATCAGGGCAATGTTGCATGGCGCAGCCTCATTCCAGCACGTGGCCACACCCACAAATGGCTGATGAATTTGGCCACGCGTCAGGCCCATCGCGTAGTAGTAGGAGCGATGCGGGGCCCGCGAGGGCCCTTCCGTTACATGCCTGCTCGGCAGGTTCGATTTGTCGAACGTCTTGGCGTCCATTGACTCACTGCCAGCCAACGACAGCAGCGCCGACGGGTCTCCGTCTAAGCCCAGTGTGTTAGCCAGTCTCTCCCTGGTCTGCCCCCGGCTCGCCTTATCTTGGCGAGTGTCTAACAAGACCAATTATCCTCTGTACTGGTTTCGATTTCACAAAGTTTTATGGCGCAAACGAGGCGTGAAGTCTTCGGTCTGTTGTATTTCAGTAACAGCCGAGGATATTCGATGTTTTGCGCCCTTCAGGCCCAACGCGGGCGCCTCGCCGGGACACCAGATCTGGTGTTTCTGCAAGCAGCGCAATTCACAGCGCGCGCTCGTTTTGACGCTATATGGCTGCTTCCAAACGCCTCAGGGCTTGGGCCAGCTTAGAGGCCGTCGCCTCCGCATCCGCCCGACGCTCCCGTTGCTCCTCCACCACGTGCTGTGGCGCACGGGACACGAACTTGTCGTTGGCGAGCTTGGCGTCGATCTGCGTTATCTCCGCCCCCACCTTGTCGATCTCGCGCTTCAAGCGGTCCGCCTCCGCATCGATGTCGATGACACCCTCAAGTGGTAGCGCGATCGTGGCCTCATCGAGGACGATCTGAACAGATCCTGCGGGCGGCGCATCGGCGAAATCGATGCTCTCGATCCGAGCCAACCGAGACACCGTTTCAAGGTGAGAGTCGATACGGGCCTTGGTCTTGTCCGACGCACCCGTGATCACAAGCGGGACCTTGGCGCCCGCGGGGACGTTCATCTCCGCCCGGACTGACCGGACATCTGTGACGAGCCGGATCACCCATCCGATCTCTGCATCGGCGTTGGCGTCCTGAAGCCCCTGATGCGTGGGCCACGCCGTGAGCATCAAAAGGCTCTCGCGGGACGAGCCTTCAGGCGCACGCTTTTCCCAGAGCTCTTCTGTGACGAACGGCATGAACGGGTGCAGCAGCTGAAGAGCCTTGTCGAGCACGTATGCGGCCATCGCCCGTGTCTCTTCCTTCGCTGCCTCGTCGTCACCTGCAAAAACCGGCTTGATGAGTTCGAGATACCAGTCGCAATAGATGTGCCAAATGAAGTGATAGATTGCTCCCGCAGCGTCGTTGAAGCGGAACCCTTCAATAGCTTCGGTGACGGCGGAAACAGCGCGCTCCATCTCGCCTGCGATCCAGCGGTTTAGCGTCGTCCGCGCGCCCTTCGGGTTGAAACCCTCGACCGGGATACAGTCGTTCATCATGGCGAAACGCGAAGCGTTCCAGAGCTTGGTCGCGAAATTCCGGTAGCCCTCGACGCGGCCACTCGACAGCTTGATGTCGCGCCCCTGCGCGGCCATGGCCGCCAGCGTAAAGCGCAGCGCATCGGCGCCGTACGCGTCGATGAGTTCCAAGGGATCAATGACGTTTCCTTTGGACTTCGACATCTTCTGACCCTTCTCGTCGCGGACCAGAGCGTGGATGTAGATGTCGCGGAACGGCACCTCATCCATGAAGTGCAGTCCCATCATCATCATCCGGGCAATCCAAAAGAAGATGATGTCGAAGCCCGTGACGAGAACGTCGGTTGGATAGTAGCGTGCCAGCTCCGGCGTCTTTTCGGGCCAGCCGAGTGTGGAGAAGGGCCACAGCGCCGAAGAGAACCACGTGTCGAGAACGTCTTCGTCTCGTGTGAGCGCTTCATCCTTACCGTAATGCGCCTTTGCTAATTCCTTGGCGGCAGACTCGTTTTCAGCAACGAAGACTTTGCCGTCTGGGCCATACCAGGCCGGGATCTGATGTCCCCACCAGAGCTGCCGGGAGATGCACCAGGGCTGGATGTTTTCCATCCAGTGGAAGTAGGTCGACTCCCAGTTTTTCGGCGCAAACGTCGTCCGCCCGCTTCGAACCGCCTCGATGGCCGGCTTTGCGAGAGTCGCCGCATCGACATACCACTGGTCGGTTAGGAACGGCTCGATAACCGCGCCCGAGCGGTCGCCCTGCGGCACCGCATGAACATGGGCCTCAATCTTCTCGAGATAGTCATTGTCCTCCATGCATTCGACGATCATCGTTCGCGCGGCGAAGCGAAAAACCCCATTCCACTCAAGAACCCTCGCCTCGAGCTCGGGCGTCATCTCAACGCCGAGCATAAAGTCTGTCTCCGGTCCGATATCCAGGCGTGCGTCTGTGCTCAGAACGTTGATCATGGGAAGACCGTGCCGCTTCCCGACTTCGAAGTCGTTGAAATCGTGCGCCGGTGTAATCTTCACCGCGCCAGAGCCCTTCTCGGGATCCGAGTATTCGTCCGCGATGATGGGGATGCGCCGCCCGACAATGGGCAGAATGACGTTTTTACCGACAAGGTGCTTGTAGCGCTCGTCGTCGGGGTGGACCGCGACGGCGGTGTCACCCAACATCGTTTCGGGCCGGGTCGTCGCTACAACAACAAAGGTCGAGGGGTCTTCCGGGTCGAATTCGGCGCCTTCGATGGGATAGCGCAGATGCCACAAGTGACCTTTGGTCTCGACCTGCTCGACCTCGAGATCCGAGATCGCTGTAAGGAGCTCCGGGTCCCAATTCACAAGACGCTTGTCTTTGTAAATCAGTCCGGCGGCATAGAGTTCAACAAAGACCTTGCGGACGGCCTTGGATAGACCCTCGTCCATGGTGAACCGCTGGCGCGACCAATCGCATGAACAGCCCAAGCGCTTAAGCTGGCCGATAATCGTGTTGCCCGACTCTTCTTTCCACTGCCAAATTCGCTCAATGAATTTCTCTCGGCCCAAGGTGCGGCGGTTGGGTTCCTGCCGCTCCATGAGCTGGCGTTCGACGACCATCTGCGTGGCGATGCCAGCATGGTCCGTGCCCGGCTGCCACAAGACATCACGGCCCCGCATGCGCTCGAACCGCACCAGAACATCCTGCAGCGTATTGTTGAGCGCATGGCCCATATGGAGCGATCCAGTAACATTCGGCGGGGGGATGACGACCGCAAAGGGACGCGCGTCCTGGCGATCGCCGCGACCTGCGGCGAATGCACGCGCACGCTCCCAGGCCTCATAGACGGGGCCTTCGAAGTTCTTCGGTTGGTATGTCTTGTCGAGCATGGATTGCCGTGAACGCTTGAATACGTGGGCTTCTAAAGAACCGCCCAGCACCTTGGTGCTGGGCGAACACTTGCGCCTGCGCGTCCTACGACCGCTGCTTCCGTGCTGTCAATGATCGTCTGTGCAGACGCAGCCATCCGCGCAGACTTAATCGCGGATCAGTCCTGTCTGCGTTGCAGCGCGTCCGAGTCCAGTTCCTCGCGGATCATGCGAGGCATGTTCTCGTTGAGCCATTCCTGCAACATCGGACGGAGCATCTCCTTGATGCTGTCCTCAAGCGACTTGGATCCAGGCGTCTCGTGGGATGCCACGCCATTGGTACCGCCCGCTGCGACAGCGGCGGTAACAGCTTCGGCTGCAATCTCAACAGTCGCCGGCGCGAAGAGGGGTTCGGGAGCGGTCTCGGCCTCGGGCGTCTCGGCGGCCTGAGGCGGCCAGAACGGCGCACTCTCCGTTTCCGGCGCCGGCTCTGCCCCTTCCAAAACCAAGGTATCCTCAGCCTCAATCTCAGTCAGAACGAGTTCCTCAGGCGCCGGTTCCAGTTCGCTTCCGATCTCAGCCATCTCCTGGACGGAGTCAGCGTCGGGGTCCAAATGAGTCTCCGGGTCCGGTACTGGTGAGTCCATGGGGACCGCCATCGGAATGTCCGTCGCGAACGGAACTGCGCCCGTCGTTGCCTCATCCGCCTCAACGCGCGATTCCGGCGCGAGCGCCGCAGCGGAAGGCGCCTCGAATGCCGGCTCGGGCGTGGCGGTTGGAATTGCTGCTGCCGCAGCCGCGGGAGACTGGCCGGCCTTCAGCGCTGCAATAGCCCGTTCGAGCGCGGTGGCGGCTTCCTCGCTGGCTGACAGTTTGGGTTCGTCGGGCACAGCCGCCGCAGCAGGTTCCGGAGTTGGGGGCGGCGCCATCTCTGGCACCATTGGCGGCATCTCCGGCGCAGCGGCTTCTCCGGCCGGGAGCTCCATCTCGACGGGCTCAATGGCCTCGGCGACTTCGATGGTCTCGACCACCTCTACGGTCTCAACGACCTCAAGCTCTGGTTCGAGGACATCAGGCTCAAGAACGTCGGCCTCGAGCACGTCGGGTTCCAGAGAAGCCGGTTGCGCCTCGTCTAACGCCAGCGGTTCGTCGACCGCCTCGGTGGCCTCGACAAACTCAGGAGCGGTATCCACCGCCTCAGCCGTCTCCACGAGTTCTTCGGGCTCATCCTCCACAAGCTCCAACCCGCCAAGTTCGCCGGTGAGATCCATGATCTCCTCGTCCTGATCGGCCGGTGCGTCGCCGCCGGAGCTCAAAACGCGGGCAATGTCATCAATAATCTGGTTGTCGGCTTCGCCCTCTGCGGCCTGCTCCTCCGGTGTAGCGGTGGCCGTCTTATCGGCTGGGGCATTGCCCGTGTCATCGTCTGTGATGATCCGGCGAATAGAAGCAAGAATGTCTTCCATTGTCGGTTCAGGAGCGCGCTCGGTGCTGCTCATTACTAATTCCCTTGCCGCCTCTCAAAGTCTTACAACCCGGCAAATACCGCCAGGACCAATCCCTATCAATAACTTAACACAATGCTAACGGCCAAGTCTCCGCTTGGCACGGAGATTAAGGCCTATGGTTAACGTCAGGCGTGGGAATTGGTTCAGTTGTCCGCTAGGGGCGGCTCTGGCGGCGAAAGGCCCCATAGCTTGTTCTTTACCAGCTCATAGTGCTCGAACGGATCGTAATAAGGCACTGAAAGTCCTAACGATTGCGCATCCATGCGGCCGATCGCGCTATACAGCGAGTATTCCGCAACAACTCGATCACGGAGAGCGGAGACCAGCCCGATCTGGGAGTTGAGGAGCTCCCGCTGGGCGTCCAGAACGTCGAGCGTCGTGCGCTGACCGACCTTCTCTTCCTCGCGCACACCCGTCAGGGCGATCTTATTGGCAGCGACCGCAGCCTCTGCGGAGCGGATGGCCGGCCCGGATGACTGCAGAATTCCCCAGTTGGAGATGACATCCGCATGCACCCTTAGGCGGGCGTCCTCCACTTGGCGCTTCAACTGGTTGTTGGTCTCTTTGGCCTGTCGCACGCGAGCCGAGACGCCGCCGCCCTGATAGAGGGGAACGCTGACACGCCCGGTTACCGATGTCGTCTCGGTTTCAATGATCGATAGGCTCTGATCGAAGCGCTTGTTGTATTGGGCCTCGAGTGACACCGTTGGCAGCATCTCACCCATGATACGTTCAACCGCGAAGAGCGAAGATTCCTCGTTGTAGACTGCAGTTAGGATCGCTGGGTTCTCGCCATCACCGAGCGTCATGGCCTCGTCTAGCGAATTCGGCAGCAAATGGCGTATCGAGGGTGGCGCAACGAGATTTCCGGGCGGATGACCCACAATTTGCTCGTAAGTCGCCCTACTCGTCTTCAAATTTGCTTGCGCGGTCGCGAGGGTCGCCAGTGCTTCGGAGCGCCTTGCTTCCGCTTGAGCGACGTCTGTCCTCGTTACCTCGCCCACATCGAAGCGGTCACGGGTTGCTTTCAGCTGCTCCGTCAGCACGCGCACGTCGTTTTCACGAAGGCGCACGACGGCCTGATCTCGGACCACATTTACATAGGCGGTGGCAGCATCGAGGAGAACGTTCTGCTCGACCTGCCGAAGCGTCTCCCGCTGCGCCTGGACAAGCGACTTGGCTTCCCGAATGGCATTGAGGTTCTGAAATCCACCGAACAAGAGCTGTGACAGCGTAAACGCGAAGCCGTGGGGATGGAGCGTACCAACCGAGCCCGTCCCCCGGATAAACGCTGCGCCCGCGCCTGCAAAGTTGCTGTTTTGATTTTGATAAGCAGTATCGCCGGAGCCAACGATGTTGGGCCGCAAGCCGGCCTTCGCTAGCGCAACTTGCTCATCGATGGCGCGCAGCCGCGCCCGCTCCGCATTCAGGACAGGATTGAGAAGATACGAATCGGCAAGCGCTTCCTCCAGCGTCTCGGCGGACGCAGGTACCGACGCGACGCCGGCGAAGACCATCATGCCGAGCACGAAAAGCCCACGGCGCACCATATGCACCGTGCAGCACAATGACCGACACCCGCCCTGCAAACTGAACACGCTCTTCCCGCTCCCAACGGTCAACGGTCAACAGAACTCAGACCGCCGCCAAGGGCCCCACAATAGAGCATGCCAAACGTCAAAAGATACCCAGGAAGGGCGTGTCTCCACCCAATTCCGCAAAAAACTCAATGCACTGTGGGATCGCCGCAACAGTGGCACTACGCCGCGCTTCCTGGCATTCTTCGCCCGCATTCAGATGCTGCGCGAGCGCGAGCGCGTCTCGGTAGCAGCCGGGAGCCGACTGGCAGTGCGCCCACCGAGACCTGTTGATCACGGCAAAACCCCATCGGCCATTACCAATCATCTTATTGAGTTGTTAGGCTCCGAACTAAAGAGTTGCTGGACACGCGCGCGAACTGCGCTAGAAAGTCCAGCCCGATGGCCACGTGGCGGAGTGGTGACGCAGCGGACTGCAAATCCGTATACCCCGGTTCGATTCCGGGCGTGGCCTCCAATTCTCAATATTTGGCACAGTCTACCGGGTCCTTGAGAAGCTGCTTTTCGTATCTCCAGGCAGCCAACGGGATCGGCTGACCATCCTTCCCGCACGCGTGCTCAACGAACGTTCCGGTCCGTCGCCACCCCCGGCGTTGATAGAAGTCATGGGCGCGGTTGTTCCCCCGATAACAGCCCAGCCGGGCCAAACGATGCGACTGGCTAAGCAGCGACTCTTCGGCATCGCCCAACAGAGAGTGCCCCACGCCTCGCTTCCAGAACGCTGGGGCGACATAGAGCTGTACGACCTGATCTTCGCGAACGACATGAAAACCGAGACGATTGTCCGAGGACACTGCCACACGCGCCGTCCCGATAAGGGATCGGCTCCGCTCCCAAAAGCTCTCAGGACCCCTGCCCTTTACGACCGTGTCCGGCAATATGTGCGCGTGAGCGGCATGCCAGCTTTGCCACCAAAGCCGCGCGACGTGCTCCACGTCCGCCTCGGTCATATTGCGTACGAGCATGGTGTCCTCCTAGGCCATCACTCTTCGCCATCATGTTGCCTCTCCTCCTTACGGCGGTGCCACCAAGGGGCGAACCCACGCCACCAGCGACGCAAGATCGGCAGATCGATCGAGAGAACGAGGAACCCCAGAGGAATCATCCAGAAACCGAGGATCGGCAGAAACCCAAGAAGACCCCCGCCGATCAAGACCGTTGCCAGTCCGATGCGGACCGGCTTCGATCGCGGCACATGAATGTAGCGGTCGAAGACGCGAACCCTTTTGGCCTTGCTCTGACGCGTGAGCTTCTTGTCGGCGTCCAAAACCCAACCCTCTGCCCGAAAATCCGCCCAAATCGACTTGAACCGGGCCGACGCCGGAGATAAGACCTCCCAGCGCGCACGACAAGCATCATCAACTTCCGCTTGTCGCGCGTGCGCAAAGCGCTGGAAACGACGTCATCCTTTTGCTATCTAGCGCGTCTTAGCGGCGCGGGCCTCGGTGCCCTGCCCCTGATCCCCGGTAGCTCAGTTGGTAGAGCAAGCGGCTGTTAACCGCTGGGTCGCTGGTTCGAGTCCGGCCCGGGGAGCCAATCATCTCATAGAGATAGGTTTTCGATTCAGTCTCCCAGCCTTCCCGCGGGGTCGTCGACGTACGCCATGCGTGCGGACGCCGTGCCGCTGGAACGCAGGCTCGCAACGACCGCACTCACGCCCAAACCAGATGCCCAGCTGGTGCTCCTATGAGGACCGCTTAAGTGCCAAAAGCGGATCCAATGAGTGCAAATGACGGAGGCGCGTCCTCGATTGGCAAAGCGGAAGGACAGCCCAAATGCCGGTAGGCCGGTAGCGCAGATAAGCAAGCGCTCAAGCAGCCGCTAGGCGATAGCGCAAACAAAGAGGTGTCCGCTGATCTTCAGCCTCGTCGTGGCCGGGTTCAACCCGGCCATCCACGTCTGGAAGGAATCGCTGCTTTTCGTGGATGCCCGGATCAAGTCCGGGCATGACGAAGGAGAGCGTGGTGCTGCCAGGACCAAATCCGGCTGTCATTCCCGCGCCAGCGCTCAAGCAGGCCGCAGGTCCTCAAGTAGCGAAGCGATAGGACAAACCAAGTCCCGGTAGCGCAGAAAACCCGCCCTCACGTAGCGCGCTAGCGCGATAGGGCGCACAAAGACTCGCTCAAGCAGGCCGCTCGGCGGCGCAATACGCGACCAATCACCGCATGAAAGTTTTTCACTTGGCCGGCCAGGCCGAAGGTAGGGAACCTAGTCGCCCGGCCCGGATTCTGTTCAATTTATGAGTGAGCCGCTACTACGCGACCGTTCTTAAGAGTGAAGAATATTCATTCAATTCTTGCCGCAGAATGCACCACATAGTTGTGTAGCTCGCAGTCCGAATGCCGGACCATACGATGTCGTATTTTTCGGAGCTGTTGCATTTTCGCACTAGTCGAAGCGTGAAGACTCACCCAGTCTCTGGGACAGAGTGTCGCAAGGTCGACTTTGGACCTTTGAAGGCACGCGCAGGGGATGGGGAGCAAGCATGGGACAAAAAATGCGCGCACGCGCGGGGGCGCCGTGCGGCGGCCAAACGAGCACACCACTTGAACGTCGGTATCCACTAAAGACTCCGGGCTTGCGAAAGACCCTCGATCGCCGCGCGCTGCTGCTCAGTACGGCGCTTGCTTCTGTGGCGGTCTTCGCGCCCGTCACGGCGCCGACGCCGGCCATGGCGCAAGTGACCTGTCCGCCAGGGACGTTCCCACCGCCCGGGCCCATCAGCATCTTGACGCCTGCGGGCAGCATCGACTGCGTCAATACCTTCGACCGCAATATTGATGGCGCGCCTGGCCGTGTCATCACACTGAATGGCGATGACCCGAACGAGTCCGTCACGCTCGACAACATCGGGAACCTCACGGCAACGTACGCCGGCGGCACGGCCTACGGTGTTGTTGCGGTGAGCGCCTACGACGACGTTTGGGTAAAAAACAGCGGAGACATTCGAGCAACGGGTGACTCGGCCTTTGGCATTCGAGCGTTGATCTCCACGCCCGGCACCCGCGTGACAGTTCATAACAGCGGCGACATCGATGCCGTCTCCGCAGGCGGTTCGACTGGCCTTTTCGCACGCGATTATTCAGGTGGCAGTCACGTCGAAGTCCACAATACGGGCGACGTCTATGCGGCGTCGAGTGGTGAGACTGCGATTGGCATCAATGCGAACACGGGCCTTCAGGTGGAGGTCACCAACAGTGGCGATCTCGACGCCATCGCTCGGGAGTTCGCCGTTGGCATTTACGGCCGTGCTACGGCGCCAGCGGGTGGAAGCCTCTTCATTGACAACAGCGGCGGTATTTCGGTCACCACAACTGACTTGGACGGCCGCGCACTTGGGATATACGCGCCGGTTACGAGCCTGAACGGTTCGACCGTCATCCAAAACAGCGGCGACATCTTTGCGAAGGCACTGGGAGATGACTCGTACGCTCAGGGCATCCGCTCGTCGATCTCAGGGGGCGGCAATGCGACCCTAGAGATCCGCAATGCCGGCGCGATCCACGTGGAGGCAGAGAGCTCAGGCTCGAATGCGGCGGGCATCTACGCTCGAGGCTATGCTCCTGGTAGCTCGATCGACATCCACAATAGCGGCGAGGTCGATGTGGTGGCCGGGGAGGATGCCTTCGGTATCGATGCGCGGAGCTTTGACCACAACAGTCCCATCGGCATCGAGAATAGAGGGCCCATTTCGGCAACCGGTGGAGACGACGCCTTCGGCATTCTCGCCTTTTCGCGCAGCCCCATCAGCATCGTCAACGAAGCGTCCGTCGCGGCAAAGGCGGGTGCTGGGTATGCACGTGGCCTCTATGCGCGAACCGTGTACGCCAACAGTGCGATCAGTATCGACAATAGGGGCGACGTACATGCTTCGAGCTCAGGCGACAAACCCGGTGTGACGGGGGCGATCGTTGCACTTACGAATGCCCCAAGCAGTTCGATTACCATTCGAAATGCGGGCTCCGTCTTCGCGGCAGGCGGTCTGCGCAATGTGGGCATCTATACCTACAGCAAGTATGTAAACCCGACGACGATCACGAACACAGGCGATGTCTCATCGGAGTCGTATCTCGCCATTGACGTGAAGGGCGCGGGCACAGCCGATATCTTCAACGCAGGTCTGATCACGGGCTTCGTCGATCTGACGGAACAGAACGACCGCTTCTTCAACCAATCTGGCGGTGTGTTCGAGACGAAGAGAACTTCGTTCTTCGGTGGTGGCAACGACCTTTTCGTCAATGAACGCGGCGGCACGGTGCTGGCGGCGACCGATAGGACGATGTCTGAGACAAGTGCCTTCGAGGGGCTGGAGACGTTCCGCAACCGTGGTCTGATCACCTTGATCGACAGGCAGGCGGGGGACCGCTTCGCCATCTCCAACACGCCAGGCGGCACCGATCTTAACTTCCAAGGCGGCGGCCAGCTCGGTCTCGACGTGTTCTTGGACGGCGCCACATCGCCGGCGGACAAGTTCTTCGTCGAAGGCAATGTGTCGGGCACGACCACGGTGATCGTCAACAACACGAATCTTGGCCCCGGCACGTTCAACTCAGGAGGCATTCCCGTCATCTTTGTGGACGGCAACACGCCCTCGGAGAGCAATTTCCAGTTGCTGGAGCCCATCGACACAGGATTGTTCGACTACGACCTATTCTTTGTGCCCACAAACAGCGGCTTCTGGGAGCTGCGGAGCTTCCCGGGCGGCTCTGCGCACGCGCTCCCCAAACTGCTGACGGCGGCCCAAGACCTGTGGCACCAAACCTCCGCCACCTGGTTCGATCGGACGGCTGATCTGCGTGTTGTGCTCAACGGAGGCTCAGCTCCGGGCGGCGCAC
>JASJEH010000100.1 GCA_030064755.1 Methyloceanibacter sp. | reverse complement strand
AAGGTCCGTATCTCGCACATGATGCTGGGCCACGAGCGTTTCCCGCGTCTATCGAAGGGCATCTTCTATCAGTTCATGGAGGAACTCGGCGACCACGACGCCGAGGCTCTATTTGACCGAATTCGAGGCTTCAACATTCAACAGTTCCTCAAACTCATAAGGTCCTTGGAGGACCACCAGGGCCCCTTGATCGGGACATTGAGGCAATTGTGCGTGCACCAAATCGCCGCCATCACCCATTCCATCGGCACTCGGAAGCTTGACGATTAGGTTCGCGGCTCACCCCGGCCGGCGGCGCCCCTTGGAGAGCGGCTTCTTTTTCAGGCGCGCCAGCGTGTCCTCGAAGCGCTGCTTGGAATCGCGCATGGCCGCATCGTCCGTGTCCGGCCTGAGACCGACGCTCGCAACCTCCTGTTGCAGCGCGGCGAAGCGTTCAAACTCGGACTCAGTCATGTTGGCGATGGCATCGGCGCTCTCAGCGATCTCGCGGGTGAGCGTCGGAAGGGCCCGCCACCGATAGAGCATGTCGGCGAAGTGCTCCTCCACCTCGTCGCGGGGCGTTTCGGCCTTGAGGAATGTGTGCCGGACGTGGTGGCTCTCCAAAAAGAGCCTGTCGAGAAGCGCCCCGTGCGGGCCGTCTCGAAGCGCCGCAATCAGCGCATCGCGGGTGACGGCATGGTCGTCGAGAATCGTTTGAGTCGCGGCGGTTAGCAGGCCGGAGAGTTTCCTGTCCGGCACATCGACGCTCGCGATTTCCTCAGCGAATTGGTCGAGCAGCCATGGATGGTTCACCAGTGCCAGCGCCACCATAGTGCCAAAACCGTAGGCGGTCGGAGGAGGCGGCACGTCGCGGCGTGGAAGCCTTGCGCCGTTCTGCCTCGTCTGCTTGCTCCCCTTGCCTGAATGCGGCTGGGGCCGCCAAAGCTCGAACAGCCTGTTCTTGATGTCGCGGCGATAGTGCTCGCGTACGCGGCTGTTCTCGATGTCGTTCAGCAGTGTTTCCAGCCGCGCTTCAAAAGCCGCGCGCCGCTCTGGCGTATCGATAGATCCCGCCGCCATCTCTCGCCGCCAGACCATGTCGATCAGGGGCATCGCGTTCTTGAGATAGGCGGAAAAGGCGGCCGGTCCGGCACTGCGCACAAGGTCGTCCGGGTCTTGCCCTTGGGGCAGGAAGGCGAACCGGAACGAGTGGCCTTCACGCAGCACGGGCAGCATACGGTCTACCGCACGCGCCGCCGCCGCCTCGCCAGCCCGATCACCGTCGAAGCAGATCACGGGCTCCGGCGCGAGCTGCCAGAGCTGTTCCATCTGCCGCGCCGTGAAGGCGGTGCCAAGCGTCGCCACCGCGTTCTTGAAGCCCGCCTGATGGAGAGCGATGACGTCCATGTACCCTTCGGTCACGACCAGCTCCCCCTTTTCAAATGCGGAACTGCGCGCGCGGGCGAAGTTGAACACCATGGAGCCCTTGTCGAAGAGGCGCGTCTCCGGCGAATTCAGATATTTCGGTTGCGCATCGGGGCTCAGCGCCCGCGCACCGAAACCGACGACCCGCGACTTCGCATCGAGGATCGGAATGGCCAAACGGTTGCGGAAGCGGTCGTAAGTCGGACGCCCGTCGTCCGGTTTGATGATGAGCCCCGCATCAAGCAGCTGCGGCTCGGTGAAGCCCTTCTTCAGTAGCTCGGTCTTCAACGTGTCACGCCCGGCTGGTGCTAAGCCGATGCGGAACTCGTGGATCGTCTCATGGCTTAGGCCCCGCCCTTCCGCATAGGAGAGCGCATCGCGCCCTGCCCCAGATCGCAACGCTTGTTCGAACAATTTGGCCGCGGCTTCGAGGGCGTCCATGAGCCCCAGCCGTTCCTTGACAGTCCGCTCGTACTGAGGATCGGGCGCCGGCATCGGGACGCCTGCCTCGCCGGCCAGCCGCTCGACAGCCTCGGGGAAGCTCAAGCCTTCGGTTTCCATGACGAAGCGGAAGATGTCGCCATGCCTCCCGGACGAGAAGCAGTGATAGAAGCCCTTCTGATCGTTCACGGTGAAGGACGGGGTCTTCTCCTTGTTGAAAGGAGACAGCCCCTTCCATTCGCGCCCCGCGCGCTTGAGCTGCACGCGGCGCGAAACGACCTGGCTCACGGGGAGCCGGGCACGAACCTCATCCAAGAACGAATCTGTGAATTTCATCTTCGTGACAGTGGGGCTTCAGACGAACGAAAGCGCGGCGCGCGGCCGACTCATCACCATTATCCACTGTTTAGAACGAAGGGGGAACATGTCGCCACTCAGGTCCTCGGTGATATAGTGCTTGGCGCGAGGGAGGCACCAGAACTATGGCCGAGGCACACGACGCCACCGAAGATGCGCCTGTTGCAGGCCCCCGCTTCTATATCGGCGTCGCTCTTTTCGCCATCAGCCTGATCGGCCCGCTTGTCGCCATCCCGCTGATGGGCATCCTGGGCCTTTCGGCAGGCACCATCGCCTCCTCTTCTGCCGGCATACTGGTAGGCGCGGAGGTGCTGTTGGTCGCGGCAGCCGCCATTATGGGCAAAAGCGGCTACACCTATATCAAGAGCAAGATCTTCGGGACGCTGAAGCGGTACGGGCCGCCGCGGGAGGTCGGCCCAACACGGTATCGAATCGGACTCGTCTTGTTTGTGCTGCCGTTGATACTTGGCTTCGTCTCTCCCTACGCCAAGGGCCTGATCCCATACTTTGAGGGCAACGAACTGTGGTTCGCGCTAGGCGGCGACCTGATCTTGTTGATTGGGCTGTTTGTTCTTGGCGGCGCCTTTTGGGACAAGCTGCGCGCCTTGTTCGTGCACGGTGCTAGGGCGGTGTTTCCCGAGCCGTCGTCGTGAGCCACCGAACGCCGTGACCCAGTCGCACACCAACCATATTCGCGCCACAGAACTGTCATGCATCTTCACTACGCAGGATGGATGCGCGGCAGGAATGGCTCTAGCCTGAGCAATCTCATTACAAAAATCGCCGGGGCGGTCTGCATGATCGCTGGGCTTGCCACGGTATGGCTGCCGATCCCCACCGGCCTGATCTTGATGGTCATTGGGCTCACACTGCTCATTGCCAGTAGCCCCACGATCGCCGCCTTGGCCCGACTTCTGCGGCGTCGAAACGAAGGGCTCGACGACAAACTCAATCGCGCCACGCCCTATCTGCCCATGCAGATGCAACGCGTCCTATCCAAGACCAGGCCGAATAGAGAAAAGGCCGATCCTGCCGGGCGCGATGCAGGTAAGCCCAAGCGATCCGACTACGGTGTACGCGGCGGCCGTCAGCCAGAAGCCTCTTAGGCCCATCGCCGGGGCTGAGAATCCAAATTTTTTGCGCCGTCAGACCCTCGCCCTTGATGTGCCGCAAAGCCGCGCCCCGCGGTTCTCTGGAGTATGGCGTCGCCATGCTCGAATCCGCTGCAACAAAAATGCTCGCCCATTTGGGACCGACGCCCAATCACAACGAGGCGCATCCGGCCAAGATGCGCATAGAGGGTGTGAATTTCTGGTACGGTGAGAAACATGCGCTGAAGGATGTCTCGCTAGACCTCTACCGAAACGAGGTCACTGCACTGATCGGTCCCTCGGGTTGCGGCAAGACCACGTTGCTGCGCTGTCTCAACCGAAGCAATGACCTTATCGAGAACACCCGTATTGAGGGGCGGGTCCTTCTGGATGACGAGGACATCTACCATCCTGACCTCGATCCCCCCTTCTTGCGCCAGCGCTTTGGCTGGATCGCCCAGAAGCCTAACCCGTTTCCCTGGTCAATCCGCACGAACATCCTCTATGGCGCCGAAATCAAAGGCCTTGTGACCAACCGGCGCCAACGGAATGAGCTGGTTGAAAAATGTCTCCACGCCGTCGGGATGTGGGACGAGGTCAAGGACCGATTGCGTTCTCCCGGAACGGATCTTTCCGGCGGCCAGCAGCAGCGCCTGTGCATTGCGCGGGCGATTGCTAACGAGCCCGAAGTGCTGCTGATGGACGAGCCATGCTCCGCGCTCGATCCTGGCTCGACGGCGCTGATCGAGAACTTGGTGGACGAGTTGCGCAAGGACTACACGATCGTCATTGTGACCCATAACATGCAGCAGGCCGCGCGAATTTCGCAACGGACCGCGTTTTTTCACCTCGGCAACCTCGTGGAGGTTGGCGATACAAAAGACATTTTCGTGCGACCCAAAACCGTACGATGCTCTGATTTTGTTTCTGGCCGGTACGGCTAAGGAGACCAAGACCTGTGTTTTTTGGCGTCCTCTGGGCAGCCTTTCAAGTACATTGCAAAGAGGGTCGTGGAGCCATTCGCGACCAAGAGGGGGAGATAACATGGAAAACTCCGGTGGACTACCCGACATAGCCAAAGTCGATATGAAGGCACCGTTCCGCTGGCTGGCCGGCGGCTGGAGTGACATTTGGAAGGCACCAGGGCCGTGCTTGATCTACGGTCTTCTTGTCGCGCTATTGAGCTTTGCTATTGCGTATGCGTTGGTCGAATCTGACGCGGAATTCTGGGCCCTAGCCTTAACCTGTGGCTTTGTGTTCGTTGCTCCAATGCTGGCCATGGGGCTTTACGAAGCGGGACGGCAGATCGAACAGGGGAAGAAGCCAACTCTCGGAGAGATGCTCTACGTCCGCGATGCTGTTCGGCTCGACCTGGCCTATTTCGGTCTGTTCTTGATGCTGATCTATTTGCTCTGGGGGCGGATCGCTCAAATCGTCTACGGTTTGTCGACATATCAGCTGCACCGGACTGTCGAGTCCTTCGTCGACTTCGCGCTCAACACGCCGGCTGGGCACAACATGTTGGTGACTGGCACGGTGATCGGTGGCGTGATGGCCTTTTTTACCTATTGCGGTGTCGTCGTTGCCGCGCCCATGCTCCTCGATCGCCATACCGGCGTTTTCGCGGCGATCGTGACGAGCATCCGGGCTGTCGGCGACAATTTCTGGCCAATGGTGCTGTGGGCCGTGATCCTTGCCGTACTGACCCTTGCCACCGCGGCAACGGGCTTTCTCGCGCTTGCCATCGTGTTTCCGTGGCTCGGACTTGCCAGCTGGCGCGCTTATCGGGAGCTCGTCCCTGGACCATTGGGGGTTGAGGACACGCAGGGTCTGGCTAAGGCTTAGCAGGCGTCCTGCGCGCCCTTCCCTCCCGGTGCAGACCCTGGCATCGCACTGCATGGTATCGCATCGACGCGTTCAGTAACGTCCTCTCCCTACGTCACGCGACAAGACCGTCGCGCGGCCGCTGTCGTTGCGCCTGCTTCCGGCGCGCGGCGGCTGTCAGTCCCTCTTTGCTATGGGCAGCCAACCCCACCTGCCCGTACTTCCGATCAAGTAACGCCGAGCGCCTAGGTTAAACTCTTCGGCAAACTACAAGCGCTGAAGCGCGCCTGGGAGGATCTGATTTGTATACGAAGCTTATGGCCAGCCTCGCGCTCGGCCTTTCACTGCTTGTCGGCCTTGGGATTCAATTCGCCGCCGCAGAAGACCCGAAACCACAAACTCTTTTCACCAACGTCAACATTTTCGACGGTACTAGCGATGCGCTGGCCGAGGGCATGAACGTGCTGGTGGAAGGCAATCTCATCAAGAAGATCTCGAAGGGCGACATTGATAAGCGCGACGACGCCACGGTGATCGATGGAGGCGGCCGAACGTTGATGCCTGGGCTGATCGACAATCACGTGCATCTCATGCTCCCCGGTCCAACACTTCCCGCGATGGAAGCGAACAGCACGTGGGAGGATCTGGCTATTCATGGCACCGCACAGGCAGAGATGTATCTGATGCAAGGCTTCACGACGGTGCGCGATGCAGGCGGCGCTAACGCAGGCCTGCAACGTGCGATCGATTCCGGAAAGATCGTTGGACCACGTCTCTATCCGTCCGGCGCCTTTCTCGGCGGACGGGGCGGGCATTCCGACTTTGCCAATTTCACTGCGCCGCTAGGTACTGAGTCAAACTTCTCGCGGCTCAACATGGCGCAAGAGGTTGATGGCGAGGACGCGGTTCTGAAGGCTGCCCGCAACAATTTCCGCATGGGCGCCAGTCAGCTCAAAGTAATGCAATCGGGCGGTGTCGTCTCGGCCTTCGATCCTTGGCAGATGGAAGGCCGAACCGTGCCTGAGATCGAGGCGGCCGTAGAGATCGCTGATCAGTATGGCACCTATGTCATGGCGCACTCCTACAAGAAGGACTCTATCCTGCGCGCGCTCAATGCAGGCGTGAAGTCCATCGAGCACGGCTTCTCGTATGACTGCGAGGTCGGCGAGCTGATGAAAGAGAAAGGCGCCTATATCACGACCAATCTCACTGCCTTCGCACCGGGACTTTTCGACATACCAGCTGTCCGAGACGTGCCTGCGAGCTTGCGAAAGGCGAAGTCGGCGACGGCGGCCTTCTCCGGCTATGTCGACAATATGAAAAAGTGCCCGGTGAAACGCGGTCACCATACGGACTGCGTCGGCAAGATCAGCGCCTGCGCGAAACAGATCGCTTACGAAAAGTATCTCAACGGAGACTTTTTCGGCAATCACGCGGCGCTCGTTTCGATGACATCGACCGGTGGTGAGATCGCGGCCATGAGCGGCGAATTCATGAACCCCTACCCGGAAGGCAAGCTCGGCGTGATCGAGGAAGGCGCGTATGCGGACGTTATTGTCGTGGACGGCAATCCGCTTGAAGACCTCTCTGTAATTGGCACATCGGAAAAATGGTTCGACGCCCCTGAGCCGCCGGATAGCCCCGAAACTATCCGTATCATCATGAAGGATGGAAAGATCTACAAGAACACGTTGGCAGCGATGTAGCCCCTCGACATGACGGGAAACCGAGGCCAGATGCGAAAGCCCTTAGTCCTCACGTTCCTCGTTGCCCTAATCCAATTCCCGAGTATTGCGTCGGGACAGGGTTACGATGGAACGCTGGTGAACACAC
>JASJEH010000042.1 GCA_030064755.1 Methyloceanibacter sp. | reverse complement strand
TGGTGGCCTGATGACGCTGATGCCTATCACGGCAACGCTGACCTTCGTCGCCGCGGCCTCGATGGCCGGCATCCCATTCTTCAATGGGTTCCTCTCCAAAGAGATGATGCTTGAAGAGGCCTCGCACACCGCGATTGGCGGACACCCCTGGGTCATTCCCTTCTTGGTAACGCTCGCCTCGCTAATCTCGGCCGCCTATTCCTATCGCCTTGCGATCAGCACGTTCCTCGGCCCCGTCCGCGACGACTATCCGAAGAAACCCCACGACCCACCCTTTGGCATGTGGCTGCCTGTGGCCATCCTGGCCGTGCTTGTCATCGTGATTGGCATCTTCCCTTCACAAACGGCGGGCGCCATCGTCGAGCGCACAGCGCTTGCGGTCGTCGGTGAACCGTTGCCCAAATACTATCTCGCACTCTGGCATGGCTTCACGCCGGCTCTTCTCATGAGCGTCATTGCACTTGTCGGCGGAGCACTTCTGTTCTGGAACTACAACGCCGCCAATCAGCTGAGGCTTGTCTTCGCCGGCATGGACGCGAAGAGCGTCTTTGACGCGACGATCTCCGGCCTTGTACGCGGGGCACGCGGGTTCATTGACGCCACGCATAACGGTTCTTTCTCGCGATACGCCGGCATCATTCTGGTGACGATCCTTATAGTCGGGGCGGCGGCTTTCTTCGATGCTCCATATGGATCAGGAACGCGGCCGGTCATTCCAGGCAGCTTCCCCGCAACTGCAGCGTGGCTTGTGCTCGCCGCTTTGTGCATCTCCTTGCTGTTCTGGCACCAGAACAGGCTGCTGTCATTGATCCTCACCAGTGGCGTCGGCTTGATCGCCGCATTGTTTTTCCTGCAGTTCTCAGCACCCGACCTATCCCTGACGCAGATCTCAGTCGACATCGTCACGACGATCCTGTTGCTGCTCGCGCTCAATCTAGTCCCGCAAACATCGCCCCAAGAAACGAGCACTGGCGGGCGCTTTGCCCGCGGCTTGGTTGCCGCGGCTGTGGGATTCGGCGTCGCGGCTCTTGCCTACGCGATCATGACCCGCGACTTCCAGTCCATCTCGGATTACCACCTCGCTGAGTCCAAACCTGGCGGCGGCGGAACCAACGTCGTCAACGTCATCCTCGTCGACTTCCGTGGCTTCGATACGTATGGCGAGATCATCGTTCTTGGCATCGCGGCCATCACGATATTCGCACTGCTCGACAACGCCCTGAGAGGAGCGGCTGCGCGAACGCTCGCCTCGATCCGGAGCGACCGGGAGCAGAGCGTGAATGCGCACCCAATGATGCTGGTTGTCGCCACACGCGTCCTCTTTCCGCTCGTGCTTGTCGTCGCCGCCTTCGTCTTTTTGCGAGGCCACAACGAACCCGGCGGCGGCTTCGTCGCCGGCTTGGTGGTCGCGATTGCGCTCATCATGCAGTACATCGCCAGCGGCTACACGTGGGCGGCGGAACGCATGCGCCTAGATAGCCATGTGCTCATCGGCGCGGGCGTACTGATCGCCGGCCTTACCGGTGTCGTGTCGTTGGTGTTCGGCTGGCCGTTCCTCACCAGCACCTACACATATGTTGAGCTTCCGCTGGTCGGGGAGTTTGAAGTGGCCTCAGCGATGGCTTTCGATCTCGGCGTGTTCCTCGCTGTGGTCGGCGTCGTCATGCTCTCACTGGCTCAGATATCGCGCGTCGAGACACGCGCCGAGCCGGAGCCCGTGCCTGAAGGCCCCATGGACGTGCCCCTGAAGGACGGCCAAATCGTCAGCTCAAAAAAGAAGGAGAGCTGACGTGGAACTTATCGTCTCCAGCGCAATCGGTTTGATGACGGCGGCAGGTGTCTACCTGATCTTGCAGCAGCGAACGTTTCCGATCGTTGTCGGGCTGACATTGCTCTCTTACGCCATCAACATCTTTTTGTTTACGTCCGGACGTCTCGTCATCAACGAGCCGCCAATCATCCGTGGCGCCGAATCCTATACCGATCCCCTGCCGCAGGCGCTCGTGCTTACGGCCATCGTCATCTCTTTCGGTATGACGGCATTGATTGTCGTGCTTGCGTTGCGCGGCTTTCTTGAGACCGCAACGGACAGGGCGGATCTCCCGGAGGATGACTTGCCAGACGAGACGGAGACCGGCTCATGACGGTTTCGGAGTTCGCCACCAGCTGGATCATTGCGCCCACGATCCTGCCCGCGATCACCGCCGCCATTCTGATACTCATGCGGCGGAGCGATATCGAGGTGCAGCGGTTCCTCTCCGTTGTTTCGACCTTGATGCTGCTGGGCGTCGCGCTGTTCCTCTACGATGCCGTAAACGACGGCGTGACCCAGGCCTATCGTTTGGGCGCTTGGCCGGCGCCTTTCGGCATCGTGCTCGTCATTGACCGGCTCTCCACGACCATGCTCGTGCTGACGGCGGGTCTTGCGCTCGCCGTCCTGCTCTATGCGATCGCCGGCTGGGACCGGCGCGGACGTCACTTCCACGCCCTGTTTCATTTTCAACTGCTCGGCCTGAACGGCGCCTTTCTCACGGGCGACTTGTTCAACCTTTTCGTTTTCTTCGAAGTGATGCTTATCGCTTCGTACGGGCTGATGCTCCATGGCGGCGGCGCGAAGCGACTACGCGCAGGCTTCCAATATGTCGCGATCAATCTGATTGCCTCGTCCCTGTTCCTCGTCGCCGTGGGCTTGATCTATGGCGTCACCGGTACGCTCAATTTTGCGGACCTTGCCGTCAAGGCGCGGGCGGTCTCCGAGAACGACCAGGCACTTCTGCAAACCGGCGCGATTCTGCTTTTGCTGGTCTTCGCGATCAAAGCTGCTTTTGTGCCCTTGCATTGGTGGCTCCCTGCGACCTATGCCGCCGCATCCGCGCCCGTCGCCGCTCTCTTTGCGATCATGACGAAGGTCGGTGCTTACGCCATCGTCCGCATCTTTGGGACGGTGTTCGGCGATGGTACGGAAGCCGAAACCCTGGGCTCGGTGGTCGCCCCATGGGTGGTGCCGGCTGCACTCGTGACGCTCGCCGTCGGCACCGCCGGCTTGCTCGGAACCCGAAGGCTACTGAACTTCGCCGCGTTTAGCATCGTGGCATCTATGGGAACTCTTCTGATCGCCATTGGGCAATTCAGCATCGACGGGCTCACGGCGGCGCTTTACTACCTCGTCCACAGCACCATTGCGGGTGCTGCGCTCTTCCTGATCGTGGACCTGATTGCCGCGCGGCGCACCGTCAAGCTCGATGCTTTGATCCCCGGGAATCCCATCAGCCAAGCAGCCATTCTCGGCACGCTATTCTTCCTCGTGGCGATTGCTGTCGTGGGGCTGCCGCCACTATCGGGTTTCGTCGGCAAGCTGCTGGTTCTCGACGCGACCTATGGAGTTCCGCGCGCGTGGCTGATTTGGGCCACGATCCTCGTGACGTCTCTCATGATGACGATCGCATTCGCCCGAGCTGGCAGCACCATCTTCTGGAAGACTGAAGGACAGACCACGGGTCCCGGCTGGGAAACAGCAGCCATTATGCCTATGGTCGTGGTCGGGTTACTTGTTGGTGCAAGCCTAATGCTCGCCGTGTTTGCCGGACCCGCCGTCAAGGCGCTTCATGCAACCGCCGAACAAGCGCTCGATACGCAGGCCTATGTCCGCGCGGTGCTTGGCAGCAGGGAGAACACGGAACCCGCGCGGCCGATTACTGAACCGGCGGCTGACGCGGACGTTATGCCTGTGCCGCCGCAAGAAGCCGGGGGAGACTGACCATGTTTGGAACCTTGATCCCTCATCCCCTTCTGACGCTGCTGATCGTGGTCGTCTGGGTTTTGCTGAACGGCATCTCATGGGGAGCGGCGGTGCTGGGCCTATTCCTTGGCGTCGTTGTGCCCAAGCTCACCAGCGCGTTTTGGCCCGACCGCCCTCTCGTCAAAAGTCCACTTACCATTGTCGAGTATGCACTTATCGTTCTTTGGGACATTGTCGTTGCCAATTTCCAAGTCGCGTATCTGATCTTGTTCCGGCGTGGAGACGATCTGCACTCACAGTTCGTTACGGTGCCGCTCGACCTGAGAACGCCCGAAGCCATCTCCGCGCTCGCCGGAACGATCACCATGACGCCCGGCACGGTGAGCGCGACCCTCAGTGCAGACGGGCGCGCCCTGCTTGTTCATTGCCTTGAAACCTACGATCCAGAGAAGACCGTCTCCGACATCAAGGCGCGCTACGAAACTAGACTGCAAAGGATCTTCGAAAGATGATCGCAACCGCCTGTGCCATTGCTCTTGTCGCCATCAGCGCGGCCATGCTGCTTTGCCTTTACCGAGCGCTTGTTGGGCCTGACATGCCCACCCGGATTCTCGCCCTCGACACCCTAACGATCAACGCGATTGGACTCGTCGTTCTAGCCGGAGTCTATTGGGGTACAGAGCTCTATTTCGAGGTCGCGCTGCTGTTTGCTATGGTCGGCTTCCTAACGACGGTCGCGTATTGCAAGTACATCTTGCGCGGCAACGTGATGGAGTAACCTTATGCCCGATTTCGGCGACATCGCGGTTGCAAGCCTGATTTGCCTCGGAGCCTTTTTCCTCTTCGTCGGCTCGCTGGGTCTTGCAAAGCTGCCGGACCTGATGCGGCGACTGCACGGTCCCACCAAGGCAACAACGCTTGGCATCGGCGCCATGCTGATTGCCTCCATGCTCTACTTCCTGATGAAGGGCGATGAATTCTCCATCCAGGAGCTGCTGATCACGACATTCTTATTCCTGACGGCGCCGGTCACGGCCCTCATGGTCGCGAAGGCGCATCTCTTGCTCGACAAGAGCGAGCGCAAGAACCTACCGCCGACGGGACGAGATGTGGATTGGTCCGTCTACGACGCACCGCGGAAGACCCAACAATCGGAGAATGTCCAATCTGAGGGTAACTAACGCCAACGATGCGCCCGATTTGACGACTGCCGGACCGCAACAAAGACCAAAGGACTTCCCCTATGTTCATCGCCATGAACCGTTTCAAAGTACTCAAAGGCGCTGAGGACGACTTCGAGCAAGTTTGGTTGTCCCGCGAGACCCATCTTGAAGAGGTTCCTGGCTTTGTTGAGTTTCATCTCCTCAAGGGGCCGGAACGGGACGATCACGTTCTCTATGCTTCGCACAGCATCTGGCAGTCACAAGACGCTTTTGAGGGCTGGACTCGCTCCGAGGCTTTCCGCAAAGCCCATGCGCGCGCGGGCGAAGGAAAGCCTCTCTATCAGGGGCATCCCGAGTTCGAAGGCTTCACCACCCTTCAGAAGGTGCGCGCTAAGGACTCGGCGGCCTAGAGCCTGACCAAGGTCTTCGCGACCGCGTCAATCGTCAGCCCCGGACTGCCCGGGCTTCGTGTACAGTCGGTCTGTGAGTCGCCTCGCCGCGATGCACGTGATTGACCGAATGGCGCTTGGACATCTCCCGACGAACAAATTGGAAAACAATAACCCTCTGATATATATAGGTAATGAGAAGGAAGGCGGTCTCAGCACCGAGCCAAAGGTTGCAATCTATACGATTGAACATACTATATAGCACGTATAAGCTGCATCGCTCATCGTCCTGATGTTGGGAGCAAACCAGTGGCAACACTGCGGACCGCTACGGTAGTGCCAACCATGAAGGTCATCGGTGCGACGCTCGGTGCCACTTTCTCGGCCCTGATGTTATGGGCGCTGAAGGATGGCGCTGGTTTGAGCATCGGCGAGGGCACACAAGTCGCGATCACGTCGCTCGTGACCTTTGTGGCTGGTTACGCAATACCGCCCGCCCCGCGCGATGCCGTTGCTCTAAAACAGACAGATCCGCACAACTGCGGCTTGGCCACCAGTTGCAGTCCGCCCTCAGTCATTCCTAAGCAGAGAATACGCCTCGCGTTATCCAAACGCTCCGAGCGCACGACGTCGCACTAGCTCTCGTCTCCGACCCTGCGCCTCCAACCGCAGTCTACGACCCGCTATATCCATATAGGGGATCCACCCCATACAACGAATGCACGGGCCTGAGTACGTTCCTTCTCAGTTCTGGCGATCAAGCCAGCGCACACAACCTGAACCCACGAAGGAACACATCATGACCAAGATTGCTCAGACCACGAATAAGTTTTCTTTTCTCTCGAAGTTTGCTCTCCTGATCCTTGCCGGCTTCATGTTCGCCAATATCGCGAACCCAGTCCCGGCCTATGCCACCAACGTGCAGCAGTGCTACAACAATGGTAAGGCCGAAGGTCTCCGCGATGGCTACACAGATGGCTTCAAGGGCGCCTATCGCGCCTCCTACAACGATACCATCTCCGGCGTCGGCACCCTCGATACGGGCAGCCAAGCCTGCAGCAATGCCTACGCAAAAGGCTACGCTGTTGGCTACCCCAAAGGCTACAAAAACGGCGAACGTGAGGGCAGCGCTCAGGGCAAAGAAGATGCCCAAGCCTGGAAAGGCGATTTGCGTGAGCGGATGCGCCAGTGCATGCAGACGGGCCAGAACTGCCCCTAAACGCAACGATCAATCCGACCTGCTGGTTTGGCCCTCTAAGACGACGAATGTCTTAGGGGGCCAATCCACATTATCCCGATAACACGGCGCAACTCCCCGCCAACACCGGAGCACCACATTATGTTCAGATCCTTGATCGCCTGCA
Organism: Methyloceanibacter sp.; assembly: GCA_030064755.1. GTDB lineage: Bacteria > Pseudomonadota > Alphaproteobacteria > Rhizobiales > Methyloligellaceae > Methyloceanibacter. Next base: position 27,341 of record JASJEH010000042.1, on the reverse strand, counting down.
TCGTCATCTTTGGCGCCGCATCGCCATCCTTTGCAACCACCGGCCCCGGCTGTCTCTACATTGTCAATGTCGCCGACGACGATGTCTTGAACATGCGCGCCGACGCTTCGTCAAAAGCGCCAATCGTCGACATAATCCCAAACAAGGGTCAGGGCATTCTGCGTCTCGAAGGCAAATGTGTACCGCTCGACCGCCCCTGGGGCAGCCGGTGGTGTCCCATGACACGCTTCAGCGGCGACGCGATCACCAAGGGCTGGGTGAAGGCCCGGTTCGTGCGCGATACGGACTGCCCATAGGCCGGATCAAAGATCTGTTCGAAGCACGGAACCAGACATGGACGCATGCCAAAGGTCATAGGCTGCCGAGCAACCGGCGGCTCCAAATCTAGCTGTACCGTTCTAATTCCTGGACCATGCCGCCACACTTCATGCCAAGTGAGGAAGCGTCGATCGGGGGTTGGCCAGCTTACGCCATTCTCATTCGAGCAGATTCCCGGTAGATTCAGCTCGATACGCAGAAAAGGAGTCCTACCATGCTCAGATTCGCAACGATTCTAGGCGTTACTCTCGCTGTCATTTTCTGCTCCAGCGCGCCGGTTTCCGCTGTTGATACGGCCACGGCGCTGAGGGTCCTTGATCCTGACAACGACGGCACCATCGACATGAAAGAGGCGATTAGGGGCGCCAAAAGGGTCTTCAAGGCGATTAATCCGGATAACGACCGGACGCTGGACGCCGCCGAGCTCAGAGGGCGTCTCAGCGCGGCTGGCCTTAGGGCGGCCGACCCGGATAACGACGGGACTTTGAACTGGAGAGAGTACAAAGCGCTCGTCAAAGCGATGTTCAGAGCAGCCAATCCCGACATGGACGGGACGATTGATCTTCGCGAGCTGAGTTCTCCAGCCGGTCAGCGATTGCTGAAGCTTATTTATCTCTAGATCCAATGCGGCAAGGGCACGGGCTGACGAAAGTTCCCCGTGCCCTTGTTGTGTTTGCATGCACGCGCGGGGCAAACGGCAAGGTAAAATTCAGAACCTGCACAGATCAAACACCGAACTTGGGCTCGGGTAGCCCCCGCACGCCTAGGCCGCGTATGGCAAACATGCTACCCGGTTTGGGGTGATGGGCGAGTTCCGCGGGAGTCAGAAACGACTGCTGCGATGTGACGTAGAGCGTCTCAAGATTGTCGCCGCCGAATTGGACACAGGTCGGGCTACGAACCGGCATATCAATCTCCCGGTCGAGGCGTCCATTTGGGTCAACGCGCAAAATCTTGCCGCCTAGGTTCAAGGCGAACCAGTAGTAACCATCTGCATCGACGGTCGCACCGTCAACAATTGCTGGCTTACGGTCTTCGACCGAAAAGAACGGCCGACGATTTGAGATAAGCCCTTCATCGATATCGAAGTCGAAAACATAGATCGTGCCACCGAATGTGTCGCCGAAGTACATCCGCGTATCCTCAGGATCGAAGGCAATGCCGTTGCCGACGACGAAGGAGAAGTCCTCGGCAACGGAACGGCAGGTGAAATCGGGATCTAGGCAGTATAGGCGTGCCGACTTGTCAGTGAGCATTGTGTTCATGCTGCTGCACCAGAAGCGGCCACGGCGGTCGATCTTTCCATCATTGAGGCGGTTGTGCGGCTTGTCCGGTTCGGGGTCGACGATCCGGCCGAATGCGCCTGTACCGAGCTCAATCGTGCAGAAGCCAGAGTTAGCGCCGCAAATGAGCCCGCCACCAGGGCGAAAGCCAAAAGACCCGATCTGTTCGGGCATGTCCCAGGTCTGGCGTTTTCCGGTGGCGGTATTCAACATGCGAATTGAGGGGCGTCGCGGACCGGCCAAATCGATCGCAGGGCCGACATGGTCCGCCCAATAGATGGACTCCTGCTCCGCAAGCCAAATGGGCGTCTCGCCCAAGCCATCGTTGCACTCCCAGAGACACTCGATCTCCACCATCACTCCGCTCCCGCCAGTTTGTGGTTTGAACCGAAACAGATGATACGACCAACAGCGCGGGCCGAGTGTCATTTATGGCGCGGACGACGGGGTCGAAGCTACGTGGGTCCAGATGGCGGTAATCGGAACTGGCACGTCGCGCAGCCTTGTGGTTCGCTCTTGCCCGACTCAACAACCTGCGAAGCTCCAAGCGCACTCGCAGCGCACAAAAACGGTCTACGACATGACAACCAGCACGCCCGTGACCTCGCTGAACGCCCAGCGCTACGCCGAGACATTCGCGGTCTTTGTTTCGCGCTCCCACGAGTATCCAGCGATGATTCAACGCCTTGTGGACGTGGCGGAAACGCTCCCATCCGACTTTACGTGTCTGGATATCGGCGCCGGTACTGGCATGGTGGTCCGTGATTGGCTCGCCCGAACGCGCCGCCAGCCGGGCCGTTACTTTGCAATCGAGCCCAATCCCGCTCACACGTCGGCGCTACGGCAAACCCTGTCGAGCCTTAACGTCGACGCTGAACTCGATGAAGCGGACTTCCACCCCGATTACGCGATCTCGGGCTACTTCGACTTGGTGCTGTTCTCCCACTCACTCTACTGGATGCCGGATCCCGTTGCGTGCGTTCGACATGCTCGCGGTGCCTTGAAGCCTGGAGGAAAAATCATCGCCTTTCTGCAGGGCCCCTTTGGCGACCACCCCATGTATCACTTGTTCAATCCGCGTTTTGAACGGGATCGTCCACCCGGTCCAAACCATGGCTTCTCAAGCGCGGAGCTGGTCTTTGGGCTTCGCCAACAGGGTATCGAGCCTTCTGTGGCTTATGACCCGACGCCTCACGACCTGACCGGCTTATTCGACCCTGGCAACGAGGCCGAGAGGGACGAGTATCTGTCGTTCTGTCTCCAGATCGAATTTAAGGACTTGCACGAGCCCTGGAAGTCCGATGTGCTGGCCTATACCCAAGCCGCCTGTTTTAGTCTTGATGGACGCCTCCATTGGCTGGCGCCGAATGCCACGGTCACGATCTCGGGGTAACGGCCGCCGCATTCCACCACTATGAGCGCGTGGCCGATTTGCTGTTGGCTATCGTATGTGTTGTGAAGTCGTACTGAGACGAACGCTCGCTCAAGAAGTCTGCAAAGGGCGAGCACACTGGCGTGCTAATCTCGGCCCTTATCGCACTGCCGCGATTGCGTCGCCGTTATCGCGTCACAAAATAGCTGCGCTGGTGGGGTTCAATCAGCTTTTACTAAGCGCGGCGCTTGAGAACCCGCCACGTGTGGGCCGTCTGCCATGGGTGAGCGCCGTCCGCCATACTGGATAAATGGCTATGGGCCAGTACACAGTTGCCCAATTGAACCAGTTCCGGGACACGAGTCGATGCTCGGCCTGTGTGCACTACAGCGGCTGCGCGCTGTGGCTTTCTCTACTGCTCATGAATGAGGAGCTGAGCCATCCGGGCCTTGATGTGATCGTGCCGGACATCACAAAGCCGTGCCCCATGTTCTTCCCGTGGACCACGCAGGTCTCCGTAAAGGCCCGGCCAACGCATCCCCCCAAACACAGTCAGGAACCGCGTTCCAAGCACTGAACAGGCTGTAGTCCGAGAGAATGGGGAACGCGCGTTGGCCTAGGGGCGGAAGCCCATCAGGCAGGACACCCATGGCTCCCACCTGTCTGGGCCGCGCCAGCGGCAATCGTGAACATAGGACTGAACCGCGATAATCACTGCGGCCGCAACCAAAACCGCTGAAAAACTCTTCATGAGCTCCTCCGCGGAAGTGCCACCCCGACGGGTGAAGCCTAGACAACTTCAGACAGGAGCATACCATTATGTATGGTTGGCCTGAACAGATCGTAAACAGGCTCCGGCCAAGCGGCAGACCTAGATCCTGTCCGCTGTGGGCAGAAGACGTGCGTCGTGGGCTGAGAGAACGCTACTTGGCTGCTGGTGCGGACGGCGGGGGTCGAACCCGCACGGGGGTTACCCCCCTCAGGATTTTAAGTCCTGTGTGTCTACCAATTCCACCACGTCCGCGCGGCGCGCGGGACACGCATCCCGCCGCCAAGGCTGGTTCGCCCCGAAGACGACCCGACCTTTAGAGCAAAGCCCCTACTACCCGTTGTGGCCAGGTTTGTCTAAGGGCACGAAGGACGCGGGGCTTGAGAAGCCCCCTTTTACGAGGGCTTCTTTTTGGCCGCTGAGTCATCTTCGGAGGAGTCGACTTCAGAGGATTGATCTTTGGGAGACTCTTCGTCTGGCGGCCGATCCTCCGGGACATTGTCCTCTGAGGGCTCCTTGTCCCCCGAAGGCTTGTTCTCGTCCTTTGGGTCGCCCTCGTCCTTTGCAAGGTCTTTCTCGGCGGCGTCGCTCGATGTCCCCTTCTCGTCCGGTGCCTGTTCGTCTTCGGAAGCCTTTGTTGTCCCACGCTCTTTTTGCGCCCCAGACTCTCCCTTGGCCTCTGGCTCTTCCTTGAGCTCGTCTGCCGCCTCCGGCTGCGCCGCTGCCGCGGGCGTTTTCTCCTCCAGCTTCTCCTCGACAGGCTCCGGCTCCGGCTTCGTCTCGGTCTCTAAGCTTGCGCGCATCAGTAAGAAAAGCACGACCGCGTTCAGCAGATGCCAAATGAAGTGCGTGCCGGTATGCCGGTCTTCGACGACCACGCTCTCGCACAAAGCCATGTCCAGGGACCGCAGCAGGATCGAGCCTGCAAACACGAGCGTCGCCGCAAGTAGATAGGGCGCGGCCTTATGGCGCCGCTCCGCGACCAGCATGCTGACGACGATGAGCACACCCAGTGCCGGCAAATAACCAACACTACCGTTCATGCACGACTTGGCGTCGTCCGGCGCCATACCGGCGAACCCGACGCCACCCTCCCAGCATTGGATCTGCGTGGCGGCGCCGATAAGCCCCGCAAAGATCGCAACGAGAAAGACCGTCCATCCGGGCGGCACGTTCAAGAACCGGTTCAGGGCGAAGCCGAAATAAACCAGCATGAACAGGCCAATGGGGATGACGTCCGCAAGCGCCGTGCCCTGGTCCGCATAGACGTGAAACGCGGTGCTGCCGAAACAGATCGCGAAAACGAGTGCGATGAAGAGATAGTGATCGGCGCTGCGCTGTTCCGGCGGTCGCCACAAGACAAGCTGCCAGAAGATGAGCGCGGCTACGAAGAAGCCGGCATTGGAAATAGCGTTGATCGGTTCGGCCCAAAGGGCCTCGTTGGTTCCCCGCTCGCAATAAATGAAGACGCGCTCGCCTAACGTCATGGTCCCTTATCCTTTCATCCCGTCACTCTAGGAAAGAGGCCCTCCCTAACGGCATGCAGGGCACTGGCGACAGACCCCGTCTGAAAGCAGACGCGCTCCGATCTTATGTGTTTTCAGCAGCACCCTCGGCATCATGATAACCGGGAAATGCGCACACTGTCAGCGCTGTCATGAAAATGACGAAGCCTAGAGGAGTCGGAGCCGAGCCGACGATTGCGGGCCTCCCCTAGCCTTTTGCTTTTTGGAGGGAAATACGAATGCTGAGTTCTTTGAGCTGATCCGGCGACACCTCGGACGGGGCGCCCATCAGCAGGTCTTCCGCCTGCTGATTCATCGGGAACATCACCACTTCGCGCAGATTCTCCTCGCCACAGAGCAGCATGACCATGCGGTCGATACCCGGCGCGATGCCGCCATGGGGCGGTGCCCCATACTGCAGTGCGCGGAGCATGCCCCCAAAACGGGCCTCCAGCTCTTCCTTGGGATAGCCAGCAATCGCGAAGGCCTTCTCCATGATTTCCGGCTTGTGGTTCCGGATCGCGCCTGACGACAACTCAACACCATTGCACACGAGGTCGTACTGATAGGCCAGGACCTCTTCCGGCTCCATCGTGTCCAGCGCGTCGAGCCCGCCTTGCGGCATGGAGAATGGATTGTGAGAGAAGTCGATCTTCTTCTCGTCCTCGTTCCACTCAAACATGGGGAAGTCGACGATCCAGCAAAAGTCGAAGCGGCCCGAAGCGGTGAGCTTCAGCTCCTCGCCGATCTTGCTGCGCGCCCGCGCGGCGAAATCGACGAAGTCCGTGGGCAGGCCGGCAACGAAGAACACGGCATCGCCATCGCCCAGGCCCAACTGGTCGCGGATCGCCGCGGTGCGCTCGGGGCCGATATTCTTCGCGACGGGGCCCGCCCCCTCGCCGTCCCGGAAGAAGATGTAGCCAAGACCCGGCTGGCCTTCGCCTTGCGCCCAGGAATTCATCCGGTCGCAAACGGCGCGGCTACCGCCCGTCTTCCCTGGGATCGCCCAGACGCGCGCATTCTCGTCTTTTTCAATCATGCCGGCGAAGACTTTGAAGCCCGAGCCCCGGAAGTGGTCGGTCACGTCCTCCATCTCGATCGGGTTACGCAAATCCGGCTTGTCCGTGCCGTATTTGTGCATCGCCTCTTTGTAGGGGATGCGCGGGAATTTCTGGGTCACCGGCTGCCCATCCCCGAATTGCTCGAACAGTCCGCGAATGATCGGCTCGACCGTCTCGAAGATGTCCTCTTGGGTGACGAAGCTCATCTCTAGGTCGAGTTGGTAGAACTCGCCCGGCGACCGGTCCGCGCGCGCGTCTTCGTCGCGGAAGCACGGCGCGATCTGAAAGTAGCGGTCGAAGCCCGCCATCATGATGAGCTGTTTGAACTGCTGCGGCGCCTGCGGCAAGGCGTAGAACTTGCCGGGATGAACGCGGGACGGAACGAGATAGTCGCGTGCCCCTTCGGGCGATGACGCAGTCAGGATTGGCGTCTGAAACTCGAAGAACCCGGCATCACGCATGCGCTCGCGGATCGAGGAGATGATCTCGGCGCGTTTCATGACGTTGGCATGCAGCGTCTCGCGGCGCAGATCCAAGAAGCGGTAGCGGAGCCGCGTCTCCTCGGGGTAATCGGGTTCACCGAACACCGGCAGCGGCAGCTCGGCCGACTCCGACAAGACCTCAAGATCAGAAACGCGTACTTCGACCTCACCTGTTGGCAGGTTCGGATTCACCGTGTCGTCGGAGCGCGCCACAACGGCCCCGTCCACACGCACCACCCATTCCGGCTTCAGCCCCTCCACGGTCGCAAAGACTGGAGAATCCGGGTCGGCAACGATCTGCGTGATGCCGTAATGATCCCGCAGATCAATGAACAGCAAGCCACCATGGTCACGGATGCGATGCACCCATCCCGATAGGCGAACAGTGTTACCGACATCGGCGCTGCGAAGCGCGCCGCAAGTGTGAGTGCGAAAAGCGTGCATGGCTCTATGATCTGTGGCGGAGGAACGAGTGTACCGCGGAGACTCCCGCTTCGGGAGCGAGCGGAACACCGCACGGGATGCCTCCTCTTGTCAAGGCGAAGGCGCTGCTTTCCCAAACCTCTAAGCCCTTGGGTCCCCCTGTCCGCGGAGTCCCAGAATTAGTTCTCTTGGCCAGGCACCGTTCCTTGGGCTATATCGGCCATCCATGCATCTCATCACAACCACAGAAGACCTCGAGGCGGCTTGCGCCGAACTCGCAAAGGCTCCCTTTGTTACCGTCGATACGGAGTTCATGCGCGAGCAGACGTTCTGGCCGCGCCTTTGTCTCATTCAGATCGCAGGCGGCGACACCGAGGTGCTGATCGACAATCTGGCGCCAGACATCGAACTCACCCCGTTCTTCGACCTAATGGTCAACGAGGACGTCCTTAAGGTCTTTCACTCAGCGCGCCAAGATATTGAAATCGTTCATCATATGGCGGGCGTCGTGCCGCACCCGATCTTCGACACGCAAGTGGCGGCAATGGTCTGCGGCTTCGGCGAGGCCGTCAGCTACGCCATGCTGGTGAAGCGCCTGCTGGGCCGCAATCTCGACAAGAGCTCCCGCTTCACCGATTGGAGCCGCCGCCCGCTCTCCGAACGTCAACTTGCCTATGCCTTGGGCGACGTGACCCATCTGCGCGACCTTTTTCCCAAGCTCAAGGCCCAGCTCGACAAATCCGAGCGGGCCAGCTGGCTCAATGAAGAGATGGCCGTTTTGACCGATCCCGCCACCTACGAGCTTCATCCGGAGCACGCCTGGCGGCGTCTCAAAATGCGGATCAAGACGCAGAAGGCCCTAGCTGTGCTGATGGAGTTGGCGGCCTGGCGCGAACGCGAGGCCCAGAGCCAAGATGTTCCGCGCTCACGCGTTCTCAAGGACGAAGCGCTCTACGACATCGCTGGCCAGGCGCCGCGCACCGTCGAAGACCTTGGGGGCTTACGTTCGCTGCACAATGGGTTTGCGCGGTCATCCCGCGGCCGTGCCGTCCTGGAAGCCGTGGCGCGCGGGCTCGAGCGCGATCCGTCAACCGTGCCCCCGCTTCAACGTGGTGAACCGATGCCGCCTGAAGCGCAGGCCGTCATGGATCTACTGCGCGTGATGCTGAAGGCGACGGCTGGACGCCATGGCGTGGCGCCGAAACTTATCGCCACGTCTGACGAACTGGAACAAATCGCCCGCTCGAACGATGCAGACACGCCCGCATTGCGCGGCTGGCGCCGCAAGCTGTTCGGCGAGGACGCGTTAGCGCTCAAGCGTGGCGAGTTATCGCTGACGATCCGCAAAGGCGCTGTGACCGTGTTACCGGCGGAAGAACCAGAAGACGGCGCCTAGCAGCAGCGCAACAATGAACGCCGTGGTGAACGGTACATAGAAATAGAAGCTGCCGAGATCCACGACGATGTCGCCCGGCAAACGGCCGAGCCCATACTGGACGCTCGCCATGGTGAGCAAAATCACCAGCAGCACGTAGAACACGACAACCCCTGGGGACCGCATGGAGCTACCCCCGCCGCCGCTGTTCGATGCGTAAGCGCACCGTAGCCCGCACATCCGGCGGGAGCGCCTCAACGGCTTCGACGATGCCGCGCAGTTCCGCGCGCAACCCATGGATCTGATCGATAAGGCTCAAGAGGACCGGAACGTCGTCCTCATTGAAGCCCATCTCGTCCTGCAGATTGCAGATCAGCGCCGCGCGGGCGAGGTCGGCTTCTGAGTAGCCGGGATGCCCGCCGTCTTCTGGCTTGATCAGTCCTTGGGAGACAAACACGCGCAACCGCGTCACGGTAAGACGCGACACGCGTGCGACGACGTCCTCCTCGGTGAGCATCATGCTTGCTCCTTCATTGTCCGCCGCGGGTCGTAGGCGTGGGTCTTCTTCCACTCCTCAACAAACTGCTTGAGATCATCGTCGATCTTGTCGGGCATGACCACGATGAGCCTCACAAGCTGATCGCCCTTGCCTTTGACGCCCCGCCCCTTCAACCGAAGCGTCTGTCCGGAATTCGCGCCGGCCGGCACAGCCATCGCGACCTTGCCTCCGATCGTCGGAATCTCAACCTTGCCGCCTAGCACGGCCTCTTCGAGACTGATCGGCAGCTCCACCACGATGTCGTTGCCCTCGCGCTTGAACACGTCGTGGGGCATGACTCCAACCTCGACCAGCGCGTCTCCTGGCGGCCCCTCTCCAAGACCTGGATGCCCTTTGCCCTTCAGACGCAGCACCTGGCCTTCGTTGACGCCCGGCGGGATGGTGACATCCAGCGTACTCCCGTCAGGGAGCGTGATGCGCGTCTTGGTGCCATTGACCGCATCGAGAAATGGGATGTTGAGGTGATACTGCGCATCCTGACCGGGCATGGAAAACCGGGCGCCACCGCGCGGACCACGACCGCCCATACCCGCGCTGCGGCCGAACATATCGCCGAAGATGTCGCTGAAATCACCCATGTCTTCGTAACCGGCCGAGGAGTGGTAGCGCGCGCCGCCTGGACCGCCCGCATATTCACGGTAGTACCGGGCCTCCGGGCGCTCTTGCCCGCTCGCATCGATTTCGCCGCGGTCGTACTGCCCGCGCTTGTCCTCGTCATTGAGGATCGAATACGCATGCGAGATTTCCTTGAACTTCTCCTCGGCAACCGTGTCGCCTGGATTGAGGTCCGGGTGCAGCTTCTTGGCGAGCTTGCGGTAAGCCTTGGTGATGTCGTCAGCGCTCGCGGTCTTCGCGACGCCTAGAACGGAGTAGAGATCCTCTGCCATCGTTTTTTTGCGTGTGAGCTCGGCTGTATGCCCGTTTTAAGGCCTGTGTGGTGACAAAACTTGTGAGGGTGTCGAAAAGAAGAGACCGAAGGCAGTGCGGCACCCCCATAAAACCCGCTTATCCCTTCGCTTCCAGTGATTTAGGGATTGCTGCTTCATTCGGCAAGTTTGGGCTCATCGCTCCCGAGGCCCAATCAACCGGCAGCGAGTTGAAACGACGCCCCCGTCCGAATTTCTGGCTCGCAATCCAACAGGTTGCACAACGTCTTGAAACGGCGGCTAACACGCTCGCCTTCGAGATTGGCGTATGGCTCGGGTAACGTCCAGATCAGCCTGTTGCCTTCATAGTCGAGAGGCGTGTGCGGCAAGACACCCGGCATCGCCGCCGACACCATGTGCGCCACGCGAAACGACGCACCAAGAATCTTCGCGCGCTTCAAAGCGTCCTTATCGACAAGCTCGACAAGGCCCTGGCTCAGCTCGTCGCTCACAACACCTTCGTTCCGGTAGTACGCGGTCAGAGCCAAAAACGCGCGGCCTGGATGGTCAACCCCGACGAGGTCCCCGTTCGCGATGAGATTGAGGCTCTGGGCACCGCGATAATCGGGGTGGGCCCGCCAACCGATATCAGACAGCAGGCACGCCGCATGACGCAGCCGTGTCTGCTCTGGCGTCTCGACCGGCCCTGGCACTCTGAAGAGGCCATCCGTCCAAGCGAGCAGCTCGCTAGCGTTCTCCACCGAGCGGGCCCGCTGAACAGCAAGCGTGTGGCACGCCTCTATGAGCGGGTCCTTGGCGCGCTCCTCGGCGCTAAGCAGGCTGTAGAGTAGCCCCTCGCGAATGCCAAACACCGAAGTCACGATGGACCTGGGCTTCATCTGCTTTATGAGCCGTTCGAGCACCAGTGCACCGTAGGGCAACGTCTCGCGCCGGGCGCTGGAGACATCGCGGAGGCCAGGCATATCTTCATCGAGCTTGGCGTACAGCGCTCCGGCGAACTTCAGTGCGTCCTGAGCGTCCATGCGGTAGTTGTGCATGACGCGCAAAGGATAATTCGTCTGGGCCATATGCAGCCGCGCGACTGCCCGCCAAGTCCCGCCAATAGCATAAAAGTCGCGCCCACGGCCCTTTTCGAGCCAATCGACCTTGGAGAACTCAGAGTCGATAACCTCGCGTGCCTTTTTCAGGTTGCCGCCAGACACATCAATCAGCCGAAGCCCGCCAAGCGGTAGAGTCAGCGCATCGGACAGCCGCCCACCCCGGACATCAACAAGCTCCAGGCTACCTCCCCCGAGATCGCCGACAAAGCCGTCGGCCGCATAGATTCCCGAGACAACGCCAAGCGCGGCAAGTTCAGCCTCCATCGTCCCCGAGAGGACTGTAACCCGCGTCCCCAAGACCTCTTCGGCCTTGGCGATGAAATCCGGACCGTTGTTAGCGTCGCGTGCGGCTGCCGTGGCGATGACCTCGGTCCGATGCACATTGAGCTGAGCAATCAGCGCTCGAAATCGCCGAAGCGCCCGCAACGCCCGTGCCACACCGGCAGGCTCGAGGCTCCCGGTGGTCGCAATCGTCCGGCCTAAACCGCACAAGATTTTCTCGTTGAATAGTGGAGCAGGCGCGTGAGTGGCGCTGTCGTAGACGATCAGCCGCACCGAGTTCGAGCCGATGTCGACCACCGCGACCGGCGCGCGTTTCTTCCTCCCAGCCATTGTGAGAGACTAGAGGGTCTCGTCGACCCGCGTAAAGCGTGGAGGCATGTTTTCCGGGAGAGAAGTGCCCCGTCCCGACAGGCTGGGGTTGGTCATAAAATAGTTCTGGGCGCAGAATGGCTCCTCGCCCTCCTCAACACTGATCCGTACGGAGTTCCCGTCGGGCAGAACACGCCAGCTCTGAAGATTGTCCTTCAGATTGGCCACCATGATCTGATCGAGGATCTGCTCGTGAACGGTGGGGTTCTTAATCGGCGTCATAGCCTCGACCCGCCGATTCAGGTTGCGGGGCATCATATCCGCAGAGCTGATGTAAACCGCCGCCTTTCGGTGCGGCAGTCCGTGTCCGGCGCCAAAGCAATAAATGCGGGAATGCTCCAGGAAGCGCCCAACAATACTCTTCACTTGGATGTTCTCCGAAAGACCCGGTACGCCAGGCCGCAGACAGCAGATTCCCCGGCAAACGAGATCGATCTCAACGCCGGCTTGGCTCGCCTCGTAGAGCGCATCGATAATCTCCGGATCGACCAGAGAGTTCATCTTCATCCAGATGGCCGCGGGCCGGCCTGCCTTGGCGTGGTACATCTCCTCGCGGACATGATCGAGAATGCGAGCGCGGATGCCGCCCGGAGAGACCGTCATGGACTCAAGCTCCGCCGGCTCGGCATAGCCCGTCACATAGTTGAAGATGCGGGATAGATCGTTGCCGATCGAGCGGTCGGCTGTGAAGTAAGACAGGTCCGTATAAATCTTCGCCGTGACCTGGTGATAGTTGCCGGTACCCACATGGCAGTAGGTAGCCAGCTCACCCCGCTCGCGGCGCACGATCAGGCTGAGCTTGGCGTGGGTCTTCAGCTCGATGAAGCCATAGACGACCTGCACGCCAGCACTTTCCAAATCGCGTGCCCACTTGATGTTGGCTTCTTCATCGAAGCGGGCCTTTAGCTCAACGACCGCCGTCACCGACTTACCCGCTTCGGCCGCTTCCTTTAGCGCCTCAATGATGGGCGAGGTCTTGCTGGTCCGGTAGAGCGTCCACTTGATCGCCACGACATCCGGATCGGCCGCCGCCTGCTTCAGGAACTGCAGGACCACGTCAAAAGTCTCATAGGGGTGATGAACCACGATGTCCTTCTTGGCGATAGCCGCGAAGCAATCTCCATGGTGCTCGCGAATACGCTCGGGGAACCGGCTGACATACGGTGCGAATTTGAGGTCGGGTCGATCGGCGACAATGAGTTGGTCCGTGTCGGTGAGCCCAATCAACCCCTTCTGCACAAAGCTCTCGCGTTCAGTGACTTTCAGCTCCTGCATAACGAAGCGTTGCAGCCTTGACGGCATAGTCGCTTCCATCTCAAGCCGGATGACCGAACCCCGCTTCCGCCGCTTCAGCGCGGACTCAAAGACGCGCACAAGGTCTTCCGCCTCTTCCTGGACTTCAATATCGCTGTCGCGCACGACCCGGAATGCTCCTTGGCTGCGAACGCGATAGCCGGGGAAAAGTCGCGACACGAAGATGCCGACGACCGTCTCTAGCCGGACGAAGCGAATGCCCGCACTCTCGTCGGATTGCGGCAAGCGGATGAACCGATCGAGCTGGGAAGGGATCGGCAGCAATGCGTGCATCGTGCGGAAGGAACCCTCGCGCACCAGTTCCAGTCCCAAGGTGAATCCGAAATTCGGGATGAAGGGGAAAGGATGGGCCGGATCGACAGCGATCGGGGTCAGGACCGGAAAGATCAGATTGAGGAAGTGGTCCTCGAGCCAGCTGCGTTCTGAACTCGTGAGCTGGTCGGAACTCAGAACGTGAATGCCGGCCTCTCCGAGCAGCGCCTCGAGACTCACCCAGCTCTCTTGTTGGCTGGCCGTCAGATCGGCAACGGAGCGATTGATCCGGTCGAGCTGCTGGGCTGGCGTTAGTCCGTCCTGGCTCGGCGTTTCGATGCCAGCCACCATTTGCGCGCGAAGCCCGGCGACGCGAACCATGTAGAATTCATCGAGATTGTTGGCGGAAATCGACAGAAAGCGAAGGCGCTCCAGCAAAGGATGGCGTTCGTTCTCTGCCTCCTCCATCACGCGCTTATTGAAGTTCAGCCAAGACAGCTCGCGATTGAAGTAGCGGCTTGGACCATAGGCCGCGATTCGGGCAACCGCGCCTTCCGGCTCTATCGCCTCCGAAACGTTCATCGATATCCTCTTGAAACTGCGGACATTGCTTGCCCGCCAGCGCTCCACGCTAGAGCAGTCATGTTAGGCCAGCAACTGTATCACCAGCGTAACGGTAAACGTCAAACCGGGCGCCCTAGTCCGTTGTCGCAGTACGTTCCAGCGCCTCCGCGACCAGTTGCCGGCTGATCTTCCGGCCCGAGCGCAACGCCTCACGGTCCACCGCGTCGACCGCCGCGGCCGCGGCCTCCAGCGACCGGTCAATCCTGACCGCCAGGAATTCGAGTATCTTTGGCTCGATCGTCAGCTGACGGTCCGAAAAGTGTTTCAGCATGACCGTGCGCAGCAGGGCCTCGTCCGGCGCGCCGATCTCCGTGACCGGCACAGCGCTGAGACGGGATACCAGGTCCGGCAAGGTGAACTGCCAGCGGGTCGGGCTGGTCCTGCCCGTGAGCAGGACCGAAAAGCGCTTCTCCACTGCAAGATTCAGAAGATGGAACAGCCACTGCTCGTCAAACCCCGCCCGGTCGGCATCCTCCACTGCCAGCGAGGATCCAGGCACGTGCGCATCGAGCGATACTACATCCAACGTCGCCGGGTCGAGGGCTTCCGCGCCGGAGCGTTCCCGCCAAACCCTGACAAGATGGGTCTTTCCGCTCGCTGTCGGACCGACCAGCGCCTGCACCGGCCGCTGCCAATCAGGCCATGCGTCGACCATTCGTACCGCCGCGAGATTGCAGTCGCTGACGAGAAAGTCCTCCGCACCCAACGCCGCTCGGTGCGGCAGATCGAACGCAAGCTGCCCTGGGCTCACGGTGTCCTCGCCTCGGGGCGGGAAGCGCCATTACGGCTCTTAGCCTGTACCGCAGGCGCCTCGGAACGCCCAGGGGTCATTTGGGCATGGCGCCTGGACTCAGGCAACTCGGGCTCGTAGCTCATCATGTGCCGAAGCCATCCGGTGAAGTAGACGATGGCTGAAAGAATAGTGAGCCCGCCCGTTATCCAGATCAGTACGCTGACGAGACCTCCGACCCAGAGGCCCAATCCAAGCTGGGCGAGCACCAGCCCGGCCAACGCGATCTGTGAGAATGTGTTGATCTTACTGACGGCGAGCGGTTTGACCTCGACCGGTCGCCACATCATCCAGGCCAAAACCACCGCACCGACAATAAGGACATCACGGCTGACCACGACAATCACGAGCCAGACAGGCAAATGGCCGGAAAGCCCTAAAACCACATAGATCGCGACCAGCAACGCTTTGTCGGCGATTGGATCGAGATAGGCGCCGAGTTCCGTACGCCAGCCGTAGCGCTTGGCGAGATAACCGTCGGCGGCGTCGGAGATACCCGCCAGCATGAACACCACAAACGCGCCGAAGTATTCCTGGTCGATGATCAACCAGATCAAAAGTGGGACCGATACGATCCGCGCAAATGTGAGCGTATTGGGTATATTCACCGGCGCTTCTCCCAAGCGTCTTTGTGTTCTTGTCGCTGCTTCTGGCCCGGAGACTATCAGACTGGGCAGAGTCCGCAGCCGATTTTACAGGCTCACCTGTACGTACCGCTCGCGACCAGATCTCACGGCACAGACGCTCGAATCACAAGCGCACCATCTCGCTGATACAGCGCAATACCGTTTTGAGCGAGCAAGGCCTGCAATTGGTCGGCGGAACCGTTGAAGTCGAAGACCACCTCCGCCGCGCGCGCGGACCTGGAGACGACCTCAAAGCCGCGCAAGTCCTCGACCCGCTGAAGCCCAAAACGAATCTGCTGCCAATCCCTTACGCTCGGGAACTCAATAAGCGCACTAACCCGGCCCAGCGCGTCTTGTTGGGGCGCGACGACCTCGCCTGGATAGAGAGACCCGCGCCGGAAGGGTGCCGGTGCCGTCTCATCGAAGCCGGGGTCAAGACGTTGCTGCCAACGCCGTTCGAGGGTGCGAAGCCCCATCTGCGCGGCTCTATCCCAAGTGGTTCGAGGACCGCGGCGATCCAAAGAGCTTGTTGCGGTGACATTCACATCGCCGGCGGCATCCGCACCCACGAGCCGGATCTGGAATAGACCATCGGCGACTTCACCCACTGCAACGACGAGACCGCCGTAGCCGTAGACGCTGCGCAGGGACGCATAGGCGTCCGTGTCACCTGCGATGAGAGACCTGACTGTCGGCGCATCGATGTCATCGCGCGGTACGACAAGGGTGGCGGGGGCAACACCGTTCTTCAGGTCCAAACGCGCCCATGCTGCGTGCCACTTATCGCCCACATCCTCGGCGATGCCACCAACCTCGAGCATGACGGGTAGGATCGAGATAGGCGACGCCTGACTCTCGACATAGGGAATGGAGCGGCGGCTCAAAAACTGCCGGACCGCGCCGGGATAGAAGCGCACATCAAGCACGCCGACATAGCGCCTATGCGATGTCTTCTCACTATGGATGGCGACCCCCGCCACGAGCCCCTCGATCTCTCTATGGGAGAACGCCGGCAGGGTGGATTGCATGCTGAGGGGTACGAGCCGGGCGAGGAGTGTACCGAACGCCTTGGTCTCTGCCTCCGCCATGCCCTTCTCCCGCGCCACAACAGCGTCATTCGCCGTGACGTCCACGTGGACCTGAGCGACATTGAAGAGATTGGCGGCAAGGGCGGGACTAGGCCCCGCGAGCAAGAGCGAGCCGAGCAGCGCAAGGCGAATCAATCTGGCAGAATTCGCCGCCAACCGCCTGAAACCTTTAGCCGTCTTGCATGTCATCGACCGCCCCGCGTTTCGCGCCGGAACTGCTTGCCCTTACACAATAGAAGGAGGATGAACGCGTAGACTTTTCCCCGCCGCCGACTCTTGCCTCCGGCCATCTGGCCTGCCAAGAGTGTACCGGCAGAACGCTGGAACTTGCACCCCGCTCGATGGCGAACTCAAGTTCTCAAGTCTCATTCAACGCCGACGCGCCCCGCCCGGCCGCCGTGTCCAAAACCGAAGAGTCCATGCCAGAAGACAAGCCGCTGACCTATCGCCAGGCCGGGGTCGATATCGATGCCGGAAATGCTCTTGTCGACGCGATTGGTCCGCTCGCTGACAAGACAAAGCGCGCCGGCGTGCTCGGCGGTCTCGGCGGTTTTGGCGGGCTCTTCGACATAGCGGCTTGCGGCTACCAAGACCCTGTGCTGGTGGCCGCGACCGATGGCGTCGGCACCAAGCTGAAGCTTGCTATAGATACGGGCCTGCACGGCGGGATCGGCATCGACCTGGTGGCAATGTGCGTCAACGACCTCGTTGTGCAGGGCGCCGAGCCGCTGTTCTTCCTCGACTACTTTGCGACCGGCAAGTTGGAAGTAGGCGTCGCCGCCGAGGTCGTCGCCAGCATCGCTGAGGGATGTCAACAGGCAGGCTGCGCGCTGATCGGCGGAGAGACCGCCGAGATGCCCGGCATGTACGGTGATGGAGACTATGACCTTGCAGGCTTCGCGGTGGGCGCCGTGGAACGGAATGCGATTCTACCGAGAGCGGACCTTGTAGCTGGCGACATCCTAGTCGGTCTGCCCTCCTCCGGCGTCCATGCCAATGGCTTCTCGCTCGTGCGCCGCGTGGTGGCGGAGAGCGGCCTTAGCTGGGAGGACCCAGCGCCGTTCGACCCAAGCGCCCAACTCGGCAAAAGCCTCCTCGCCCCAACCCGCATCTATGTCCGCCAAGTCCTTGATACGATTCGCGAGAATCCAGGTGCCGTTAAGGCGCTTTGTCACATCACCGGCGGCGGCCTGATCGACAATCTGCCGCGGATACTGCCGAAGACTCTCTCGGCGACGATCGACATCGATGCCATCGATATGCCTGCCGTCTTCTCCTGGCTGCAGACCGAAGCACGGCTCGATACCCATGAGATGTTTCGAACCTTCAACTGCGGTGTCGGCATGGTCGTCGCCGTGTCGGCCGACGATGCGGAGCGTGTCTCCGCCAGCCTAGGTGCGGACGCGCGGGCCATCGGCACCCTGACCGAACGGGGCGAAGGCACAGCGGTCGTACTGGATAGCGGGATACTCTCGGCATGACTACGAAGCGCCGCGTCGGCGTTCTGGTTTCGGGCCGCGGCAGCAATCTGCAAGCGCTTATCGATGCCGCGGAAGCCCCCGAGTATCCCGCCGAGCTCGTGCTCGTGATTTCAAACGTGCCGGATGTACAAGGTCTCGCCCGTGCCAAGGCAGCAGGCATTCCCGCCAGCACGATAAACCACAAGAGCTTCGGCTCGCGAGAGGCCTTCGAGGACGCGCTGCACGATGCGCTGAGCGAGGCCAAAGTCGAGCTCCTTTGCAATGCGGGCTTCATGCGTCTTCTGACCGAGGGCTTCGTATCGCGCTGGCTGAACCGCCATCTCAACATTCATCCCTCACTGCTCCCTGCCTTCAAAGGTCTCGATACCCATGCGCGTGTGCTTGAGTCTGGCGCTCAAATCACCGGATGCACGGTTCACTTTGTGCGGGCGGCGATGGACGACGGCCCAATTGTAGCCCAAGCGGCCGTTCCCGTACTTTCGGACGATACGGAAGAGAGCCTCGCGGCCCGGGTGCTCACCGCCGAACACCGCCTTTACCCGCACGCGTTGCGTCTCGTGGCATCGGGCCTCGTTACTGTGGATCGCGAGCGCGTTGAGGGCATGCCAGGGGGTCTGGGAGAGCGTGCCCTTTTTTCGCCGCCGCTACCGGACAAGTCTTGAGCCAACGTTCGAAATTCAGGAAAAATGGGCCCCTGGGGCCTGTAAACCTTGACGCATCGCAAGTCTATGCGGCGCAAGGGCCCGTAGACAATGCTGACGGGCGGATGCTAGGAACAACATCTATTCAGTCGATCTCCGCAACAACGATCCCGCGCGCAGAAGTTCTGCAAAGCGAACGTTGCCCGAGACCTGGTGCTGATCTTGCGGGTTGGCTTCAAGCCCTATTAGGCACATGGGGCCCAATGGTAACATACGGCCCAACAATAAGAGGGATGGCGTAAATGGCGGACATGACGGTCGCCTACTCTGCGTCGCACGGCCTTGGCGAAGAAGACAGCATCTGGTTCAAGCTGTCGGCACTCCTGAACCAAGAGAACCCGATGCAGGTTCTCATGGCGCTGTGCGAGAAATACAAGGGCGTCCTGCCGGTCAATCTCAAGAACCAGCGCATCGTGCTGCTTAGCGAACCCGAGCATGCAGAGCGTGTTCTCGTCACGAACGCCGACAATTACATCAAGTATTTTGACGGCCTCCGCCCCGTCTTCGGCCGCAGCATGATCACGATCGACGGT
Organism: Methyloceanibacter sp.; assembly: GCA_030064755.1. GTDB lineage: Bacteria > Pseudomonadota > Alphaproteobacteria > Rhizobiales > Methyloligellaceae > Methyloceanibacter. Next base: position 8,147 of record JASJEH010000042.1, on the reverse strand, counting down.
GCGCTATGGCAGAAGATTCGTGTACCTCAGCAGGCTGCCTTTCATCCAAAAATGTTCGAGGAGTACTTCCCCTACCTGATGTCGGCCATCGACTCGAAGATGGATCGTTGGCAGAAACTCGCGGACTCCGGCGAGACGGTCGAAATGGTGGAAGAGACCTGGACCATGGCTGCGGACATGGTGTGCCGGGCGCTGTTCGACCGCGAGATGCCCTTCAACCCGCATTTCGTCTTCAAGCAAGTTAAGACCTACACGGACGTAACGAACCACAAATCCGTCCGCCTAAAGAATGTCCGCGGCGAGCTTGAGGAGATCACCGACGAGGATCCCGCCAAGGCGATGGAAATCTGGCATTCGGTCCCCGACACGGTGATTGGCGCGAATGTTATCGATCACCGCGAGAAGACTCTGCTGACGGCGATGCAGGAAGCCGAAGCCGATCCGGATTTTCCGGAGTTCGACCACCGTCAGGTCATCGACGAGATGAAGCAATATCTTTGGGCGGGCACTGAAACGACGGCGCTGACGCTGGCCTGGTCACTTTATCTTCTGTCGCAGCACCCCGAAGCCATGGAGCGCGTCCGCGAGGAGGCGCACCGGGTCTGTGGCGACGCCGATCCCGACTGGAACCAAGTCCAGCAGCTAAGCTACACCCGCATGGTCATCCAAGAGACAATGCGCCTTTATCCGCCGATCTGGGGCTTGATCCGCGTCGCTGCTGGTGACGATGAGATCGCTGGTCACAAGATACACGCCGGCGACAAGGTCTCGGTACTGACTTACATCGCGCACCACAGCCCCAAATACTGGGAAGAGCCGGAGAAGTTCGACCCGGAGCGCTTTGCGACTGAGCGCGCCAAGAAGCGGCGGAAATACTCCTATCTGCCGTTCGCGGCGGGAAAACGCGCCTGCATTGGCGGCGCTCTATCGCAGATCGAAAACACGTTGGCGCTGGTACAGCTCCTGCGGCGGTTCACACCCGAATATGTTGGGCCCACCCCTGCGAAGATCCGTGCAACCGTAACGCTCTGCCCTCAGGGCGGCCTACCGTTCCGCATTCGTGAACTGAGCTAGACGGGCCGCGCTCCCGATCGGGCAACCAGCGTCGCTTTGGTATGCGCGGACCGCTTGCGGTATACCTGATATCTCTAACTAAGTTGGTGCGCCGAGACCAACGGCACTTAGCCGACAATCTCGCTTTTCTTGAAGAGAAGATCGATTTCGCGCTTCGCGCTCTCGGGGCTATCGGAGCCGTGCACTGAGTTGCGCTCCAGATTCACGGCGAAATCCTTCCGTATCGTCCCCGGATCGGCATCGACTGGATTTGTCGCACCCATAACCGACCGGTTGCGCTTGATTGCGTCTTCGCCCTCGAGCACCTGAACCACGATGGGACCGGAGATCATGAACTGGACCAGATCGTCGAAGAAGGGACGCTTCTTGTGCATCTCGTAGAATTCTTCGGCTTGTTTCTTTTTCCACCAGACACGCTTCTGCGCGACAATCCGGAGGCCTGCACCTTCCAGACGCGCCGCAATCAGCCCGGTAATGTTGCGCTCCGTCGCGTCGGGCTTAATGATCGAGAGCGTACGTTCGATGGCCATTGCCTAAAGTCCTTCTAGTCTTTGATTCTTCAATATTCTCAGATCTCGGCGGGGCTTATAGCCATCGGCGACGAGAGCCACAAGGCGCGAACGCAGAATCAATGGGTGTGTGATATGAAAGCCCCAGATGCGTCGCCTAGATAACGCAACGAGGACAACGCGATGCTCTATGCCACGATAAAGGTTCTTCTGACGAGCGTTCTTGTGGTCGCAGTCTCCGAAGCGGCTAAAAGGAGTGCGCTTTTTGGTGCAGTGATCGCCTCTGTGCCGCTCACCTCGGTCCTGGCCATGATTTGGCTCTACGTGGATACGGGGGACACGGAGAAGATCGTCCGACTGTCCAATGGGATCTTTTGGTTGGTCCTGCCCTCGCTTGTCTTGTTCCTAACCCTGCCAGTTCTCCTGCGCGCCGGACTGGGTTTCTATGTGAGCCTCGGTGCCTCGATCGCCCTGACCGTCGGCGCCTACTTCGCCATGCTGCACATCCTCGGGCTCGCCGGAATCGAGATCTAAGGCGTCCCTGGCCCAAATCACGCCTTCTGCTGCCAACGCCCCTGGTCATCCTGCTGCCAATAGCTCACGGCAAGGCCCCGATCCTTTGCTACGGACCAAGCCTCCCGGGCTCGCGCAACGGCATCGGGGTCACGCCCATCGAAGATGTGGACCACGCGCGCGTAGCCTCCTAAGTCCTCTAAACTGGCGCCATCAACCAGAAAGCGGACAGCCGCGCCGTTGGGATTGCCATCGGAGTCGGTGATATAGACAGGCTGCTCTGATGGCGCACCATCGGCGTCAGCGCCATGGGGCAGGAAGCTATCTTCCCGGTACGTCCAGAGCAGCGTATTGAGCGCCTCAACCCGTTCGCCGCTCGTCGCCTGGACGGCAGCCCGCCACCCCCGCTCCAAGGAGCGCTCCAGCAGCGCCGGTAAGACCTGCTCCAGTGTGCGGCTCTCCAGGTGATAGAAGAACACTTCCGGTTCGCCACTCATCACGATTTGGCCTTCACATAGGGGTTCTTGCCCTTACGCAAGTTGAACCGGATCGGCACGCCCGGCAAATCGAAGGCCTCCCGCAAGCCGTTAACGAGGTAGCGGACATAGGACTCCGGCAAGGCCTTGGGCTGGGAACAGAAGGCTACGAATGTCGGCGGCCGCGCATTGGCTTGAGTCATATAGCGAATCTTTAGACGGCGCCCCGCTACAGCCGGCGGCGTATGCGCATCGACCATGGCCGCCAGCCAGTCGTTGAGTGCCGCCGTGGGCAGGCGCTTGTTCCAGACGACCTCAGCTGCGAGGACGGCATCCATCAGCCTGTCGACTCCCTTGCCGCTCTGGGCTGAGAGCGTCACCAAGGACACTCCTTTGACTTGCGGCAGCAAACGCTGGCACATCTCACGCAGCTCAGCGAGCCGCGCACGCTTGTCCTCGACGAGATCCCACTTGTTGACGGCGATGACAAGCGCCCGCCCCTCGCGCACGACCAAATCCGCAATCTGCAGATCCTGCTTCTCGAATGGTTTCTGAGCATCGAGCAGCAGCACGACCACCTCGGCGAACTTTATCGCCCGTAGCGTATCGCCAACCGACAGCACCTCAGCACGCGCTTCGATCCGCGCCTTGCGCCGGAGACCGGCCGTGTCGAACACACGAAGGCGCCGCCCGCCCCATTCGACTTCCGAGGCAACGGCGTCGCGCGTTATCCCCGCCTCCGGGCCCGTGATCATGCGGTCTTCCCCCAGCAGCGAATTGACGAGGGTGGACTTGCCGACATTGGGCCGCCCAGCAATTGCGATCCGCAAAGGGTAGACTCCAGCCTCGTCCGGCTCGCCCTCGTCGGCTATGCCGTCGTCTCCCGCTTCACCCTGAGCGCTTCGGTAATCATCAGCGATCGCCTCGGTGACATCACCCACCCCCAGACCGTGTTCGGCCGACATCGCCAGCGGTTCACCAAGTCCTAGTGAGAAGGCCTCGTAGAAGCCAGGCTCGGCGGCCCGCCCCTCTGATTTGTTGGCCGCGAGGACTACGGACTTTCCATGTTTGCGCACGAGATCGCCAAAGATCTCATCGGCGGGCGTGACGCCCGCGCGCGCATCAATCACAAAGACTACAAGATCCGCCTGCTCGATAGCCGCCTCGGTCTGAAGCCGCATGCGCGCAGCCAGGCCCTCATCACCGGTCTCCAGCCCCGCAGTATCGATCAAGGTGATCCGACAGCCTTCGATTTCGACATCAGCTTCACGTCGGTCGCGCGTCAGACCAGGCTGATCGTCGACCAGCGCCAGCTTCTTGCCCACGAGCCGGTTGAACAGCGTGGACTTGCCGACATTGGGGCGTCCGACAATGGCGACTGTGAAGGGCATGGCTAAGCGGTCGCTGAATCCGTTGTTTCAAACGAAGGAGCACAAAGGATGGAGTTCGCGCAAGTAACGCGAGCCGGAACAACGATGACCGATGCGCCCGAAATGGACGCTAGTTTGTTGTCGCCTCGTTGGCTTTCACGTCGTCGGTCTTGGTGTCGTCCGTCTTGGGACTCTCGGCGCTGGACCCGCCTTCCGCCGCCGTTTGACTGATGATCAGGGCAAGGATGACATTGGCGCGGTCGCGCATGTTGCGTGGCGTTCCGGCATCCACCAGCAGTGCACTGAATTGGTCCTCGGCGGCGCGAAGATCATTGTTTTGATAGGCCGACAGCCCCAAAAGTTCCTTGGCGGAGAACCGCCAGGCGCTGTTGCCATTTGCTAGAGCATCAAGGCGCGTCTGCATCTCCGAATAGTCGGCCTTGTCGAGGCGCAGCGCCGCTGCCTGCAGGGTGGCAAGCCCCTTCAAGATTGGATCGACGCGCCGATCCTTGGCCAACCCGTCATACGCTTCGATAGCTTTGTCTACGTCACCGGCCTTCGCTTGGCTCGACGCAAGCTGAAAGCGCGATAGAATGCTGTAACCGGACGGCCCATCCTTGACCAACTCCTCGAAGGCCTTCGTCGCCTGTTCTTGGTCGTTGGCATTCTTGAGCGCTATAGCCGCTGTGAAGGCATCGCCCGCCGTCTCGGCCGCGCTCTCCGCGAGGTACTTCCAGATATTGTAAGCTGCGGCGCCCACGACCAGCGCCAAGGCAAGGCCGATCACATAGATCCCAAACCTGTCCCAAAGCCGCTTGTACCGCTCCTGGCGAACCGCCTCGTCGACTTCGCGAATGAAACTGTTGTCAGTCATGGGGTTAAGGGCTCTTTCAGCTTTCTGGTTCGGCGCTAGGGCAAGCGTGTGCGAAACTGGTGCGGAGGCGGATCGGTCACCAGGCTTAACCCACGCCGTATAGTGAAGGCCGCCTGTTCGCGCAAGACTGAATGCCTGGGACAGCCCGGCGCGCCGTGACCGTTTGCAGGACGCTGGGAAGCCTTAACTAACTGATATATTAAGTTTTTTCAGTGCTTCCGGAAGCTCTTCCAGCGTGGAGTAGGTATGCTCCTCAGCAGGAAAGGCGCGCGCGCGCACATCCTGCGCATAGGCCTTGACCGCACCTTCAACGGCGCTCCGGAGTTGGGCGTACTCTTTGACGAATTTCGGCACCCGAGGTGCAAGCCCCAGCATGTCCTCGAGCACAAGAACCTGCCCGTCGCATTCGGCGGAGGCGCCAATTCCAATCGTCGGGATCGGCACGTCTCGCGTGATACGCGCAGCGAGCGCCTCAGCCACGGCCTCTATGACCATCGCGAACGCTCCGGCCTCAGCGACGGCCTTGGCATCCTCTTCAAATTTCGCCCATTCGGCACGCCGGCGCCCTCGCGCCGCGAATCCGCCGAGCTGATTGACGGATTGAGGCGTCATGCCGATATGGCCCATGACGGGAATACCCCTTGCGCTTAAATAGGCGATGGTTTCAGCCATCTGTACGCCGCCTTCGAGCTTGACGGCACCGCAACCGGTTTCCTTCATAATGCGCGCCGCGCTCCGGAAGGCCAAAGCTGGGCTCTCTTCGTAGGAGCCAAAGGGCATATCCACGACAACAAGTGCCCGGCTCGATGCGCGCACGACAGCCTGTGCATGAGCGATCATCAGATCGAGCGGCACCGGAACCGTTGTGTCCAAACCATGCATCACCATGCCGAGGGAATCGCCCACCATGAGAATGTCCACATGGGGATCCACCAAGGCCGCCGTTTGCGCGTGATAGGAGGTGAGCACGACGATGGGCTCGCACCCCTTGCGCGCAGCGATTTCGGGCGCAGTAATGCGCTTAATGGTGCTCTGGTGTGACACGGGCCTTCTTAACCTCGCGAATTGCAATCGTCAGCGTGTCTTATGGCAGAAATTTTCAGTTTTGTGCAGTGCAAAACATTACCTCTTGGCCAAGAGTCACCCCTTGGCTAAGAGCCGCGCATTGGCTTTGAGCCGAGCATTGGCTTTGAGCCGAGCATTGGCTTTGAGCCGAGCATTGGCACAAAGCCCTACATCGGCAACACGGCCTTGCCGATGAGCAGCGGGTGCAGCCAAATCAAGAAAACCACGTAGAACGCGATGCCCAGGATGACTGCAATGACATCGTTGCGCGGGCTGCCGGGCCCTGGTGTCTCGATCAGTTCAGTGGGCTGGCGGTGTTTGAGCGCGATACGATCATAAACCGCATAAGCCAGGAACGATCCAAAGAGGATGATTCCGGCCAGATCGCCATTGGATATTAGATGGGCAAACGCCCACGTCTTTATTGCAGCCAGCATCGGATGCTTCACGGCCGCCTTGATCCGCCCGGGCACATAGGCCGCCACGAAGAGTATGAAGGCCGGCACCATCAGCAGCAGGGCCAGGTGCCGCGTCCAAACGGGAGGCGTCCAAACTGGAATATACGGAGCGTTCGCGTATCCGTAGACAAGAAGAATAAAGCCCAGAATCGACGCGATGGAGAAGAACGCCTTGTAGCCGTTCTCACCGAGCCTATCGACCAGTGCCTGGCGTGCGCCCTGGAATGTGGGCAGCAGATGGATGCCCAGAAAAACAACGATGCCGATGATAAGCAGCGCCATACCCTACCTCCCTCAATCTCGCGGGGACCCTATCACGCGGAAACCTACGACGCGATGCGGCGTGGCGACTGGATCACCCCGATCTGCAGATCGGCAAGGGGCGCGGCGGTCGGCTCGGAAGGGACTTTCTATGTTTGGCGATGATCGGCTCCAGCTTTTCTTTCGTCCAGAACTTTGGTGAGCCGATTTCGCGCAAACATCTCGCGCTCCAGTAGACCCCAGCACTCGACAGGCTCTTGCCCGCCTTCACAGCCTCGCGTACCGCATCGATATCGCGAGACTCCGGATAGATATAGACCGTCGTCGGACGATCCTTGATCATATCCACGATAACTTCCGAGGCTTCTGGGGTCCAACTGGTACAGCCATTGCTGCGGCCCGAGCTATAGTCCAGCAGCCTGCCATAAGGAACATAGCCCTTCTTGTTCGCATACGGGCTCTTGGGCCGTTTGCGCAAGCACATCCCCCGCAGCAACACGGCCGAATGACCACCAATCGCGCGTTCGCGCGCATTGGCCGTGTCGCCCTCGCCCTCGAACTGCACGAACGCGCGTACGAGTGGAACCGACTTACCCCGTGTCCTGTAGTAGCCCTTAAAGGAGGTGCGCGTTTCGGCTGTCACATAGCCGCCGCCGGTCGTTAGCTTGGAGCCCTCGGCATTGCCGAAGTTCTTCGCGCAACGCTTGCCATTCGCAAAGTTTGCGCCGGGCAATCGGCGTCCATTGCCGTATCCTGACGAGACGGCGCGGAAGGACATATCGTGTTCACAAATGATATAGAACCGGCGCGCCACACCACCACTGCGCGCAACGCTCGGCCGGGTCGCGTCCATTGCGAAGTAGCACGGGTTCTTAGCTGCACCCTCAACGACCTTCTGCATGTAATAGGCGCGAGCGCGCTGCAGAACGATCTTAGGGATTTGGCCGTCGCCCTCTCCCACATGCTTCTCCAGCCATGGTGGAATCTCGCCGAAATGCTCTTCGCTAAGCGCGTGGGAGGCGCAGGAGCAAACCACCATGGCGGTAGCGCCCACAATAGCCAGTACACTGACAACTCTCGGATGGAGAGGAATCAATCGCACGAGTGCAGATCTCCCCCATTTCTCTTGCTTCCATCAATTCTGCTCGGAAAAGCGCCACTATTGCGGCGTTTCACGGGCGCGAATCGGAGACGCAAGACAACCAAGGCTAATCATACAAGATTACTGCTCCGTGTAACCCCCATGCCACAGGTCAGGGCTTACGGGCATACGTATGCATAGCGCCCCCAAGCACGCCAAGCTCTAAGCAATCACGCATATCAGCGTACTTCTTGCGGACCTCGTCGAAGAAATCGAGCGAGCGCAAGGCGGCGAGTGCGTCCCTGTTATCGTCCATGCGTTCGAGGAAGCGGCGATACCAGGCTGTATACTCGATATCGAGATTTACAATGCCTGTGCACACCCATCCCTGGCGCTCGGGCGCTTGGCGCATTTCCGTCATGGAGTGCACGCTACGCGGCAGGCAATCGGCCTGCGCGACTGCCGC
>JASJEH010000101.1 GCA_030064755.1 Methyloceanibacter sp. | reverse complement strand
GATAAGCTTGTCTTGTGCGAACACGCGCCGAACATAATCGCGAAGGTCGTTTGTCGTCATACCTCCAATGGATGCCGGTGTTCCCTTCACCGGCCTACCGTAGGGATGATCGTCAAAGGCGATACGATCCCAGGCGAGCGAGGCGACGGTGGCCGGATCGTTCTCATCGTATTTGAGCCCGGCGAGGATTTGCTCTCTGACGCGCGCCATCGCGTCTTCGTCGAACCGTGGCTCGGCCATAGCGAGCCGCGCGAGCTCAAAGACCTCATCCTTGTTTTCGGTCAGGGTCTGAAGCGAGCCCAGCATCACGTCTCGGCTAGCATCGAAGTCCAGCTTCATTGCGAGAGACTGTGCACGCTCTTGGAACGCAGTCGCATCGAGCTCGCCGGCGCCCTCGTCCATCATCGAGGTCACGAAATAGGCTTGCCCCTCTTTGCCGGGAGCATCTTGGGCTGCGCCACCAAAGAATGCGAAGCGCATCGCGATGAGCGGATTGCCGTGGCTTTCCACCAGCCAAGCTTTGATTCCGCCCGGGCTCGTGACTTCTTGGATATTCATCGTGTTTCCTTGAGCGGTGTCTTTGGCCGGGGACATGGTCGTGTCCTGCAGTGCCTTCTGCGCCAGCGCCGGGGCGGCGACAAATGCACTCGCGGCCAGGGCCACGCCAAGCCCGAACGCTGTCAGCGAATTGCGGACGGAAATCGCCATTCTTAAGACTTGTCCTTGCCGGCAGCCGAGACGGGCTTCTCTTGGACGCGGCTCGTCTGCTCCGCCGAGGGCTTGAGGATACCCGTGACAGAGTTCTCATCCACGAGGTAATCCATAGCGACCCTGCGGACGTCATCGACGGTGATGGCCTTTATCCGGTTGGGCCAATCCTCTACGTCTTCCACAGTTAGCCCCATAGCCAAACGCCAACCATATTGGCGCGCCATGCGCGAAATCGAGTCCGACGTATAGACATATTCGGCTAACAGCCCTGCGCGGGCCCGATCTAGTTCGTCTTGAGTCACGCCGTTTTCACGCACGTCATCAATGACTTTGTCGATAGCCGCTTCCATCTGCTCAGGCGTGTCGTCCTCGCCAGCGATCGCGTAAAAGCCAATCCGGCCGGAGTCGAGTCCCGAATCCGAGTACCAACCGCCGGCGGACGCCGCTGCCTTCTCGTCCACGACAAGGCTTTTGTAGATCCGCCCCGTACTCCCATGGGCCATGACCCGAGCAAGAAGATCGAGCGCCTCGGCTTCTCCCGCCGCTGCAGAGGCATAGCTCGGCGCGGTGTAGTAGCGCTGTACCGTTGTGCGCCCAGCACGTGGGTCCTCAAGCGTCACGGTGACCGATGCCTCATGCTCAGGCTCTTCGGGGCGCTCACGCTTGATGGGCTTTTCACGACCGGGGATTTTACCGAACGTCTTCTTCGCGAGCGCGAGTACGTCATCAGGCTTAACGTCGCCGGCAACAATAAGGATCGCGTTCTCGGGCGCATAGAACCTATCGTAGAAATCGAGCGCGTCCTCGCGATCGAGCTCGCGCATCTCGTGTTCCCAGCCGATGACGGGAATACCGTAGGGGTGATTGCGGTAAAGCGCTGCCATCATCTGCTCTTGCAGCAGACTGCTTGGATCGTTGTCCACCCGAGAGCGGCGCTCCTCTAGGATCACGTCGCGTTCGGTGACCACGTCCGTCTCCGACAAGCGCAGGTTCGCCATCCGATCCGCCTCCATCTCCATCACAGAAGCGAGACGGTCCTTCGCGACGCGCTGAAAATAGGCCGTTACGTCCTGGCTGGTGAAGGCGTTGTCGTCGCCACCTTTCCGAGCGATCATCTTCGAGAACTGACCTGCCGGAATGGTCTCCGTTCCCTTGAACATCAAGTGCTCTAGGAAGTGCGCGATGCCCGAAACGCCCGGCGGTTCGTCAGCCGCGCCGACCTTGTACCAAACCATCTGTGTGACAACGGGAGCGCGATGATCCGGTATCACGACCACGTCCAACCCATTACTCAGCGAAAATTCGAAGGCCCTCTTGTCGGTTTTCTCCGAGGACACCTTGGGCGGGGGCGCCTCCTGGGCGTTGGTAGTCAGCGTGGCAACTGGCATCGATAGGCTCACCAGAGTTACGACCAAACCGGCCCTTGAACGGGACGCGGCGATCCATTGTTTGAACATTCGTCGCACCTTTAGCGGGAAGGCTAGAGCCTTTCATGGCTAGATTGGATCAATTCTGTTGCGCATCTGTTGGATGCGCTGTGGTGAACCAGGCCGAAGAGCGATGCGTGTGCATCGGTCGAGGACTGTTTCGCCACGGAGCGCCATCAGAGCGCAATCCCTTCGGGACCGGGCGTTTTAGGCCCATGATCGTCGGAAAAATTCTCGACCGTATCGCAGGATATGCTCTCAAATTTTTCCTCGATCCTGAACCCAAAACGCCTCGGCAGAATGATTCAATCTAGCCATGAAAGGCTCTAGAGGGAGTGACGCCAAGCGAACGCCACGCGGCCCGCAACGCCTCCTGGACGCTACCCTACCCTACTATGTCGGGCGTCCGGACCATTCATTCAAGCAAGTGTAGCGCTCAATCGGCAGTGGCCAAACTTACAGATTCGCAAGGTTTCCCGGCATCTGGCGGCCGCACTTGACGTGCCGGAAGAAGCACCAAGGGGGCATTGCCGAGCGAGGCTAGTAGAGCGCCCTGTTGCTGCCCGGACCTGTCTGATAACTGCTTGGGGCCTGAGGCTCGAAAGCTTCAGTATTCTGGTCAGGAAGCGGCGCCTGGGCCTGATGCGGCGTGATGGGCTGGCTCCGCGTAGCGACGGCCGAGCCTGGTATGGCGTCGGATGCATCGGGCTCGGGCACGTCAGGAACCGGCTCTTCGACCGTCTTCTTCTTGAAGCCCGTAAACAGCTTGTCGAGCAGCGTTTCTTTGCCCGCATAGGGATTCAACGGGTCCGCGGCAGCCTCTGCTTCCGCCGTAATGGCTTTCTGCTGCTCAATCTCACGAACTCGCACCTTTTCGGGGTCGTCCGGCCAATCCTGGCGGCTGGCGGCGACTGAGCGTGTCTCGGTGGGCGCTGGAAGACTTTGGGTGCTGGGCGGCACCATGAGAGGCGCGCGGGCGTTCATCGTCGGCTCGGCCTTCGGACCGCCGACTTGGCCGGAGAGACCGGCATAATCGAAGACTTTGCCTTCCAGCTCGACGCCTCCGCCGCAGCCGCCAAGGAGCGCGGCGCAGGCAAGCATTGCTGCGACCGTCCTAAGCCGTCGTCCGGCATTTATGGCTACGATGTTCCCCAAAAAGTCCCCTCAAACCCCGAAAACGCGGGATTTGCCTACATTTTAGAGGGGTTTCCGGCCTTTTTGTGACCCCCGAAGAGCGAGTCGTAAAGGAGGCCGATCACCCCCGCAACGATGGCGACATCCGCGATGTTGAAGATGTACCACTGAAATCCGAAAGCGTGAAATGAGTAAAAGTCCGCGACGGCCCCGTGGACCGCCCGGTCGATGGCGTTTCCCGCTGCACCGCCGACAATGAGGCCGATCGCAACCGCCGCCAAGCCCGAGGTGATCCGGGCTAACCACACGACCAGCGCCAAGCTTACGACGATTGCGAACGCGATGAGCGCCAAGCGCCCCACCAGGCCGTCCTGCTGAAGCAGCCCATAGCTGATGCCCTTGTTCCAAACGAGGATCAGGTCGAAAAACGGAGTGACCTCAACGGGCTGCCTGCTCCCAATGTCAAAGACATAGAGCATCCATAGCTTGTTCCCCTGATCCGCCAGAAGCGCCAGCAAGGCCACCGAAAGGCCAAGCGGCGAATAGGGTCCCCAAAGCCAGCGACGCAACATGGTTCTACCTCGCACTTGCCGCATGCCGGTCGAACTGGCGTACGGCTTCTGCGTCCCGGGGCGACAGCGTCGGGAACTCGGGGTCGGCGCCGACATCGGCAAGGATCTTCCAACACCTTGCGCACTTGTTTCCTATCGCTCGGGCCGGGACGACAGCCACGCCGGGGACGTCTTCAAGCCGGAATGCGTCCGCCGGGCCCTCCCCTGCAATGAGGGTCGCGCCGCTTGTGATCGCGATCTCGGCCAGGTCCAAGCCTTCAACAGCGTCCTGCAATTCCACGTCAGCCACATAGACCTTCGGTGCAGCCTCCAGACTGGAGCCAATACGCTGTTCGCGCCGTTCAACCTCCAGTGCGCCTGTAACAACGCGACGGACCTGGCGAACCTTCTGCCATTTCGCGCGAAGAACGGGATTGTCCCAAGTCTCCGGCACATCCGGGAAGTCGCGCAGGTGGACAGAACCCTTGTCGTTCGGGAAGCGCGTCAGCCACGCCTCCTCCATGGTGAAACACAGCATGGGTGCGAGCCATGCCGTGAGCGCGGCGAAGAGCCGGTCCAAGACGGTGAGCGAGGCGCGCCGCGTGAGGCTATCAATCGGATCGCAATAAAGCGCGTCCTTGCGGATGTCGAAATAGAACGCCGACAGATCATTGACGCAGAAGTTCAACAGAGCGTGGAAGACCCGTTTGAAGTCGTAGACGATGTAGCCCTCGCGCACCAAGGCATCGAGTTCGGCGATGCGGGCGTGCATATAGCGTTCCAGCTCAGGCATTTCGTCGTAAGAAACGGCAAGAGCGTCGCGATAGTGCGCGAGATTGCCGAGCAAGAAGCGCAACGTGTTCCGTAGACGGCGATATGAGTCGACATTCGCCTTGATGATGTCCGGCCCGATCCGCAAGTCGTCCGCGTAGTCGGAACTCATGGCCCAAAGTCGCAGGATTTCCGCACCCGACTGGCGGATTACATCTTGCGGCGAGACAACGTTGCCGAGCGACTTCGACATCTTGCGCCCATCCTCGTCGTTGACGAAGCCATGTGTCAGCACTTCGTCGAACGGCGCGCGGCCGCGTGTGCCACAAGATTCCAGCAGCGAGGACTGGAACCAGCCACGATGCTGGTCCGATCCTTCGAGATAGAGCGAGGCTGGCCATTTCAGGTCTGGACGCTGCTCCAGCACGAAGGCATGGGTCGAGCCAGAATCGAACCAGACATCGAGAATGTCGCCGACCTTGTCCCAAGAATCAGGGTCGTCCACGAGGCCGTCGAGGAAGCGTTCCTTGGCGCCCTCGACAAACCAGGCGTCGGCACCCTCCGCCGCAAAAGAATCCGCGATACGGTCGATCAACGCGCCGGAGGCATTGAAGTCCCGGCGCGGAATAACCTCGCCGGTTTCCTTGTGTACGAAAACAGTGATTGGCACACCCCAGGCGCGTTGCCTTGAGACGACCCAGTCGGGCCGTGTCTCAACCATGCCCTTGATGCGTTTCTCCCCTTGCGGCGGCACGAAGCGCGTCTCCTCGATCGCGTCCATGGCGCGGGCGCGCAAGGTATCGCCCGAGTCGAAGCCTTCATCCATGGCAATGAACCACTGAGGCGTGGCCCGGAAAATGATGGGCTTCTTGGAGCGCCAAGAGTGCGGGTAGTCGTGGCGGTGGCGGGCACGGGCTAGCAGCGCGTTCCCCTCCATGAGCGCGCGGATTACCGTGTCATTGGCATCGCCGAACTTGCCCTTGTCGTTGACCACGCGCTTGCCCTCGAAGCGCGGCGCGTCTTTCGTAAAGAAGCCGGCTTCGTCGACCGTGAACGGGATCGTCCTATCGATCCCGCGGTCCCGCAGAAGGCTCTCGCTTTCGACCCAGATATTGTAATCGTCCGCGCCATGGCCGGGCGCCGTGTGCACAAATCCGGTACCGGCATCCTCGGTGACGTGGTCGCCTGCGAGCAGTGGCACTTTGAACCGATAGGCATTCTCGTCAGCCAAGGGATGGGCGCACATGGCCTGCCCGAGCATGGCTGCCGTCACATCTGCGGTCCGGTTCCAGTCCTCAATCCGGGCGGCCGACTTTACCGTGTCCGCAAGCGCATCCGCTAGAATGAGCTTCTCTCCGGTTTTGGCCCAATTGTCCTCTGGAGCCTGTGTGACCTCATACAGACCGTAGGAGATTGTCGACGAATAAGAGACGGCGCGGTTACCTGGGATCGTCCAAGGCGTCGTCGTCCAGATCACGACGGATGCATTTTGTAGAAGCGCCGGCACAGTGTGGTCGTCGGCCCCGAACATCACCGGAAACTTCACATAGATCGCCGGGCTTTCGATCTCCTGGTACTCGACCTCCGCCTCGGCCAGAGCCGTACGTTCCACCACGGACCACATCACGGGCTTCGACCCGCGATAGAGCAATCCGTTCATCGCAAACTTCATGAGTTCGGACGCAATGGTGGCTTCGGCCTTGTAATTCATCGTGGTGTACGGATCGTCCCAGTCGCCTTCGATACCGAGGCGCTTGAACTCGTCGCGCTGCACATCTAGCCAATGGGCCGCATAGGCGCGGCACTCACGGCGAAAGGCCACGATGGCTTCGGCGTCCGTGAAATCCGGCTTGGCCTTGCCCTTGGAGCGGTACTTCTCCTCCTCGACTTTCCATTCGATGGGAAGGCCGTGACAATCCCAGCCGGGCACGTAGTTGGCGTCCTTGCCCATCATGGCTTGCGACCGGCAGATCACGTCTTTCAGGATCTTGTTCAGGGCGTGCCCGATATGGAGATGGCCGTTCGCATATGGCGGCCCATCGTGCAGAACAAACTTCTCCTTGGTCTGCCCCTTCTCGCGCAGGCGCTCATAGAGCTTCATCTCGGCCCAGCGCTGCAGCAGCTCGGGCTCCCGCTTCGGGAGCCCCGCCTTCATTGGAAAGTCGGTCTTGGGCAAAAACAGGGTCTCGCTCCAATCCCGCTCCGCGTGCGGCTGAACCGGCTTCGGCTTGGACATCGGCTTGGTTTCGGGGGTGGTCTGGCCCTGCGCGCGCGTTGTCGTGTCTGTCATCACAGTCTTTTTCTTGTTGGCC
>JASJEH010000041.1 GCA_030064755.1 Methyloceanibacter sp. | reverse complement strand
CAGGGCATCCGTCCGGCCGTGAACGTGGGTCTGTCGGTGTCCCGCGTGGGCTCTTCGGCGCAGATCAAGGCCATGAAGCAGGTCGCAGGCAAGATTAAGGGTGAGCTGGCCCAGTATCGCGAGATGGCGGCCTTCGCTCAGTTCGGTTCGGACCTCGACGCCACGACGCAGAAGCTGCTGAACCGCGGCGCGCGTCTGACTGAGCTTCTGAAACAACCACAGTTCTCGCCGTTGACGGTCGAGGAACAGGTCGTGTCCATCTATATGGGCGTGAATGGCTACCTGGACGACCTGTCGGTCGACCAGATCAGCCGCTTCGAGGAAGAGTGGCTGCGGTATATGCACACCGAGCATCAGGACCTTCTCGACACGATCCGCGACGAGAAGAAGATCTCCGATGAGTCCGGCGACAAGCTCAAGGCCGCGGCCGACAAGTTCTCCAAAGCCTTTGCGTGAGCTGATCCATGGCCTCGCTAAAGGAGCTTCGGAACCGCATCGCCTCGGTTAAGGCGACCCAGAAGATCACGAAAGCCATGCAGATGGTGGCCGCGGCGAAGCTGCGGCGCGCGCAGACGGCCGCCGAAGCCGCACGACCCTATGCCGAGCGCATGGAGGCTGTGCTGTCGAACCTTGCAGAGGCCTTGAAGGGCCTTGAGGGCGTCGGTTCGCCTCTGATGGTTGGAACGGGCAAGGATGATGTGCATCTCTTGATTGTTTGCACATCCGAGCGCGGCCTGTGTGGCGGCTTCAACTCCTCAATCGTGCGCAAGGCCCGCGAGAAAGTGTTGGAGCTGACGGGCCAGGGCAAAGAGGTCAAGATCCTCTGCGTTGGCAAGAAGGGATACGATCAGCTTCGCCGCCAGTTCGCGGCGCAGATTATCGACACGATCGAGTTTCGCGGCATCAAGCAGCTGACATTCGAACACGCCGACCAGGTCGGCCAGCGGGTCAGATCGATGTTCGAGGCTGGCGAGTTCGACGTCGCCACACTGTTCTTCGCCGAGTTCAAATCGGTCATCAGCCAAAAGCCGATGGCGCAGCAGCTCATTCCTGCATCGATTCCGGAAGGAGCCGAAGGCGGCGTCGATCTAGAGGGGGCGATCTACGAGTACGAGCCCGAGGAGGCCGATATTCTCGCCGATCTGCTGCCACTCAACATCACGACTCAGATTTTTAAGGCGCTGCTCGAGAATGCTGCGTCGGAGCAAGGCGCGCGTATGAGCGCCATGGATAGCGCGACGCGCAATGCCGGCGAAATGATCGGCAAGCTGACGCTGAACTATAACCGGACCCGCCAGGCCCAGATCACCAAGGAGCTGATCGAGATCATCTCCGGTGCAGAGGCCATTTAGTCAGTCAAGGAACGGAACGATGGCAAACAAACCCGTGGTGGCAGAGACCAAGAAGCAAGAGAAGCGCATCGCCGAAGGCAAAGGCCCTAAGGGCCATATTCGCCAGGTGACCGGCGCTGTCGTTGACGTGCAGTTCGACGAGCACCTGCCGGAAATTCTGAACGCGCTCGAAACCGAGAACCAGGGCAACCGCCTCGTTCTCGAAGTGGCCCAGCATCTTGGTGAGAACACGGTTCGCACCATCGCCATGGACTCTACTGAAGGTCTCGTCCGCGGCCAGCAGGTGGTCGATACGGGCGAGCCGATCGCCGTTCCCGTGGGACCGAAGACCCTCGGCCGCATCATGAATGTGATCGGTGAGCCGGTGGACGAGCTCGGTCCCATCGAGACGACAGATAGCCGTCCGATTCACGCAGGCGCACCGACTTACGTAGACCAGGCGACGGAATCAGAGATTCTCGTCACGGGCATCAAGGTCGTGGACCTCCTCGCACCCTACGCCAAGGGCGGCAAGATCGGCCTGTTCGGGGGCGCCGGCGTGGGCAAGACCGTGCTGATTATGGAGCTAATCAACAACGTCGCGAAGGCGCACGGCGGTTATTCCGTGTTTGCCGGCGTTGGCGAGCGGACCCGTGAGGGCAATGACCTCTACCACGAGATGATCGAATCCAAGGTGAACAAAGACCCCAAAGAGGGCTCCATCGAGGGTTCGAAATGCGCTCTCGTCTATGGCCAGATGAACGAGCCGCCCGGAGCCCGCGCTCGCGTTGCACTGTCCGGCCTGACCGTTGCCGAGTCGTTCCGCGACGAAGGCCAGGACGTGCTGTTCTTCGTGGACAATATCTTCCGCTTTACCCAGGCCGGCTCCGAAGTGTCCGCGCTTCTCGGCCGCATTCCTTCGGCCGTGGGCTATCAGCCGACCCTTGCGACGGACATGGGCGCACTGCAAGAGCGCATCACCACCACGCAGAAAGGCTCGATCACCTCGGTGCAAGCCATTTATGTGCCGGCTGACGACTTGACCGACCCGGCGCCGGCGACATCGTTCGCCCACTTGGATGCCACCACCGTGCTATCGCGCACCATCGCCGAGAAGGGCATCTACCCGGCCGTGGACCCGCTCGACTCCAGCTCGCGCATGCTTGACCCGCGCATCCTCGGCGAGGAGCACTATGCGGTCGCCCGTCAGGTGCAGGAGATCCTGCAGCGTTACAAGGCCCTGCAAGACATCATCGCCATTCTAGGCATGGACGAGCTGTCCGAGGAGGATAAGCTCACCGTTGCGCGCGCCCGCAAGATCGAGCGCTTCCTATCGCAGCCGTTCCACGTGGCCGAGGTCTTCACCGGCTCGCCGGGCGTCCTCGTCGATATCAAGGACACGATCGCGGGCTTCAAGGGGCTCTGCGACGGTGACTACGATCACCTGCCCGAGGCGGCGTTCTATATGGTCGGCACGATTGAAGAAGCTGTCGCCAAGGCCGAGAAGCTTGCAGCCGAGGCCGCTTAATGCCCGATGCGTTCAAATTTGAGCTGGTGTCGCCGGAGAAGTTGCTGTTCTCAGGCGAGGTCGAGCAGGTGCTGGTTCCGGGGGCCGAGGGTGACTTGACGATCATGGCCAAGCACGCACCGCTCATTGCGACGCTGCGGCCTGGATTGCTTGAGATCGATTTTGCAGACGGCAAACGCCAGCGCTTCTTTGCGCGGGGCGGGTTCGCCGAAGTGATCCCTGCAGGCCTCACCGTCTTGGCGGAACGGGCGGTCGATCTCGATGAGTTGGATCCCGAACAGCTCTCGCAAGAGATCTCTAACGCCGAGGAAGACGTCGCTGATCTCGCCGGCGAGGCCAAGGACCGGGCTCAGATGACGCTGGAACATCTCCGGCAGGTACAGTCGGCGCTTCATGCCTAAGGCAAGATGAGACACCGAGTTCCAAGGGAGGCCTAGCGCCTCCCTTTTTGTTGGGTGCCTTGTTGTTGGTCACCTTTTGGCTCCGTCCTGGCGGCGCCTTCTATTTCACAGCAAGATGGGAAAACGCTTCGACGACTGACGCGTAGACGGCGCGTTTGAAGGGCACCACGAGAGTCGGCAACGCCGCCATCGGGACCCATTGCCAAGCATCGAATTCCGCCTTGTGTTTGGGGCGTGGCTTGAGATCGATCTCGCTCTCGGAGCCCTCAAAGCGGGCGGCGTACCACATTTGCTTCTGACCGCGATACTTCCCCTTCCAAGCCACACCAACGAGTTCATCCGGCAGGTCGTAGGTCAACCAATCCTCGGTTTGCGCCAGGAACGTGGCCCTGCGGACACCGGTTTCTTCCCACAGCTCCCGGCGCGCGGCATCCTCAGGTTCCTCCCCCTTGTCGATCCCGCCTTGGGGCATCTGCCACCACTGCCCTTTGCCCTCCGATGTGCCCTTGCGCTCCGATCGCCGCCCAACAAACACCTTTCCTTCGGCGTTCAGCAGCATCACGCCCGCACACGGGCGGAAAGGCAGCTTACTGGACTTGGTCATGGCTTTAGCTGGATCCATTGGAGATTGCGAGGTTGCGTCAGCGCCAAAGATTGGGCGGTGCGAGGACGTAACACGGAGAACCGTCGTCAGCTTTGCTGGCGGTTCCGTACAGCAGCACTCACCGGCACGAGCACAAGACCTTTGCCCTCTAACGAGCCAGCCCAATCGGCAATCCGCTTGACGGTACCAGGCGCCGCCTTGGCCACGCCAATGGCAGCCCCGTTCTCCTTCGCTGCCGCTTCGAGCTTGGCGAGTTGGCGATCCATGCGCCCATCATCGAGCTGAACATCCGCAACGTCGTAGTCTAGCTGCAGCGCGGTTGCCACCCTGTCGGTCACCGCAGCATCTGTACTGCCATCTGAGAGGTAGAGAAGACCGCGGCGCTTGAGCTCTTCGAAGACGGGGGCAATAGAGCCGAGATCGGCTTGGA
Source organism: Methyloceanibacter sp. (assembly GCA_030064755.1). GTDB lineage: Bacteria > Pseudomonadota > Alphaproteobacteria > Rhizobiales > Methyloligellaceae > Methyloceanibacter. The sequence goes on along the minus strand of JASJEH010000041.1, from coordinate 29,717 downwards.
ATTTGGCGCCCATGTAGTTGGTCACGCCAATATAGCCAGAATAGCGCGACATGGCCCATTGGAGGCGCTTGATGTTGTCTTTAGGGGGGAGTGTGGTGAGCAGAGCGTGTGGGCCGGGGTCTTTTGTTGGGTAGTTGTTGGGCTCCAGGGGGATCGCGAGAAAGACCTCGTGCCCAGCCGTGCGAGCCTCTGTCACTCGCTCCTGGAGACCGCGCCCGTAGGCGCCGAAAGCGATGCTCACCGGAGGCGGCAGCCCTTTGATGATGTCGCCATCCGAGGCTCCCGGTACGCCGAGTCCGTTCAAGAGGACTGCCACCCTTGGCGGTCCGCCTTGTACAGCACCATAGTCCGAGGGCCGGGCATAGACTTCCGCAGGACGGCTTCCATCAGCAGCGACCTTCGGTAGGGGTCCATAGGGAGACTCTTCCACAACCGCCGCGACCGGTGCTTCGGCAAGCGGATCGTCGGTCGACTGATCGATACCCGGAACCAAGCTCGCAAGAGAGGCCGCGCTAGCGCGCGCCTCGCTCGTTGCCATGTCGCTCGTGGGCGCGTCGGCGACGCTGGACTCCTCGTCCTCAAGCGCGCCGCTCTGTCCAGGAAAAGCCGGTGCCGGCGGCACCGTCACTGGCGGAGCTGCGGGAGCCATGGGCATGGTATTTGCGCCTTGTCCGGGCGGAGCCATGGGCGGCCCGGGTGGCCGTGGCGCTGCGGGTAGGCGCGGCGCCGTCACCGAAAAACCGGGCGGCGGCACAATGCCGCCGGGAGCCGCGGCGGCAGGCGGTGCGGCAGGCGCCGCGTCGATCTGCACGACCTCCGCCGGCTCAGGCCCGGACAGAAAGATCAGCGTGGTGACGCCAATCACCAAGGTCCAGAATACTATCCCCGACGCGACAGCTAGGGCCTTCATCCTGTGGCCTTCATGTTGTCGTCCTCCCCACTTCCAGACCCGACTGTCTGGTCACCGCCCTTGTGCCAAGCTTAGGTCATCAAGGCTAGTACACCAGACATTAGCCGGCCAAGTCCGCCGAACGTTTCCCCCACGGATTACGCTCTTGCGGACCTGTCGTCTAGTTTGCCGCCTCTGGTTTGTTTGCGGCCTCAGCCTCAGCCTTTTGCTTTAGTTCCGTATCGACCGACTTGGTGCCACGCAGCAGCTCAAGCGCATAATTGAGCTGGGTGTCTTTCGTCTTGTCTTCGGGTATCCAGGACGAACTGCCGGATTTCTCCTTCTTGCCATCCTCGTTGCCTTCGTTCTTGAGGTGCCCACGCAGATTGGCCTCGCCACGCGTACCAATCAGCTCCTCTCTCTTCTTCACGTCTTCGGGAAGCTCCTCCTCGACCACCTTGTCGGGCGTAATACCGGTGGCCTGAATGGAGACCCCTTCCGGCGTGTAGTAGCGCGCGGTGGTAAGACGCAGAGCACCCTTTGTCGATCCGAGCGGGATAATTGTCTGCACCGAACCCTTGCCAAAGGACTGCGTACCGATAACGGTCGCACGCTTGAGATCCTTAAGCGCACCGGCAACGATCTCCGAAGCCGACGCGGAACCGCCATTGATAAGCACAACAAGGTCCTTGCCGTCGGTAATGTCGCCCTTTCGCGCGAACTCCTTCTGGACGTCTTCTTTGTTGCGGCCGCGGGTTGAGACGATCGCACCTTCATCGAGGAAGGCATCGGACACGGCAATCGCCTGATCAAGCAGACCGCCGGGGTTGTTGCGAAGGTCGATAATGTAGCCCTTCAGGTTTGATCCCAATTCCGTCTTCAGTTCGTTGACGGCTTTGACGAGCTTCTCAGTCGTCTGCTCGTTGAAGGTTGTGATCCGAATGTAGCCGACATCGTCGCCTTCGGCGTTGTACTTCACCGGGTTTATCTCAATCAGCCCGCGGTTGAAGGTGAACTTCATCGGTTCGTCCTCACCCTCGCGAATAATCATGAGGGTGATGGGAGATCCGACCTCGCCGCGCATCTTCTCGACGGCCTTCTGAAGCGTCATGCCCAGAACTTCGTCGTCATCGATACGGGTGATTAGATCGCCGCTCCGGATTTTGGCCTTGTCGGCGGGCGTATCCGCGATCGGCGCGACAACTTTCACGAGGCCCTTTTCCATCGTGACCTCGATCCCGAGACCGCCGAATTTGCCCTTGGTCTGGACCCGCATATCCTCGTGGCCGTCAGGCGTCAGATACGCGGAGTGCGGGTCAAGAGCTGCAAGCATTCCGTCGATAGCGGACTTTATGAGCTCCTTGTTCTCTGGTTCTTCCACGTAGCCCTGGCGGACCCGCTCCAGAACCTCGCCAAACAGATTGAGCTGATCATAAATCTCCGAATTCGCGGCCTCGGCCGAAGGGCTCCGCGCTAGGCTCACCACAGTCGAGCTAGCGGCAATAACCGCAACCACCAAGAGCGCCCAGAGGGCATATTCGGACTTCCGCATCATCCTTGCACCTTCCCAGATGCCTCGGCCCACCATGGACCGGGGTCTATTGGCCTTCCGTCCTTCCTAAACTCGACATAGAGGACGGGGCGTGAGTTTTGGCCGCCGCGATTACTCGGCGCCGTAGCGTCGCCCATGACAGCGATCGGCTCGCCAGCAAGAACGAATTGGCCGAGGCTGACGTCAATGCGGCTCATCCCCGCGAGCAAAATATGATAGCCCCCGCCAGCATTGATGATCAAGAGTTGGCCATAGGACCGGAAGGGCCCTGAATAGACCACCCAGCCATCTGCCGGCGCCGTGACCCGAGCCTCCGGGCGGGTCTGCACAGAGACCCCTTGGAGCGCGCTGCCCGCAGCATCCTTATCGCCAAACTGGCGCGTCTGACGCCCTTGGGCTGGCAACCGCAGGCTACCCTTGACGTCATCGAATGGGAGGGCCGGCGTCATCCGATCGGGGTTCGCGAAAGCGACCTTCTTCCGGGCCGGCTTGAGCTCAACCACCCGCTCATTGGCCGGCGTGGCCATCACTTCCTGCTTTAGACGTTCTCTAAGCGCCTTCTCGGCCTCGACCTCGGCGTCATATTGAGCGACTTCAGCCTTGGCGATCTTCTTGTCGAGCTTCTCGACCAAGTCGCTCAGGCTATCGACCTCGGAGGCCAGCGTCTGAGCCGATTGGGTCAACGCGGCGAGCTCCTTTTGGTCCCGTGCCTCCCGGGACTTTTTCGTCGCAATGAGCTCATCCAGGCGCGCCTGTTCAGCGGATAGCTGATTCGCTTCCCGCCGCTGTGCATCCCGCTCGGTGCGGACGCGCTCCTCAATCGCGGAGAGGTCCTGCAAGCTGTCGGTCAGGCTATCGGCCTGATACTTGAGCTCCGGATAGACCTCTGCGAGCAGCATGGCGCCACGCACGACCTTCAGCGCGTCGTCGCGTCTTGTGACGATCGCCGGCGGCGGCGTCCGTCCAATCCTTTGCATCGCGCTCAACATGGTCACAATCGCGGCCTTCCGCTCATCGATCGAGGTCTGCATGACGTTCACTTGCGCGGTCAGCTCCGCAAGTTCACTTTCGGTTTCGGAAAGCTTCGCTTCGCTCTCCTGAACCCGTTTGCCGGCCTCGATGAGCTCGGTTCTAAGCCTCGCCCTTTCTTCGGCCAGTGCCGCTAGGTCTTTGGTGAGCCCCTCAGCCCTGACCCTGCTGGATTCCAACTCCTGTTCGGTCTCGTCGAGACGCTTTTTGGCTTCGTCCCGCGAGAGATCGTCTTGGCCGTGGACGCCGCTAGCCGGCACCACAAACAGCGCCCCAATGAGCAGGGCGGCGCGAATGTTGCGAGTGGTGAAGATCGATCGCTCGTTGTGCGCCATGCGTTCTGGCCGTTCAGTCGATGGCACCGGAGGGAAAAGGCAGAATCAAGGCAAATGGCTTAAGAATCCTTAACCTTCTCCCCTCAGGCCCGGTGATAGGGGTGCCCCGCCAGGATGGTCATTGCCCGGTAGAGTTGCTCGGCGAGCACAATGCGCGCAAGCCCATGGGGCAGCGTCATAGGCCCTAACGACAGCGATATCTCAGCGCGTTCAAGAACCGCTTCTCCAATCCCATCGGGTCCGCCCAGCGCGAAGGCAACGCCTGGCGCCCGCGCATCGTCACGCCACACCGCAAGAGCCTTCGAGAATGCCTCGCTGGAATAAGCCTTGCCCTTTGGGTCCAGACACACAACGGCGAAGTCCTTGGGAAGTTTCGTCAACAGCGCCTCGGCCTCGGCAGACCGGCGTATGGACTCCGCTTGGGCGCGTGATTCGGGTAGCTCAACCGATGAGAGCGGCGACAGACCCAGATTGCGGCCGAGCGCTTCAGCCCGGCCGAGATAATGGGTCCAGAGCTGTCGCTCCGGTCCCTGCTTGAGCTTGCCAACCGCGGCGATCAGCAGCCGCATAGCCAATCCCCGCTGCAGCCGCAGGCGGCAGTCTGCCGATCAGACCACCAATCTCTCCACGGGCCGATCCGCGGACCACATCTTTTCGAGGTTGTAGAACTCACGAACCTCAGGCCGAAAGAGATGGACGATAACCTCGCCCGCATCGATCAGCACCCAGTCGCCCTGGGGCAGTCCTTCGACGCGCGCACGGCCATAGCCTTCGTCTTTAAGCGCTTTGATGAGATGGTCGGCTACGGCGCCGACATGCCGCTGCGAACGACCCGAGGCAACAACCATATAGTCGCCAATCGAAGTCTTTCCATCCAAATCGATGACCGAGACATCTTCGGCTTTGGCGCCGTCCAGCGTATCAGTCACGACCTTGAGCAGTCTTCCCGGCTCCGCGCTGAATGTCGCGAGACCGGATGGAGGCGTACCATTTACAGTACCCTCGCTAGGTGAGCGCATGTTTGCGTGGGTTTCCTTCTGCCATTGCTCCTGGAAGTGGCTTCAAGACTAGGTCCCTCTGCACGACGCTCGGGGCTTCTTCAACAACCGCCACTTCACCCCCTCACAATAAACTGCCGGCTAGCCAAGTTTCAATAGATAGTAGGGGCCGGTTCTTCTTACTCTTGATCTAGTAATTTAGTCTGATTCCAAGACATTTTCGCGAAGGGCCGTCGAGGAAAGCCCCGAAAGCCGATGGGTGAGGATCGTCCAGGCGGGCGGCTCCAACGTGGCCAGCCCTAACGCGTCTGTCTCGTCGATATAGGCACCTGCAAACCGATGGGCCGCCTTGCCCGCCCGTGCTTTGAGGCGACAGCCAGGCCGGTCCAAGACCGCGAGGGGCACCAACTGGAAGATCTCCGGCCAAGCCTTCCAGCGATGAAACGTCGCCAGATTGTCGGCCCCCATGAGCCAGACAAAGTTTACGCCGGGGTAGCGTTGCACGAGCGAGGCGAGCAGATCGGCGGTATAGGGCGTGCCCGTCCCGCCATCAAAACCCGTAACAATAATACGCGGATGATCCGCAACTCCCCGTGCCTCGTGGACACGTGCGGCGACAGATGGCAGCCCCTCATTGTTCTTCAAAGGATTGCCCGCCGTCACCAGCCACCATACTTGATCGAGTCCAAGCCGTTTCAGCGCGGCAAGACTGATGTCCCTGTGCGCGTCGTGGGCCGGATTGAACGACCCACCCAGAAGGCCGATCCGCATGCCAGGCGCTGCCAAGGGCGCGCGCGTCTCGCTCAACATATGCGCCTCGGTCAAGGCCGTGTCTGGCCCTGGCCGCGCACCACATATTTGAATGTCGTGAGTTGCTCGACGCCAACCGGACCGCGCGCGTGGAACCGTCCTGTCGCAATGCCAATCTCCGCGCCCATACCGAATTCGCCACCATCGGCGAATTGGGTCGAGGCGTTGTGCAAGACAATCGCGCTGTCCACACGCGACAAGAACGCAGTCGCGGCCGCCTCGTCGCCGGTTACGATCGCGTCGGTGTGGTGCGAGCTGTGCTCGGCGATATGGGCAACGGCGGCGTCGAGATCGTCTACGACCCTCACCGCAATAATCGGCGCCAGGTATTCCGTGTCCCAGTCTTCGTCGGTCGCCGTCTTGACACGACTATCCGTATGCTGCGTATCTGGATCTCCGCGCACCTCGCAACCTGCCTCGATCAGCGCATCGACGATCGGGGTGAGATGCGTGTCGACTGCCGCACGTGAGACAAGCAGCGTCTCCGCAGCGCCACAAATGCCTGTCCGGCGCATCTTGGCGTTGACGACGATATCACGCGCCATGTCTAGCACTGCGGTCTCATCCACATAGACGTGGCAATTGCCGTCCAGGTGGGCGAACACGGGTACGCGCGCTTCGTTCTGAACGCGCTCCACAAGGCTCTTACCGCCGCGCGGCACAATCACATCGATCGCACCATCGAGTCCACCGAGAATAAAGCCCACCGCCTGCCGATCCACCGACGGTACGAGTTGGATCGCTTCGCCGGGAAGCCCCGCTGACTTGATCGCCTCGGTCAAGTGGTTTGCGATGACGAGAGCGGTCAGAAAGCTGTCGGACCCGGAGCGCAAGATGACCGCATTTCCGGACTTGAGGCAGAGCGCGGAGGCATCCGCCGTCACATTGGGACGACTCTCGTAGATCATCCCGATTACGCCGAGTGGCACGCGTACCCGGGCTATTTCAAGGCCATTGGGGCGCGTCCATGACGTGATGGTCTGACCGACGGGATCGGCCAGCGCAGCGACCTCGCGCACGCCTTGGGCCATCGCGGCAACGCGGTCTTCATCCAGCTTCAAGCGATCGAGGAAGGCGGCATCGCGGCCATTCTTCTCAGCTGCCGCCAGGTCCTTGGTGTTCGCCTCAAGGATCTTGTCGGTTCCTGCCTCGAGCGCGGACGCCATGGCCTCCAGCGCCGCGTTCTTCTGCTCGGTGGACGCAACGGCGAGCTCGGCCGCAGCCGCGCGGGCGAGGCGGCCCATATAGAGCATCATGGGCTCCAAACTGACGGCGGGGTCCTGGGCAGGAAGAGACACGTTGCGTCCTTTCGTTTCCTCTTGAGAGTTGCGGCCTACGAGCCCTTCTTTCTGAGGCTCATGTCGTCGCGGTGGATCAACTCCGGACGGCCAAGATAGCCGAGAATCTCAGCGATATCACTGCTCTTGCGCCCCATGATCGCGACCGCGTCCGCATGACCATAGGCAATCAGCCCACGGCCGATTTCGGTTCGTTCGGGCCCGAGTATAGCAACCGCATCGCCGCGCTCGAATCGACCAACAACCTCCGTGACGCCAGCAGGCAGCAGACTCTTGCCAGACCCCAGTGCCTTCGCCGCGCCAGGATCGACAACAACGCTCCCGCGCGGTTCGAGCGTCCCACCGATCCAGCGCTTCCGTGCGGTCACTGGGTCCGAATGGGCCAGGAACCACGTACAGACGCCGGTCGTCGCGAGCGCCATCAGCGGGTTCAGCAGCTTGCCGCTCGCGATGACCATATTGGTGCCGGCGCTCAAGGCAATCTTGGCTGCCTCAATCTTGGTGACCATGCCGCCACGCGAGAGCTCAGACCCAACATCGCCCGCCATCGCCTCGATCTCGGCGGTAATCTCGGGAACCTCGTCGAGGCGCACCGCATCCGGGGTCGAGTCTGGCGGGGCCGTATAGAACCCGTCGACATCGGATAGAAGCACCAGACAGTCTGCGCTCATCATGGAAGCAACGCGCGCGGCAAGGCGATCGTTATCTCCATAGCGAATCTCATTCGTTGCCACGGTGTCGTTCTCGTTGACCACCGGTACCGCGCCGTATTTGAGCAAGGTTGAAATCGTGCTTCGGGCGTTGAGGTAGCGCCGCCGCTCTTCCGTGTCGCCCAACGTCACGAGAACCTGCGCAGCCGCAAGGCCCCGCGCCCGAAATGCTGTCTCGTACGCATGGGCCAAATGCACCTGGCCGACCGCGGCGGACGCCTGGCTGTCTTCAAGCTTCAGCGGCCCTTTCGGGAGCCCCAGCACGTTTCGCCCAAGCGCGATTGCGCCGGAGGATACGAGGATGACCTCCTTGCCATCGCGACGAAGCGCGGCGATGTCGTCGCACAACGCGTCGAGCCATGCCGACCGCAAAACACCGGCCTCGTTATCGATGAGGAGCGCCGACCCAATCTTAACGACGATGCGGCGCGCATCGGCCCATTCGGATCTCGCAGGTTCGGATATCATGGGCGCCACCCGTTCTCGGTTCGCGGCAAAGCCTCCTGCACCTCCGCCGCGCGCATCGCTTCGACCGAGCGCGCCAAGGCGGCAAGCACTTCCGGTACGCCTTTCCCGGTTGCGGCGGATACGAGAAGCGGGGTCGCGCCAGTCGCGTCTTCAAGCGCTTGCGCTTTCCGGCTTAATTCGTCCACGTCCACAGCGTCAATCTTCGAAAGGGCCAACACCTCCGGCTTCTCATCGAGCCCTGCGCCATAGGATTGCATCTCCGAACGTACGATCTCGTAAGCCTCAACGGGGTCTTCCGCCGTCGCGTCCACCAAATGCAATAGGACGGCCGTGCGTTCCACATGGCCGAGGAACCGGTCTCCGATCCCGGCGCCTTCGTGGGCGCCTTCGATGAGACCGGGAATATCCGCCAGCACGAAATCCAGCCCACCGAACCGCACCACGCCGAGATTGGGGTGAAGCGTTGTGAACGGATAGTCGGCGATCTTGGGCTTAGCCCGGCTGACCGTCGAAAGGAACGTCGACTTGCCCGCATTGGGGAGGCCGACGATGCCTGCATCGCCGATGAGCTTGAGGCGCAGCCAGATATACATCTCCTCGCCAGGCTGGCCGGGATTGGCGCGGCGGGGCGCTTGGTTGGTCGACGTCTTGAAATGGGCGTTGCCAAAGCCGCCATTACCGCCTTGAAGCAAAACCAGGCGGGTGCCGGGCTCGGTCATATCAGCGATCAACACGTCGCCCTCAGCATCGAGTATTTGGGTTCCCGGCGGCACTTTCAGGATAACGTCGGCCCCCTTGGCGCCGGTCTTGTTGGACCCCATACCGTTGCCGCCCTTCTTCGCTTTGAAGTGCTGCTGATAGCGAAAGTCGAGAAGCGTGTTCAGATTGGCCACGCACTCGACGATGACATCACCGCCGCGGCCGCCATCGCCGCCATTCGGACCGCCATACTCGACATACTTCTCCCGCCGGAAGCTAACGCATCCGTTGCCGCCATCGCCGGAGCGGACAAAGACCTTTGCGGAATCGAGAAACTGCATGGGAAGGGATTAGCACCGGGGCCGTCGTCTTGCACGCAAAGCCAGGCAACTTGGTTTGCGCGCTCTTCCATTGAACTGTGCCCTATGGATGCCGCAGCGCGGCCGCCGCCCGACGCCGGTCGAGCCGATAGGTCAGGCAGTGTACTGGCTCACCGCGTGCCACGCAGTCGCGCATCTCCTCGCCCTCTGGCGCAAAGCCAAGCTTGCCGAGCACGCGCCGCGAGCCGGGGTTGTCTTGGAAGTGCCCGGCTCGGACATACGCAAAGCCATGGGCATCGAAGGCATGAGCGACGACGGCACGCACGGCCTCGGTCGCGAACCCCGCGCCCCAATAGGGCTTGCCAATCCAATAGCCAAGTTCCGCATGTTCCGCGTCCATTGGCATATAGCCTGAACACCCAATCAGCGTCCGGTCACGCGTGACGGCGAAAACGACGCCCTCCTCACCTCGACTGACTCGGTCCACCCACGCTCGGGCCGCCGCCTCGCTATAAGGGTGCGGAATCATCCCGGTCATGCGCGCGACATCGAAGTCGCCCGCAAGCAGGCTCATCGGACGCACGTCGGCATGATCGAGCGGCCGCAAACTCAGCCGTTGCGTTCTGATCTGCATGGTTTGGCTAGCGTACATATGCAAACGCGCCCGCAAAGTGACGGGCGCGCGCAAAACTCACAAAGTCTGGAAGCGATCGCGCCCTATGAGGCGGCGTCTGGCTTCACCGAGACGTAAGTGCGGCCCTTGGCCTTGGTCGCGAATTCGACGACACCATCGACGAGCGCAAACAGCGTGTGGTCCTTGCCAATGCCGACACCTTCGCCATTGTGCCAACGCGTGCCCCGCTGACGCAGGATGATGTTGCCGGCAATGACCTTCTGGCCGCCCGACTTCTTGACGCCCAGCCGCCGTCCAGCTGAATCGCGGCCGTTGCGTGAGGAGCCGCCTGCCTTCTTATGTGCCATGGTGGTGTTCCTTTAGCTCTTCTTGGCCGGGGCCTTTTTGGCCGTGGCCTTCTTCGCTGCCGTCTTCTTGGCCGGAGCCTTCTTAGCGGCGGCCTTCTTTGCTGGCGCCGCGTCATCAGCAGCCTTCTTGGCCGGCGCCTTCTTCGCAGCGGCTTTCTTGGCTGGCGCCGCCTTCTTGGCCGGGGCCTTCTTCGCAGGCGCTTTCTTTGCCGGCGCAGCCTCGGCCGTTTCAGCAGTCTTTTCTGCTGCAGGCTTTGTCGGCGCGGTCTTTGTTTCGCCCTCAGTCTTCGTCGGCGCCTTCTTGGCGGCAGCCTTAGAGGGTTTCTTCCCGTCCGTAAGGATCTCAGTGATGCGCAGGGCCGTCAGCTCCTGGCGATGACCCTTTGTTCGGCGATAGCCCTGGCGGCGCTTTTTCTTGAAGACGATGATCTTGTCACCGCGCTTCTGCTCGACGACCTCGGCAGCCACCATAGCGCCCGAGACCGTCGGGCTGCCGGTTGTCGCGGCGCCCTCGCCGCCCAGCAGCAAAACCTCGGAGAGCTCGACGATGTCACCCGGATTCCCGGCGATCTTCTCGATCTCGATAATGTCGTTCGGCGACACGCGATACTGCTTGCCACCCGTGCGAATGACCGCGAACATGATTCTATTCCGTCTCTTGGAGCTACTCTTTGGGCTTGATTTGCCAGCACATTTCCACTGCCAGCGCGCCACAAAAGGAGCGATAAGCGGCGCAATATAGTGGGCCGCCTCAAGAAGTCAATTCCCAGAAAGCGCCAAAAACCATGCCTTTCAGGTGAGTTTGGGGCGGACGGGCCCACGACGGCTGCATCCTGCAGGTCCCTAGGGTCCGTACCGCTTGCGGTGCGCGGCGCGAGAAGCTACATCAGCCCGCTTGGAGAGGTGCCGGAGTGGTCGAACGGGGCGGTCTCGAAAACCGTTGTACGCTTTGCGTACCGAGGGTTCGAATCCCTCCCTCTCCGCCAGCTGCCCCAGGGGTTACGAACAAGAGCCGGCGACCTCCGTCACGGCCATGACGGCCTTGAGCACTTGGTGCTTGACGGCACATTAGCCTCCCATGAAATTGGTCGCGCCATGACAACACAAAAAGCCGTCGTCGTTCGAGCCCCGGGCGGGCTCGACAAGATCGAGATGCGGGATATCCCAGATCCGGGCCAGCCGGGACAGGGGCAGATTCGCGTTGCACTGCATGCGAGCTCGCTCAACTTCCATGACCTGCTGGTGGCCAAGGGTGGGATCCCCGCAGACGATGGCCGTATTCTGATGGCGGACGCAGCCGGCACTGTCGAGGCCGTGGGCGACGGTGTGACAGAGTTCGAGGTTGGCGACAACGTTGTCTCGACCTTCTTTCCGCAGTGGCTGGATGGTCGACCTTTCAACAAAGTGGGCGACTTCCGCGGCACACCGGGCGATGGCATCGACGGATATGCCACAACGCATGCTGTTCGGTCCGCAACAGATTTCACCCTGGCCCCGCGCGGCTGGACCCACGCGGAGGCGGCGACAATTACGACGGCCGGCCTAACCGCCTGGCGCGCCCTCATTACCGATGGAGGGCTCAAGGCCGGCGCCAGCGTTCTGGTCTTGGGCACCGGTGGCGTCTCGATAGCCGCATTGCAGATCGCCAAGGCGATGGGCGCTTCGGTGATCGCAACCTCGTCCTCTAACGAGAAGCTTGCGCGTCTTCGCGAACTCGGAGCAGATCATGTCATCAACTACCGCGAGAGCCCGGAGTGGGGACGCGAGGTCCTAACCCTGACCGGTGGCCAAGGCGTCGATCACGTCATTGAAGTGGGCGGCCCCGGCACGCTGGCGCAATCCATCAAGGCTGTGCGCGTCGGCGGACACATCGCGCTGATCGGCATCCTCACGGGCCGCCAGGGCGAGGTCCCCACCATGATTCTCATGGCAAAACAGGCGCGACTGCAGGGCCTGATCGTGGGCAACCGCCGCGAGCAACAAGACTACGTCGTCGCCTTGGAGCAGACCGGTATACGCCCGATCATTGATCGCAGCTTTCCGCTCGAAGAGTTGGCGGACGCGTTTCGCTTCCAGGAAAGTGGGGGGCACTTCGGCAAAATCGCGATTGAGTGGTAAAGGCAATGGCTTGTGCCCACCAGCGTTTGAGATTTCAGGGCCGCTTTGTGTCACAAACGGCGGTTACCGTAGCACGGTATGACATTCCCCATCTGGCTTAGGCCACCAGTCACCCTCTTGAGTGGAGAACACCGAGCATGAGTAAAGTTCTTTCGGCGTGGATCGCTGCCGTCTGCCTTTCGCTAGGACCAGTGCTAGTCCCCGGCGCGGCGAGCGCGGAACCGAAGCTAGTTTGGGAAGCAGATGGCTTTGCTGGCCCCGAGTCCGTTGTTCTGGATGACGGCGCCGACGTACTCTACCTCTCCAACGTCAACGGCAACCCCACCGAAGCCAATGGCAAGGGCTACATCTCCAAACTGTCCCGCGATGGAAAAACTCTGGAAAAAGAGTGGGTGAGCGGTCTCAACGCACCCAAAGGACTCGGCCTGCACGACGGTACGCTCTATGCGGCCGACATCAACCAAGTCGCAGAGATCGACGTTAAGACCGGCAAGGTTGTCAAAACCCATGAGGCGCCCGGAGCAACCTTCCTGAACGACGTGGCCGTGCACGAGGACGGCCGCGTTTTCATCTCAGACATGCTCGACAATCAGATTTGGGTGCTCGACGACGGCAAGCTGACTCTTTGGCTCGACAGCACCGCGTTGGATCATCCAAACGGCCTCTTGGCTGAAAAGGGCCGTCTTGTGGTCGCCACTTGGGGCGTGCCGAAGGAGGATTTCTCCACCGATGTGCCAGGATCCTTGAGGACAGTCGACATCGCGACAAAGAAGATTGAGAAGCTTGGCGACGAACCGATCGGTAACCTGGATGGCATTGAGCCGGATGGGAAAGGCAGCTACCTCGTGACCGATTGGTTCAACGGCGGACTGTTTCGGATCGCGCCCGATGGCGGCGCTACGAAGCTGCTGGACTTAAGCAAGGGCAGCGCCGACCTGGCGGTGATCGATGGCGGCACAGTGGCAATCATCCCGATGATGCTCGACAACAAGGTCCTCGCGTACGAGCTTCAGTAGGCGGCCGTCACAGCGATCACCCCAGCCAATTGCAATAGCGCGGCTCGCGGTGTGGGCTTCAGCCCTGCCACGCCTGAAACCGGATACAAGTTGTTTGTATCGAGGCGTAGGAGGCCAGAGTCCCTCGCCTCGAAGCGCACCTGCGGCAGCGCGCTTCATGCGCCGCAGGAGTTTTCGGGCGACTTCTGCGACCCATTGCAGAGAAGATTGCCGATTTACTAGTATTGCGCGTCTGGCAGCTTCGGATTCTGGCGGGCTTGGATAAGGCCAGATTGAGGGACGGGAAGCCGCATGTCGCATAAGGTCAGGGAGACGATCGGAACAGACGGACAGCCACTGCCCGTGCTGCCGCCCCAGCGCGACGCCCGCGTCTGGGCCCGTTTGATCCGGGTCATGTTCTACACTCCCGGATTCCTTGCAATTCTCCTCATCAAGGCCGGCGAGCCTGCCAGTTTCGGGATCACCGTCGAGTTGCTTATGCTCTCCAGCGCCACGGCGCTTGTGGGTGGGCTGTTCGTGGCGTCCCAGTCCGACGGTACGGGCGCGGACGATTCATCAAGAACCGGGACATGGTCTGGAGCGCTGGTCCTTGAGCTGCTCGCGGCGGTTCCATTCCTTTGCGCAATCCCGCCCTTGTTTCACGAGCTGGCGAACAGTCCGCTGCTCCATAGCGGCGAACCCGTCACCCTTGGCCGCTCGCTCGGAGGTTTCCAGCTGCTGCCGGCGGCTGCAATCGTACCCTTCATGGTCTACCAGCTTGCAGGCTACGGAACGCTGCACTTTGTCGTGCCCCGATATGTCAACTGGATCATCAATCTTTCGATCCTCGGACTCATCATCGGCGTGTATGCCTCTTACCAGAACCGTGACTTCGGCACCGAAACGGCCTTTGCGAGCGTCCTGGTCGTTATGATGTGCTGTACAGTCGTCTACGGTGTTCTCAAGCTGAGGCAGATGCAGGCGGACTATACCCGGCGATGCCCGCCGCCGACGGCCAAGGAAAGCAGCCATGTGGTGGATCACGTACCGGGGTGAGGGGCGGAGAGGCGTAGACAACATCGGTGTCTTCGAGGATAGCGGCGCGCCGCGCGCCAAACATCCTCTCCTTCTCGATCCATCGGCCAACGCACGACCTCTTCACATCGCGCGAGGATTTGCGCTCGCGGGCGATGATTTGTACATCGCCAATGCTTGGCGGAAGGATAGCTATGTCGCCCGGTATCGCCGTGAGGGCAATCTCTACCGGTTTGCGGACATTGTCGTGTCGACCGAGCACGTCGAGGCGATGGTTCACCCCTTCGACTTGGAGCTCGGCGACGACGGTCACCTCTATGTCTCCTGCCAAGATACCAACACCGTCATTGCCATCGTGCCCGAACGGCAAGAGCCGGCGCCGGTGGCGGCGCACCTCCGCCACGCGTTCCCGCAAGGAAACTTCCTGCCTGGCACGCGTGTGGCCTCGAGTCAGGGGCGCCTTCCCGAGGTGGAAGGCCGCGCGCCAATCGACGTTCCATCGCCACTCGGTCTCGAGGTCGTGCTGAACGAACATGGGCGACCGCGTCACTCGGTCCGCGGAATCGTCGCCTATCGTGGCTACCTCTATGTGGCCGACCAAGCGGCGGATGCGGTGAAGATATTTGAACTGTCGTCAGGCAGGCTTCGGGCGTCCATTCGAGGCAAGGAAGTACGAAAGCCCGTGCATCTGCTATTGCGCGACGAAACGCTGTACATAGGCGCCGCAGGCTCGGGCAGCATCGTCGCCTATGACATCACCCAGCGTGAGCCCCACGGCTTGCTCAGCGGGCGGGTCGTCATCGATGGGGCCCTACATGCACCATCTGGACTCGCAATTGGTCCCGACGGAGATCTCTACGTTGCCGAACGGCGCAAACGCTGTGTTCGGCGCTTCTCACGCGAGGGCGCCGACAAGGGGGTCTTCATCGAAGAACTTCCCGACCGGCCGGAGTTCATGTTGCATATCCCCGACGCGGCTGCCTAAGGCACTTTCATCTAGGCATCGCGGCAAAGACGGGCTAGCACGGGCTATGGCCCCGCCCCCTCTACTTCTGCTCAAAGACATCGCATTGTCTTATGGCAGCACACCGCTGCTGTCCGGCGCTGTGCTGTCGATCGGACAAGGAGAGCGCTTGTGCCTGGTGGGCCGCAATGGCTCCGGCAAATCGACGCTGTTGAAGATCGCGGCGGGACTGATCGAGCCCGAAGACGGCAGCCGGTTTGTCCAGCCTGGCGCCACGATCCGCTATCTCGCGCAAGAACCGGATTTGGCCGCCTATGGGACAACCGCGGCCTTTGTCGAGGCGGGCCTCGCGCCAGGCGACGATCCCCATCGCGCGCGTTACTTGCTGGAGAGCCTCGGACTGACCGGTGACGAGGAGCCGGCAACGCTCTCGGGCGGAGAAACGAGGCGTGCGGCCCTAGCACAGGCCTTGGCGCCGGACCCGGACATTCTCTTGCTCGATGAGCCCACCAATCACCTAGACGTGGCGGCGATCGAAGGATTGGAGAATGTGCTTGAGGCGTCCCGGTCGGCTCTGGTCCTGATCAGCCACGACCGGCGCTTCCTGGAGAACCTCTCGCGGGCGACTGTCTGGCTCGACCGCGGCATCACGCGGCGGCTTGAGAAGGGCTTCGGTGCCTTTGAGGCCTGGCGCGATGGCATTCTCGAAGAAGAAGAGACGGCGCGCCACAAGCTCGATCGCAAGATCGTCCGCGAGGAACATTGGCTGCGCTACGGTGTCAGCGCCCGGCGTAAGCGAAATCAGCGCCGCCTTGAGAACCTTCTCTCGCTGCGGGGAGAGCGCGTGGTGGCCAAGCGCAATCGCGCACAAGCTGGTGTGAAGATGTCGGTCCATGAAGCGGAGGAGTCAGGACGCAAGGTTATCGAGGCGCGCGGCATCGCCAAACGCTATGGCGGCCGGGAGTTGGTGCGCGGTTTCTCCATCAAGATCGCGCGCGGCGACCGGGTGGGTCTCGTTGGCCCCAACGGCGCCGGCAAGACGACGCTCATCAACATGCTCACCGGCGCGCTTGAGCCGGACGCAGGACGCGTAAAGTTTGGGACCAATCTTGAAGTAGCGACCCTGGATCAAAAGCGCGATCAACTCGACCCGGAGAGAAGCGTAGCCGCGACGTTGACCGGCGGCAGCGGCGACACTGTTATCATCAACGGAGAAGAGCGCCACATTATCAGCTACATGAAGGACTTTCTGTTTCAGCCGGAGCAGGCGCGTACGCCCATCAAGGTGCTGTCAGGGGGCGAGCGAGGCCGGCTGATGCTGGCGCTGGCGCTCGCCTACCCGTCCAACGTTCTCGTACTCGACGAGCCCACTAACGATCTCGATCTTGAGACCTTGGATGTGTTGCAGGAGCTGCTAGCGGACTATCCAGGTACCGTATTGCTCGTCAGCCACGACCGCGACTTCCTCGATCGCACAGTCACCTCCATCGTCGCATCGGAGGGCAACGGGACGTGGATCGAATACGCTGGCGGTTATTCCGACATGGTGAGGCAGCGTGGCGGCGGTGTAGGTATGCCGAGACAAGGCAAGCCCGCGCCCAAAAAACATGAGCGCTCCTCTACGCCTGCGGGGACCGCTCCTGCTACTGAGAAGCGCCTCAGCCCCAAGAAGTGCCTCAGCCCCAAGAAGTGCCTCAGCCCCAAGAAACGCTTGAGCCCCAAGGAACAGCATTTGTTGAAGACGGCGCCATCACGGATGGACCAGCTCACGGAGGAGATTTCGCGGCTTGAAGGCGTCCTCGCCGACCCGACACTTTACGCAAAAGACCGTGAGGCGTTCACCACCGCTGCGGAGGCCTTGAGCAAAGCACAAGCTGACCTCGCCGAGGTGGAAGAGGAGTGGCTGCGGCTCGAACTGCTGCAAGAGGAGATCGCGGCGGCGGCACGGCCTGTCAATTAATGGACGCTGCGCCCTGCATACGCCATAGGTCCGACGAAACGACGGCCCTATAGTGCGACCTCATGGAACCGATGAGCGCCGTAACGAAACTATATGTCCTCCTCTGCGGCTATGAGGTGCTGCCGCGAAGTGTGTCCATCCGCGGCGGCGGCGACCGCTTCGTTATGAGCGTCCCGATCTCGGCCTATCTATTGGAGACGCATCAAGGCTACGTCTTATTCGACACAGGGTTGGACCCGGTATTGGTGCGCGACCCTGTCCTGCGTCAACGGCACTTTGCTGACCATGGCTGGGAGGCCCCAGTTGTCTGGCCACAGCACGAGTTGTTACCGCAACTGAAGACGATCGGTATCGCGCCCGACGACGTCAGCCACGTCATCCTCAGTCATGCGCATTTCGATCATACCGGCGGCTTGAAAGACCTCCCGCACGTCAAAGTATGGCTGCAGCAGGCCGAGCATCATTACGCCTTCAAGGAGGCGCCCCATCCGGGCGTGGTCCGGGCCGATTTGGATGATCCAGCAATAGACTGGCGTCTGATCGACGGCGACTACGATATCATGCCGGGGCTCTCATTGTTGTCGACACCGGGGCACACACCGGGACATCAGTCGGCGCGCATCACACTGCCGAATACGGGCCCCGCCCTTCTTGTCGGAGACGTCGGCGACTGGATGGCGAATTTCGATCAGGAGATTTTGCCCGGCGAAGCGTCAGACGACACGGCGGCGCTTGCAAGCATTCGTCGCATAAACCGGATTCGCCACGATGAAGGGGCGATGATGTTTGTGTGCCACGACCCCGATCTCATCCAGTCGCAGAGACTTGCCCCCGATTACTATGACTGACCCAACAGGAGCACGAACATGCAAGGCAGCGAACGGCTCGCCCAGCTAGACCAGCAATTCGTCGACATTTATGAGGCCACACGCGCGCAAGAAGTCGAGCGTCAGAAAAACGTTGCCTTGATCGTCATTCAGGACGACCAGCTCATGCTCTACCGGTATGGGCGGGCTATGGAGCGCTTCTTCGGATTGATGCCGCCGCTCTACGAGAAGATGAAAACGCTGGGTCATATCTCGCTCGGCGTCTACTGCCTGCTCTACGATCATACGGACCGGCCGCTCGAAGAGTCGCGCCTTACTCAGGTAACTGACTATCGCAACGCAATCAATGCCGCCACGGCCGATCTCGATACGACCGAGGAAGCGCGGACAGGGGTTCTACCGGCTCCAAGCCCCGTTCTCAGCATCCTAATCCCATTTCTCGATACGGTGATCGCCAATGGCCGCGCATCTGGCGAAGAACTTGCCGATTTCGCACAAACCGTCGGACCCGACATTCCGCCACTCTTGACGGCCGCCGCTCGGGTCCAGCTCGATGCGTGCGACGCGCTTATTCGCGAGATTCGGCTAACCAGACTCACGGACGAAGAGTGGGATAACCTCCGCGTACTCGTGCTTGGTCCCTATATGGCACGGCAGGGGCAGCTGTTCCTGCAGTATTTCTCTCGGCTGTTGAACACGCCCGCGCAAGGCGACCGCCGCGTTGTTTACTTCGATGGGAAAGACATCGGCGAGGCCTTGGATCGTCTTGGCACCACGATGCTCGATGCAAAGGCCTCGCATGCGATCTTCGGTGAGCGTGACCGGCTTCACCGCGACGTCCTGGCCGACGCCACGACCGACTATCTCTCGCGGCTCACAAACGCTTGAGGGCGGCGCAGACCACATGTGACGCCGACGGCTCGCCGGAGTCGCAGCGTCAGCACTTCAGACTCGCTCTAGAAGTCAACAAGCCTTTAGTCTAATTCTGGAGGAAAGAGGCCTGCTCAAGGGCCTCCAACAAGCTGTGCCCTTTTCGCAAGTGCGAAGAGAGAAGACTCCAGAGGAAACGGACCAAAATGAAAGACAAGGTCATCAAGGCTGATGAAGCCATCGCGCTGATCCATGACAACGACGTCGTCACGACCACAGGTTTTGTTCAGAGCTGCATCCCCGAAGCGCTCCATGCCGCGCTTGAGAAGCGGTATGTCGAGACGGGAGCGCCCCGCGACCTCACCCTGATCATGTGTGCCGGCGCCGGCGACAGTAAGGGACTGGGTACGGGGCGCCTGCATCACGAGGGTCTACTCAAGCGCGTGATCGCCGCCAATTTCGGGCGCATGCCGAAGGTGGCCGAGGCCGCTCAGCAGAGCAAGATCTGCGGCTACAACCTGCCGCAAGGTGTCATCTCACAGCTTTACCGAGCTTGCGCCGCCGGTCAGCCTGGCCTGTTCTCCAAGGTCGGACTGCACACCTATGTTGATCCGCGTCTCGATGGCGGCAAGGTCAACGACGTGACGCAAGAAGACATTGTCAAGCTTGTCGAAGTCGATGGCGAGGAGTGGCTTTTCTACAAGGCCACCAAGATCGACGTTGCGTTCATTCGCGCCACGAGCGCCGACCCGTCGGGCAACCTGAGCATGGAGAAGGAAGCGCTGACCCTCGACAGCCTGGCTCAGGCGATGGCCGCCTACAATAATGGCGGTCTTGTCATCGCGCAGGTTGAACGCATCGTCGAACAGGGCTCCCTCAAACCAAAAGAGGTGAAGGTGCCCGGCATTCTCGTCGATTGCGTGGTGGTCGCCGATCCGCCAGAGATGCACCGCATGAATTACGGCGTGATGTACGATCCGGCCTTGTCGGGCGAGATTCGCGTCCCTGTGGACGCCATGCCGAAGATGCCGCTCGACGCACGCAAGATCATCGCACGCCGCGCCGCATTCGAGCTGCCCCCGAATGGCGCGGTCAACTTGGGCGTGGGCGCGCCGGACGGCGTCGCCTCGATCGCGAATGAAGAGAAGGTAACGCCATACATCACGCTGACGACGGAGGCCGGCGCCGTGGGCGGAGTGCTTGCGGGCGGTTCCAGCTTCGGCTCATCGGCGAACGCCCACGCGATCATCGACCAGAACACAATGTTCGACTTCTACGATGGCGGCGGACTCGACCTTACCTGTCTCGGCATGGCGGAATGCGACGAGCAAGGCAATGTCAACACCAGCCGATTTGGCGGACGGCTCAACGGCTGCGGTGGCTTCATCAATATCTCGCAGAATTCGCGTGCCGTGGTCTTTGCGGGCACATTCACCGCGGGTGGGCTAAAGGTCGAGATCGATGACGGCAAACTCAACATCGTCCAGGAAGGCCGCGCCAAGAAGTTCGTCAAGCAGGTCGAGCAGATCACGTTTAGCGGAACCTTCGCGCAACAACGGTCGCAGCCGGTCATCTATGTCACCGAGCGCTGCGTTTTCCAGCTGACGCCGGAAGGTCTTGAGCTGATCGAAGTTGCCCCCGGCATCGATATCGATCGAGACATCCTGGCGCAGATGGATTTCACCCCCCTCGTGCAGAAGCCGATGCCCATGGACCGGCGGCTCTTCATCGACGAACCAATGGAGCTGCTTTCCGATCTCATGAATCTCAAGCTGTGGGAGCGCGTGAGCTACGACCAAGACCGAAACATCCTGTTCCTAAATCTGGAAGGCTGGAGCGTCCGCAAGAAGAGTGACATCGAGGATCTTCAAAAGGTCTTGAGCGACGCCTGCGAGAAGGCTGGCAAGCGGGTCAATGCTGTCGTCAATCACGATGGCTGCCGGATCGCCGAGGATCTGTATGACGACTATGCCGCGATGATCGAGTACATGATGGAGCATCACTACGCATCGACAACGCGCTATACGACAAGCGCGTTTATGCGCCTCAAGATGCAGGAGGCCCTCAGCAAACGTGGCCTCGCACCGCACGTCTTCGAAAAGGCATCCGAAGCCCACAAAGCAATTGGCCTTGAGGAAGACCAGATTGGCAAACCCAAGAGCCGAGCACAGCCCGCGGAAGCGCAGATGGGTAAGTAGGTGCGGCAGAGCATGTCCGCGGCCGGACCGGCCTTCGGCGCCTGGGCGCCGTGACCCGCCAGAGCATCGCGGGCGCCGATTCGATTCGTCGTCGGAACGAATCTGGCGAGGCAGTGACGATCGAAAAGGCCTGTCCGGCAAGGGACTAACCGCAGGCGGCCTCGATGACGCGCCGAATGCGCGCAATGCCCGCCATTCCTAAACCGCTTGAGGGCAAGTTGGCCGGAGCCGTCGTCCGAGGCGTGGCGCAGCCTGGATCGGCCTTCGTGGCTGTGGCATACTGCGTGCAAGTGTAGGGAGTACCGTATATGGCCGAGCATAAGCTCCTCGGAATTCTTCTGGCGATCGGTCTCTGCCTCGTCGCGGGCGTCTTCTTTCTGATCGATACCGAAGACACGACGACAAGAGATACGCTAGGCACGACAGTCGACGTAACGCCTCCAGCTGAAACCGCGGGCGTGGCGGCCAGTGACAGCCGCCCAACCATGGGAACGCCACTGCCGCCGGGTTCGCCACTGGCTGGCAAAGTGCTGGTTTCGCAACGGCCGGTGCAGGTGCTCTCGTCCCCGAACCCCACGGCCTCGGCACTCTATAGTCTTCCCGTGGGGCGGCCATTTCGGGCCGTCGCTAAGGAAGGCAACTACCTCCGCATCCACGATGTGAACAGCGGCGCCGGAGGTTGGATTGAACAGGCCGCACTTGCGCCTGCTCCCGCGCAAAGACGCGCGGATGAGCCTTCCCGCGCTGCTTCGCCGAGCACGTCAAGACGGACAACAACAACGTCCAGTCCACCTCGGCAAACGTCGAGGGTCACGTCCTCCCCAACCAGAGAACAACCCAAGCGCCGCTCGGGCGGGATATTCAGCGGCAATGGCCCCTTCAGAGGGCTGTTCGGCAACTAGAGTCCACCATCGGATGCGGCTTTAGGGCCAACCGAATTCATCAGTTGTCATGATCAGGAGCCGAGAGCAATCGGGGGAGTAGGTGCGCCCGGCGTTGCGCACTACAGCGACCGATGCTTTCCGACTGGGACGCCTTTGATGAGATCCGCGCTAGCAGACTCGACGCTGGCCGCATCTTGCACCGGCGCGGTCGACAGCTGGTTGTCCAACTGTACGCCAATCCAGATCAACGCGATGGCCGCTGTCAACCCGACCAGCTCCATGATCTGGTAGCGCCGCGCCAGAGTGCGGAGGCAAATAGGGCGCTGCCGCATTAGGAAGCGCTTGCGCCCGTAGAAAGGTGTCATCAAGTTGAGCATCGTCGTATGCTGATCGTTGGTGTCGTCGGTTGCCTGTCGGCGATGTCTCCGGTCTACATGAGGCACCCAAACGAACCGTTCACGACGACGCTGATTCGCCGAATTGCACGGGGAACCTGCGAACAAGGTGAGCAAACTGTTGACGTTAGAAACGACATGCGCCTTCTCTTGGTCTCGGACCTGCACTACTCACTGCCGCAATTCGACTGGGTCGTAGAGGTTGCGAGCGAGTTCGACATCGTTGTCATGGCCGGTGACCATTTGGACATCAGCTCGACTGTTGATGGGCGAGCACAGGTCACCGTCGTCAGAAAGTACTTTGACCGCATCCGGACTAAGACGAAGCTCTTTGTCTGTTCCGGCAATCATGACTTGGATTCGAAGAATGAGGCGGGCGAATGGACCGCTCGATGGCTTGTCGGCCGGCCGAATGACGGAATGCTAACGGACGGCGAATCGACCCTTGTCGACGACATCTTGTTTACGGCCTGCCCGTGGTGGGACGGCCCCACCTCGCAGGGCGAGATCGGCCGGCAATTGGAGAGTGCCGCGAAGGACCGGCCAAGCCGCTGGATTTGGATCTATCATGCACCACCAGCGAAATCTCCGATCGCCTGGAGCGGTCAGCGTTACTTCGGGGACGATGCTTTGGAACGGTGGATCGATGAGTACCAGCCGGACATCGTGATGTGCGGCCACGTCCACGAGGCTCCCTTTGTGGGTGACGGGTCATGGGTCGATCGCATCGGCGCGACGTGGGTGTTCAATACGGGCCACTACATGGGAGTACCGCCGGCACATGTCATTCTAGACACCCATGCTCAAGAAGCTGTGTGGTTCTCAGCAGCGGGAGCGCAGAGCGTCCGTCTGACAGAGGCGCTGACGCGCCCGGTCCCGAACCTGCACGCACTGCCGGAGTGGCTTAGAGACGGGGATCCGTCGCCCGCTCCGGACCAGGGCTGAACTCCTCTTCCTGATTGTGCATCAGGGTATCGAGGACTTCGCCGACCATGCCGAGATGGTCCGAGCGGTCTTGGAACTGCTGCTTGATATCGCCAAGATAACACGTCGCGGCATTCAGCCTGCTAGCAATGAGCCGGGCCACTTGAAAGGCAATTTCGGGCTTTGACCGGAGGAAGCTCGCAGCATCATCGAAGACATAGAGACTGCACGGGGTTGTCGTCCGTACGGTCGCGGTGTGGGGCTGCTGCAAAAGCACAGACATCTCTCCAAACAGAGCGCCCGGCTCGTCCACGATCGCAACTTGCGTCTTTCCTCGAAGCACCTCGACTTCCCCGGCGCTCAATACATACAGGTGCCCAGACGTTGTGCCTTCCGCGAGCAGAACCTTTCCCGCCGAAAATTTGGCGAGTGGGGCACCCTCACACACTTCTAGAAATGCGCGCATGAGAGCGAGCCTATCGCGCAACAGATGTTTGTCAAACGGCCCGCCAGAGGCAATCTGTCTCACGCCTACTGGCGCGAGAGCCAGTTGTTCAGAAGCTGCCTTCCGACGTCTTCTGCCCTAAGCTTCTTTTGCTTCGGCTGCGTGTTGTCGTTCGCCGGTACCTGATTTTGCGGCGTGCTTTGCGCCTGAGACTCGGCCGGCTTGGCCGGCGCGGCCGGTGCCGCGGGTGCTGCCGCGCTAGGCTGTTGCGCGGCGTTGTTCCCACCAAGGAGCCCGCCAATACCGCGGATCAACGCGTCCTGATCCACCTTCCCGTCCTTGATGACATTTGCGAGGGGCTCCTGTTCGGGTGCCGGTGCTGCGGGAGCCTGGCCGGGCGCCGCAGCCGTGTCAGGCTGTTGCGCGGCATTGTTGCCGCTCAGAAGCCCACCAATACCCTGTATGAGCTTCTCCTGATCGATCTTCCCATCCTTGACGACGCCATCCAACGCGCCAGCTGCACCGCCCAAGCCGCCTGGCAGATTCTTCAAGTCCTTCCCGAATTGCTTGTAGCGCGCAATGGCCTCCGCAGGGTTTTCGAGAATACCCTTGATATCGGGATAGATCTTGGGACTGCCCCACGGACCGACGATCATCACAGGCACGCCGAGTCCGGCCAATTCCTGCGCACGCCCTTGGCCCTCCAACGAGGCGACGAGTTGCGGATCGACACGCAGATTCAGCGATTGCTGCGGAAGATTGACCGTACCACCGCCGTTTACGGTCACAAGTGGACCGAGCAGGTGCAAATCGTTTGTCTGAGCCACGCCCTTATTGATCTGGAAGTTCGCGCCCAGCGACGCGAAATCGGTCTTCTCGGCCGCGCCACCCTGCCATCCACTGACGGCCCCCTGACCGAGGTTACGGATCATCTTCGCGATGTTCACGCCACGGATCGCGCCGTTCTTGAATTCGATATTCGCTTGGCCACCGAGCGACCCAACCATCGCCCGCTGACTCTGGCCTGCCGCGCCAACATTGAGAGACACGGTTCCCTTGCCCTCGATGGAATCGAGCCCCGCCGCGTCCCGAAGGAAACTGCGACCGTCGAAGTTCTGCAAGGACGCGTTCACACGCTGGGTTGGCACCTTGCCACTCGCATCGACGGCGACTGTCGCATTGCCCGCGCCGCCATAGAGTCCGAACTGAGCCAGTTGCGCGTTGAGCTTCCCACCTTCAAGCGTCACTTGAAGCGAGACGGGGGCAATCTTGACTTGGTCGTAAACAAGTTGCTCCGCACGCAGATTAACTTTTCCGTTGACCGACCTCAGCACCGAAAAGTCTATTCTGTCGTTGCTCCAGCCGCTGCCTCTGTTGGCGCCACGAGTACGGTTGCCTCCGCCCTGCTTCTTGTTTTGTCCACTGGGCTTCGCGCTCGCGGACTTCTTCGGCGATGACTTCTTGATTCCCGTCATCGCGTTGATGTCGATGGTCTTTGCGCCGAATGCGGCCACGACATATGGCACCTTGTTCGCAAGACTAGCCTGCACCTGACCGGCGAGAACGGTACCGCGGACATTAGCCCGCAAGGGATTCACGGTGACGATGTTGTCCTTGTACTGCACCGTGCCCGCGAATGTATCGCGCCCGACCGTCCCCGTAAGCTGACTCAGCGTCGCCGCGCCATCCTTATAGAGGGCTGAGCCAGACAGCGTCTTGTCGCCCGACTTAGCGCTGAACTGCGGCAAAGTGAGCGTGTCGTTCTTGTACGACGCGCTCCCGCTGAGACTCACAGGGTCGTCAAGTGTTCCTGGCATGCTGGCTTTGATCCGCACGGGAACCGTGGCGCCACCGAGGAATGGCCCGAAACTGCCGATAGCGGCGCCTAACCTGACAGCTCTGCCGTCCACCACGACA
Source organism: Methyloceanibacter sp. (assembly GCA_030064755.1). Taxonomy (GTDB): domain Bacteria; phylum Pseudomonadota; class Alphaproteobacteria; order Rhizobiales; family Methyloligellaceae; genus Methyloceanibacter. The sequence continues at coordinate 4,096 of JASJEH010000041.1, read as the reverse complement.
TCCGTGTCGAGATCCAAGGGTTCGTCGTATCCGGGCAGGGAGGCCGTAAGATTAAGCTTCTCGACTTTCGTGCCCGGCTTGCCGTCCGATGACGGCAAGGTGACGGTACCGTTCGTGATGATGAGCTTGTCGAGTGAGATGGACTTCAACTGCTCGGCAAACTCAGCCATGCCAGACCCGCTTCCTTGCGAGGCGGGGGCAGCAGCGGGAGCGCCAGCCGGGTCGCCAAGGGGCTGGTCGGCGGGTGGCGCCAGTTGCGCATTGGGCGGCGGGGCAGCCGCGCCCCTACTCTGCGGAACGGCCACAATTGGATTGACCAACGTCACCTCACGCACGCGTACATTGCCTTGCAGAAGCCCGGTCCACAGCAAATCGAATCGCACTTTCTTGGCGGTGGCGAATTCGTTGCCGCCACTTGCCGTGGGTTCGGCAATCCCAACGTCCTCCGCCACGAGGGCGAGCGAGGGAAACACCGTGATGTCGAGGGGGCCGCTCACCCGAAGCCTATAACCTGTCATCTGCTCCACCCGTGCGAACAGTTCGCTGCGCACATCGTCAGCGGAGATGAACATCGGGGCGACGAAGATCAGGCCCGCGATCAGGACCACGACAGCCGTCAGGATTGAAAAGATAAGCCGCAAAGCGCCCCTCCACACGTCAGGTGAGGTTCGTCTCAGTCTACAATGATTCCTGCCAGGTCTGGAAAGCCGAGAAACCTTGGCAAAACACCGCGTTCAACAGGAAAACTGGCTTTCAAATACGTGCAAATAACGGCCAAACACAACAGAGGTTACAATAATGTCCAGCTTGCCCTTTGGCTTTTGGCCACATAAACCGTCACTGCGGACCCGTTGCCAGGAGGATTTCAATGCCGCGCTTGATCTTGCTTAGACACGGCCAAAGCGTTTGGAACCGCGATGCGGTGTTTACGGGCTGGACCGATGTCGACCTCTGCGACAATGGGATTGATGAGGCGAAGCACGCAGCGCAACTCCTAAGAAATCACGATATCCAGTTCGATCGGTGCTTTACGTCCTATCTGCACCGCGCGATTCACACGCTCTGGATCGTTCTTGAGGAACTGGACAAGAGCTGGCTGCCCGTCGAACGCAACTGGCGGCTCAATGAGCGCCACTACGGTGCGCTCCAAGGGCGCAATCGCGACGTGGTCAAGGAAGAGGTTGGCGCCGACCAATTGCATGTCTGGCGCCGAAGCTATGCCGTCCAGCCGCCGCCGCTGACGAAAGACGATCCCAGGTTTCCAGGTAATCAATCGAAGTATGCGGACGTCCCCGGCCGGCACCTGCCCTTAACCGAAAGCCTGAAAGACACTGTCGCGCGGGTCCTGCCGTTCTGGCAGGAACGTGTGGAACCCCTGATGATGAAGGGCTGTACGCCGCTGATCGCGGCCCATGGGAACAGCCTTCGCGGACTCATCAAGTACCTCGACGGCATCTCGGACGAAGACATCCCGAGCCTCGAAGTGCCGACTGGCAAGCCTCTGGTTTACGATCTCGACGATGATCTGCGGACGGTCCGTAGCTTCTATCTTGAGGATGGCCAAGAGGCGCACGCCCTGCCGAAAGCCAAAGCGGCACCCTCCACTGCCTAGATGGATGTTTAGACTTCCAGACGCAGCCTAGAAGAAGTTCTGTCGGTTATAGGCGCCGCAAGCGCCTTGCAATCTAGTATCGCCGCCAAGGGCCCGGCAAATCTGGACCTTCTTAAGTGGCTTGTTTCTCACCTCAGCGTCGGTTACGCGCCAGCCGTAGCTGCGGGCCACGCGCGCAATCTGCCGATCCCGGCAAATCTGAGTAGAAACCAAACCGGTCTTGTTGACTTGGAAGATACCCTGGCAGCGAATCTTCGCCGCGGCAGTGATTGGGCTGGCGACCACAAATGCACCGAACATGGCGCTGATCGCGACCACGGCTGCCCACTTACGCGCTACACATACCGGTTCTGCCGCTTTCGCATGTGGGTTTTGCATTGACGCCTCCGCAGTAAAAGAAAGTCTGCGACAGAGTCTACGCCGCTTACCACTCGACGGATTGCAAAGCCGGAAAGAAGCCATCTTCGCGGAAAGCGTAAGCCTCGCCGTTCGGCCAAACCGCCGCAGGCTCCCCGTCCGAGATGAGCGCGCCGCTCTTGAGCCTAAGGCGGGGAAGAGGCAGGCAAACAAAGCGCTCCCCAACGATCCAGAATGAGCCCAGGCCCGCCATCAACGCATCCGCGAACGGCAGGTAAGCCTCATTCAGATCCTCCAGCCGCTCGCTCTCGATGCTTGAATTCGCCACAACATCGCGCATGACCGACGTTACGAGCGAGGCCACATTGTAGCCCCGGGTCCCCGCATCGCCCGATATCAGGTTCCTCAGTGTCAGAGCGAAGATTTCGAGGTGCAGAGCTTCGGCGATCCGGTCCGCTGCCGTCGCTTGCGCCTTCTGGTAGGCTTCCGCAATCGCAGGATCTGCATTGACTTCGGCAAGGGCCTCGGCCCGCATGGACTTTGTCGTGTCGGCCCAAAGGCACGATTCGGAGCTTGAGAAATCGATTCCAGCGAGCGCCTCGTTCGCCTGTTGCGGGCCCATCGCCCACGTGAAACGCACGTCCCGAAACCCAATCAGGCGTGCGTGCCGGCCGACGGCTTCCTCGACGACAAGCGGATCGAAATAGGGCCGCTCGGGGTCTATACCATTCAGGCGTGAGATAATCTTTTCGACTTCGTCAACCACCGCCAAGTCCTCCCTGCGGGGCATACCTCTGCGATGCCGAGGGAGCCACCGTCCTGTCCCGATTACGGGTCTTATTCTCTTTGTCGAGTTCTGTATTGCGGTTCGGCCGAAAAAAGAGCCGCTGGGCCAATAGCCGACCGTCCTACGCGAACTATACGCCCATGCGGACCGCTGGGGAACGCCTTAGGCCTATCGCACACGGCTGGACGACTGGAAGGGACACTACCAAGAATCAAACTCTTCGGTGCGATCACCTTGGGTGACGTTGTCGCACCGGCTCGATTGGCCTCTAAGAGGCCCCAGGTACTGAAAAAATACTGGGCGGCCTTGGGCCTTGAGGCGACTTCGACCGGGCTAAGCCAGAATGGCATCTAACTCAAAGAGATCCCAGTCCGGTTCCAACACGAAACGCGGAAAGCAAAAGGGGTCCGTCCGGGACGTCGCCACAGCGCGCTGCGTGGTAAAGAAGGAACTGTATCCTGCCTTGATCGCGACCTCTTGCGCGTATGTTGGGAAGTCGAAACCAGGCACACCCCAAGGGCAAGCAAAGTGATCTACGGCTGTGCCAGTGGCCGCCATCAGCGCGGCCCTAGACTGCTCCAACTCGGTTGCGATCTCGCCACGGGAGAGGTCAATGAGATGCCTGTGGTTCTGAGAATGTGAACCAACCTGCATTCCCGCATCGAGCCATGTTTCAATATCCTCGATGGACATGTACTCGGACCCGTCTCCCTCAGGCGTCTCCATCACATCGGACAAGTATCCGCCGGCGAGCCGACCCGCGATAACGAAATTGATCGCTCGCACATGGTGGGCGCGCAACACCGGCAGCATCGAGAGGGCCGCGTCGCGATAACCGTCATCGACGGTGACCAGGACGCGGCGTTCGTCCATCTCGATGCCCGAGGCAACGAGATCAACCGCTTCGTCGGCATCAACGAATCGCGCATGCCGAGCAAGGTAGGAAAACTGGCGATCAAGTGACTCTTGGTGACTGTGCTGCATATGATGGTAGCACAAGACGTATATCCCATTGGGTGCGGACGTGAACTGGCGCATGAGCGCCATCCCGAAATGCACCGCACGCCCAAGGCTACGACGTTCGGCAAGCAGCCTGGATATGCGCTGCCGGACGGGCCCGCTAAGCACTTTTTTCACAGTCTCGTCTCCAGCAAACGCAGCTCCTCGCGGCATAGTTGATGTGACGCCATCATGGGCCACCTTTGCTAGTAGTTGTGTGGCCTGTCTTGGGGGTAACACCTCTGCCCAACCGCTAGGCAACAGACCACCCTTCCCAGGGTAGTGAAAAAAGAGGCCGAGACGCTCAACAAATTGCGCGGAATCCAGCACCCGTTATCTAC
>JASJEH010000040.1 GCA_030064755.1 Methyloceanibacter sp. | reverse complement strand
ACCTTACCGACATTGAGGGAGCGCTACCGGGCCGACTTCGTCGTGGTTAATGGTGAGAACGCGGCTGGTGGATTTGGCATTACGGAGAGCATTCTCAACGAACTGCTCGACGCTGGTGCCGACGTGATTACCACCGGCAATCATGTGTGGGATCAGCGCGAGGCGCTCGTCTTTATTGAACGGTATGATCGGCTTTTGCGGCCTCTCAACTTCCCCGCCGGTACGCCAGGAAAGGGCGCGGGCCTCTTCAAGGCGGCCAACGGCGCCGAGGTACTGGTGATCAACGCCATGGGCCGCGTCTTCATGAATGAGCTCGACGATCCATTTCGGGCTATCGAAGAGCAGTTGGCGGCATGCCCGCTGAAAACGGGCGCCGACGTGATTTTCATTGATTTCCATGCGGAGGCCACTTCTGAAAAGGAAGCGCTTGGTCACTTTGTCGATGGGCGGGCGACGGCCGTCATTGGCACGCATACGCATGTTCCAACCGCAGATCATCAGATCCTGTCAGGCGGAACCGCCTATATGAGCGACGCTGGCATGTGTGGGGATTTCGATTCCGTACTGGGAATGGAGAAGGACGAGCCTGTTAGCCGCTTTCTGAGCCGGATCCCTATGGGCCGGTTCGCACCGTCTAAAGGAGAAGCCACGATCTGTGGGGTTGCAGTCGACGTAGACGATGCGACGGGGCTGGCTGGTGCCATTGGCCCGGTTCGCCTCGGTGGCCGTCTGTCGCAGACCGAGCCTGTGTTTTGGCATGAAGAAGGTTAGGCTGACCGCCTTGTCTTTGGACTTTCGAACGCGACGACAGTGCTTTCCGGGGATTGCTCAGAGGCTTTGCCGCGCCGAGAAAGCCTCTGCAGACACGCGATGGCGTCGTCGAGATGGGCCAAGGCTTGGTCCAGGTCGAGCGACTCGCCGCCCAGTGCCTTTCGTGCCTCGGCCATATGTCCGGCGGCCTGGCCGCAAGCCTGGACCAGATTTGGCGAAGCAATCGTCGAAATCGCCCGGTCTAGCTCCGAAGTACCGAGTTCCCGTGTCCTGACTACCATATTGTCCCCCTGGCCCATGCGCGCGATCTACCGCTCAAGTCGTTATTTTTCAGGGCATTAGGGTTAAGGCTTTCCTAACCAACTAATAGGGAGGGGCGGTGCCCGGGCCGTGCCTTGGCAAGACCGAGACTAAAATGTCACAAGAGATTCAAAATCGGCACGACTGGGCTGTTTCGCGATTTATCGACGCGTTTGGAGCACGTATAAAGGCAGGGAGTTATTCGCGACTCACCGAGGAATCATGAGCCACGCGAAGCAACGAATATAACGGGGGAAGGACATGGATATGTTTGGGGGACTGACAAGAACATCCAGCCGCATTGCCATTGCAGCCGCGCTTGGGTTTGGGGCTTATGCTCTGGGCGCAGCGCCTGCGAGTGCGCAGGGTTATGGCGGCAATTGCTGCGCGGATCTTGAGGAGCGTGTTGCCGAGCTTGAGGCATCGACGGTTCAGAAGGGTAATAAGAAGGTTTCCGTGACGGTTTCGGGCTGGGTCATCGAGTCGATGAACTGGTGGGACGACGGCGGTCTTCAGGACAGCTGGGTTGGCACGAAGGACGCGGACCTTGGTTCGCGCTTTGCGATCACGGGTTCTGCGAGCATCGCGCCTGGTTGGTCCGGTGGTTACAACCTGACGATTACGACGCCTGGCGGCTGGGCCGGCAATCTTCTGAATGGCAACAACTTCGGTATTTTCTCGAACCAGGTTGCTGGGGACTCGCTCAGCCTTTCGAGCATTCAGACGCTGTACTCGTATATGTACATCAAGAGCGACGACTACGGCACGATCAACTTGGGCTACTTAAGCCCTGCGTCGGATAACGCGGCGGTTCTTGCCGACATTTCCGGCACGGTGATCGAATCGAACGTGGTGTTCTTCGAGGGCGGCGGCTTCATCATGCGTCCGAAGGGCGCCGCGAGCGGCTATGCGGGGATCACCGGCGGCACGTCCTGGCAGAGCTTCCTGAACTGCTCGCTGGTAGGCGGTATTGGCGGCGACTGCTACGGCGCTCCGCAGAGCGGTGTCCGGTACGACTCGCCGACCTTTGGCGGCTTCCGGCTTGAGGCGTCTTACTCGGACACCTATGGCGGCCTGAACAACAGCCCGTTTGGGAACATCTTTGTGAGAAACAACGATGCGCCTGAGGTCTGGGACCTGGCCGTGTTCTACAATGAAGATTGGGGCGACTTCAAAGTTTCGGCGGCCTATTCGTACACGCAGTCGAACGGGAACTTCTTCGCCGTGAACGCGGACGCTTCGACCCATATTCACCAGGTTGGTGCGACGTTGATGCATTCGCCGACCGGTCTTGGTGTGTATGGCTACTACAACTACGAAGAGATCGATGGCAACTACACGGATGTCATCAACCCTGGCGCGGACTTCACGTTCAACCCGAAGACCGGTGCGGTCGATCCGGCTGTGGCTGCCGTTACAGGCACCACGCAGGGCGTTCCGAGCTGGGACTCCTGGTACTTCAAGCCGTTCATCAAGCGGACCTGGAACCCGCTTGGCGCCACGACCTTCTACGGCGAGTACGGCCAGTATAACGACGGCTACAACGGCATTGCTGGTTCGAACCAGTGTTTGGCGGGCGTCGGTACGGCAGCCGGCACGAATGCCGCGGCTGTTTGCGCCGCCAACGGCAACCTGTTCGTCTCCGGTTCGGAGCTTGAGCGCTTCGGTCTTGGTGCGGTGCAGGAGATCGACGCGGCGGCCATGCATGTGTTCGCACGCTGGCAGCACCAGACGGCCGACATCGACTACTACACGTACGATGCAAACAACAACAAGCGGAACGTGAGCCAGGGCTTTGATGAGTACAACCTGTTCCAGGTTGGTGGCATCATCTTCTTCTAGGCCTTAGGCCCATACACGAAACACGGAAGCCGCCCTTCGGGGCGGCTTCTTTTTTGCCTAAACCAAACCAAACACCCCACAACAAAACACCGCCCGCATGCCAGGGACTTGACCTAAACGGGGCGAAAAGACTAGGGATCTGGCCATGGCTGGCCATTCAAAATTCAAGAACATCCAGTTCCGCAAAGGCGCTCAGGATAAGAAGCGTTCAAAGGTCTTCTCGAAGCTGGCGCGCGAGATCACCACGGCGGCGAAACTCGGCATGCCCGACCCGGCGATGAATCCGCGGCTTCGGACGGCAATTCAGGCCGCGCGGGCCCAGAACATGCCGAACGACAACATCGATCGCGCGATCAAGAAGAGCCAGGAGGCGGGTGGCGACAACTACGAAGAGGTCCGCTACGAGGGCTTCGGCGTGGCTGGCGTCGGCGTGATTGTGGAGGCGTTGACCGACAACCGGAACCGTACCGCGAGCGAGGTCCGGTCAATCTTCTCCAAGCACGGTGGGAATCTTGGCGAGACCGGCTCCGTATCGTTCAACTTCGACCGCATGGGCGCCATCCAGTTCGATCTGGACAGAGGGTCGGCCGATGACATGCTCGAGGCGGCGATTGAGGCGGGCGGCGACGATGTGGAGACGACTGAGGAGGGCCACACCGTCTACTGCACGCCCGATGAGTTGCATCAAGTCGGCAAGGTCTTAGAGGAGCGTTTTGGCGAGGCGACCGCCATGCAGATTCTGTGGCGGCCGAAGCTGGAAGTGCCGATTGATGAGGAGGCTGGCGGCAAGCTTCTTCGTATGATCGATGCGTTGGAGGATTCCGACGACGTGCAACAGGTCTATGCGAATTTCGACTTGTCGGAAGACGTTCTTCAGAAGCTTACGGCGGCCTGAGGCTGCGAAAGGCACGATCATGGATGTGCGCGGGCCGCGCGAAGGTTCCACACAACCTCCCCTGAGGGCCCAGGCTGCTCTACCGGGGAAAGGCGGCCTTGTGCGAATCGGCCGCGCCTTCTGGAATACGATTGGCGGTTTTCGTGAGGGGCTAGCCACGGAAGCCGCAATCAAGCAGGAGGCGGCCCTCGTCATCGTGGGTTTGCCGGTTTCAATCTTTATCGCAGACAGTCTCTGGGTTTGGGTGTTGCTGATGGGCAGTCTTCTGCTCCTGCTCGCCGCCGAGTTCCTCAACACCGCAATCGAGCGCCTGTGTAACCACGTTCACCCCGAACGGCACGAGGCGATCAAGGTCACCAAGGACCTGGCCTCAGCTGGGGTGTTCTGCGTGATCGCGATCGCCGCTATGGTTTGGATTGTTGCCGTCGTCGAGCGGTTCGTCCTTTGAGCCGGCAAACCCTTCAGCCGACACTGTTTCTAACGGACCAATGACCGAAGCGGACATTAGTAGCTGGCAAGTTCGAGACTCCGAAAGCATCATCGCGGGCAATGAAGCCCTGCTTGGTCAGAACCATCAGCTCGTCGCTATGACGCGTGTGCGGAACGAGGCGCTGATCCTGCCCGACACGCTGGACTACCTCTCACAACATGTGGACGCGATTATCGTCTATGACGATGCGAGCACGGACGAGACCGTCGATCTCTTGCGGGCGCATCCTAAGGTCGCGCTGATTGTCGCAAACCATCAATGGGAACGGGATGTCGACGCACGCAGGCGCGCTGAGGGGCGCCACCGCGGTCTGTTGCTGGATCTGGCGCGGGCGCAGTTGCCCCATGACTGGATGTTCTGTTTTGACCCCGACGAGCGCGTTTCCGGCAACCTTCGCGACGCTGTGGAGGGGGCCGATGCGGCTTGTGACGCACTCCGGGTCCGTCTGTTCGACGCCTACCTGACGGCCGATGATCAAGAACCCTATACCTCAGGCCAGAAACTGATGGATTTTCGTCGGCTCTATGGGCCTGAGCAGCGGGACATTCTTATGCTCTGGCGGAACCATGCAGGCATCGGTTTCGCGGAGGGCGACGGGCGGACGCCGCGCGGCATGACCGCCGTCAAAACCGACCTCTACTGCCAGCACTACGGCAAGTCCTTGTCGGTCTCTCACTGGGAGGAGACCTGCGACTACTATATCCAGCACTTTCCCTACGAGACCTACGGCGCGAAGTGGGAAGCGCGAAAGGGAAAAGCCATTCACGCAGAGTCCGATTTTGGCAATCCGCTCTACGAATGGGGCGAGGCTCTGTTTCGAGGTGCTGTGCCGATGCCGAGCAGCAAGTAGGCCCAACCGACCTGACAAGCCGCCCGCGGCAAATGAAGCTCAAATGAAAGGCGGGAAGCTGCGCGCGTTCCCGCCTTTCGATTTCCTGGCCCATACGGTGGGGGGCGTTGAGGCCAGGTGTTAGAGCCTGTCAGGGCTAGATTGAACCATTCTGCCGAGGCGTTTTGGGTTCAGGATCGAGGAAAAATTTGAGAGCATATCCCGCGATACGGTCGAGAATTTTTCCGACGCTCATGGGCCCAAAACGCCCGGTCCCGAAGGGATTGCGCCCTGATGGCGCTCTGTGGCGAAACAGTCCTCGACCGATGCATGAGCATCGCTCTTCGGCCTGGTTCACCACAACCCATCCAACAGATGCGCAACAGAATTGATCCAATCTAACCCTGACAGGCTCTGGGCCGTGGAGAGTGTCCGGCCTTTAATTGCTGTCTTCGTCGCTGTCCGGGGAATCGGGCGCGGCCTCGGCCGGAGCCGGAGATGTGTCGGCGCTAGGCTTGCCGTGCTTCCAGCCATGATACCGCGCCATTCGGGCGCGGAAACGGTCTTCGATCTGCGTGACCTTCTCCAACTGCTCGGGGCTGAGCGTTGTCCGCAGCTTTGCCACCGCTGCCTTAAGCTTCTCGGCCTCCTCGGCGCGTTCGATCGTGCGGTTGGCGAGACCTTCAGCCATCGAGAAGGGTTCTGCATCTCCGCCAGGCGCCATCTTGGGAGAACCGGCCGGACGCATGAACGGGGGCTTCATGGTTGCCTGCAGCGCGTCGGTGAAGTTGCGCCAGTCGTCGAGTTGTTCGGCTCGAATTCCGATTTGCGTCTCCATGGCGCTCAAACGCGCGGCGAGACGCTCGGGGCCCTTGGGCCCACGGCTATGCTTGCCGTGCTTCCCATGTTTGCCGTACTTGCCGCGCTGGCACATCTTACCCTTCGAGCCTTCGCCGTGAGATCCGGCGTAAGCCAAGGCGTGTTGTGTGCCAGTCGCCATGGTGACGGCCGCGAGCCCCGCGACGCTCAAAGCCCCGGCGACGGCAACTGTCGCAAGTGTCTTGGTGAGCTTCATCTAATGTAGATCCTTGTCTGTTGGTGTCGAATGGAGACTTAGTGCCTCAACATTTCGCGCCTAGGTCCGATCCGTATCGGAACATTTCCTGTCACGGCAGATTTGTGTCGAAACATTGCTGAGCGGGGTTCGATGCTCTTTCGTTACAACATGGCCCTCGTGAGGGGCGCCGAGAGGCGCTAGAAGACGCTTCTATGACTGCGCCACGAATCCTCGTCGTCGACGACGACCCAGAGATCCGAAAGCTCCTCGCACGCTATGTGGAGAGCCAGGGTTTCCGCGTGCTATTGGCGGCCAGCTGCCGCGAGCTGCACGAGCAGCTGGCGACCCATCATGTGGATCTCGTCGTGCTCGATGTGATGCTTCCAGACGGGTCGGGGCTAGACGCGTGCCGCGACCTACGGGCTGCACGCTCCAGCGTTCCCATCATTCTACTCACGGCCCTCAAAGAGGATGTGGACCGGATTATCGGGCTCGAGATTGGGGCGGACGATTATCTTGGTAAGCCCTTCAATCCGCGCGAATTGATCGCGCGTGTGCGTGCCGTTTTGCGCCGGCGGGGAGATGCGCCGGCTGAGACGCCGTTGGAGAAGACGTATCACTTCGAGGGCTATACGGCGGACCCACAGACGCGGCGCGTGATCGGACCGCACGGCGATGTCGACTTGACGGGCGCCGAGTTCGATCTGCTCAAGACTTTTTTGGAACGGCCGGGCCGGGTTCTGTCGCGCGACCAGCTGCTCGATTTGACGCGAGGCCGGGAGGGCGACGGGTTCGACCGGTCCATCGACGTTCTGATTAGCCGCCTGCGGCGCAAGCTTGGCGGCCGGGGGACCCAGCTCATCAAGACGGTGCGCAATGGCGGCTACCAGCTCGCGGTGAAGGTCGAGGCTAAGGACGGCCCGGCATGAACACACTCCGCGTCAAGATCGCCGTCCTTCTTGTTCTCGCGATCGTCTCCGTCGTGGCTCTCATGACCTTTGTGCTGTTCCTACGCCTGGGGCCGCCCGTGCGTCCAAGCCATGGCTACGATGTCGCGGCGAAACAAGTGGCCCTTGTTGCGGACTTGGCAGCGCAGTCGCGCGGTTCGGTTCAGATCTACAAAGAGCCGCGCGGATACCCCTTCCGGCGCACAACCAAGGCCCTGAGAGACAACCTGAAGGAAAACGGACGCGACCTCGACGTCGTTGTCACGCATACCCACCGGTGGAGACCCGGTCGGTTATCGGTGTGGATTCCCATCCAAGATCAAGGGTGGATCCGACTGCCCATTTCTCGATTGAAGCCAAAGGGCGTCCCCTGGTGGGGGATCCTGCGCTGGCTTTTCCTCATCACCATCGGTGCAACGGTGGTGGCCGTCTTTGCCTCCAACAGGATCGTGCGACCACTCGCCTTTTTGGAGAACGCCGTCGAATCCGTTGGGCCCGACGGTGTGATGCCCGAATTGTCCGAAAGGGGACCGGCAGAGGTGCGGGCCACAGCGCGCGCCCTCAACTCGCTTTCGGCACGCCTTAAGCGTGCCATGGAAAGCCGAATGCGGCTTGTGGCGGCCGCTGGGCATGACATGCGCACGCCCATCACCCGAATGCGGCTTCGTGCCGAGTTTGTGCCAGATGATGAGGAGCGCCAGAAATGGTTGAACGACATCGACGAACTAGAACGGATCGCTGACAGCGCTATCCTGCTTGTCCGCGAGGAGACGGCTGCGGAAGCGCCAGAGCGGATACGGCTCGACGATCTCGTTGAGAGCATTTGCAAGGAGCTGAAAGAGCAGGATTTCGACGTCACACTCACGGATGCTCGCCCCGTGAGCGTGCAGGCCGGGCGCCTCAAGCTGAACCGGGCCTTGCGCAATCTGATTATCAATGCGGCGACCCATGGCGTTCGCGCTCGGGTCAGCGTGGCAGGGGACGGGACGACGGCTCACGTTACGATAGAAGACGACGGCCCGGGCATTCCCGAAGCCTTACTCGGTCAGGTCTTCGAGCCATTCTTCCGCGCCGATCCCGCGCGTCGCCAGAATGTGCCAGGCGCGGGGCTTGGCCTCACCATCGCCCACGAGATCGTGACGCGGGCAGGCGGCAGTATCCAGATCGTCAACAGGCCAGGCGGCGGCCTCTTGCAAACCGTCTGCTTGCCTGAAGTTCAAGAGCAGGCAGAGCCGGCGGAAGACAGCACTTGAGGATAGATGCGCACGCGGTCGATAGTGCCTCGAAATCGCCAATCCAGAGCGGAGAGAACCGATGCGCATTCTGACCCAAATGGCTCTTGCCGTGTCCGCGGGCTTTTTGCTGCCGAGCCCGAGTGCTGCAGAAAGCGAGTCGGTCTGCGCCAGTGCGCAGACAACCGTCGAGATCGGCGAGTGCGTGAGCAAGGCCTACGATGAAGCTGACGCGGAACTGAACGCCGTCTGGAAGCAAGTTATGGCGACCTTCGAGACCATCGACTACATGCCCGCAGAAGATCTGAAGGCGTGGAAGGACACACTCCTGGCCTCCCAGCGCGACTGGATAAGTTTCAAGGAAGAGGACTGTGCCGCAGTCGGATACGAATGGTTCGGTGGCACGGGCCGCTCCAATGCCGAAGTTTTCTGCCTCCTTGATCACACGACTGCTCGCACCAAGAACCTAAAGGCGCGCTTTCTGGACCGGTAACAGTGCCACGGTGCTTCGCTTCACGCCCCATAGGGAACAGGCAACCGGTTTCCGATTGGTCCGATGCATGCCAACGCGGTGGTCGGCCGGAGAATCAAGGCGCGGCTTACTTGACGCTTCGCGGTCTTCTTGGGGGCCTGCGCACCCGGCAGGTGGTTTTGTAGGAGCCGGCGGAATTCGGGAGCGACCCGAATGATGCGGGCGGAAAGACTCGTCTCGATGCGCATGGCAGCCGCATGTGTCCTCCGAATCGGCGGTGCGCCGATCCGCGCTGCGCGGATCGTCAAGCGATGAAGCTGCTTTCGAAGAAGCGCGAGCGTCTGTGAGGTGGCGATCCAGCCACCAACACGATGCTGCGCGGATTCGAGGGACCGTCTCGCGCTTAGCCGCGTCCTCGCCCACTCACATTTGGCCCGGCGGCGTATGGGGCTGCTGGAGCGCAGGACTTCCGTCAGCGCATGGTTAGAGAGGTCAGCTGCGCTCCGGCGGAAGACGTAGCCTGCGCGTTCCGAAGCCTGGACCGACCATTGAAAGCCGTTGCTTACGGCCGCAAAGGCGCGGCGCGCGAACAGAGGTGTGTGTCGCCGTGACCAGCCCCATGTTGCCGCCGCCGTCTGCGAAACATAGAGGGCATAGCTGCGAATCTTGGGAGTGGCCCAACGGGCAAAGACATGCGCGCGGCGCTTTGAAATCCTCGCGACGCTTCGGCCCCTAACATACGCGGTGCGGGCGACATGCTTCGTCGCGTGAACCGCGCGCCGGTAACGGCGCTCGATACGTTCGCCAATTTCCCTGCGGCGCAGGCGCTCGGCCCGTAACCGCTCATCGCGATGATAGGTCTCCAGCCAGCTATGGTGGTCGCTGAGGTCGTCCAGCGTGGCGGCGATTAGACGGCGCGACGAGCCAACGCCGTGCTTGGCGGCCTCCACAGGGTCGTTAATCTGTCGCGCTACGCCGGCCATGGCGATGCTCCCCCTTTGGCACGGCAGGCTCTGACCTTTGGCTGAAGGCCAAGGCAAGCAGGCTGTACCGGGAGTCTCAACGCTGGGGACCACCGTCCGTTCCCGTGAGGAGCGCAATTTCCAGTGCCCGAGCGGCCTGCCATCGTCTTTGGCTGTGCTACGATTCCCCTATGAGGGGCGCGATTCGCATTATCGGCATCGATCCCGGCCTCCGGAACACCGGCTGGGGTGTCATCGACACGGACGGGGTGAAGCTTGGCTTCATTGCCTGCGGGTCCGTGTCGTCCGATGCTGGCGAGAACCTTGGCGTTAGGCTGCACCAAATCTTCGAGGGGCTCTCCGGTGTGTTGGCGGAGCTAGCCCCGGCGGAGGCAGCTATCGAACAGACCTTCGTCAACCGAGACGGGGCCGCAACGCTCAAACTGGGGCAGGCGCGCGGCATCGCCATGCTGGTACCCGCCATCGCCGGGCTTGCGATTGCCGAATATGCACCGAATGCGGTGAAGAAGACGGTGATCGGAGCGGGCCATGGCAGCAAGGACCAGATCCACGCCATGGTGAAATACCTGCTGCCTATGGCCAAGCCGAACAGCGCCGATGCGGCGGATGCGCTTGCCATCGCGATTACCCACGCCCATTCACGTAGCTGGTCGAAACTCGAAGACGCCGTGGCCCGGGCGGACTTACGGGCCAAACACTCGCAGGCCAAGAGCTTGCGCGCCCAAAGGACGACATCATGATCGGCAAGCTCACGGGTCTCGTCGATACGGTGTCGGAGTCGACGGTCATCGTCGATGTCGGCGGCGTGGGCTACGAGGTGACAATGGGTTCGCGCCAACTTGGGGCGTTGCCCCCTGTGGGCGAGCCGGTTTCGCTCGCTATCGAGACCCATATGCGGGAGGACAGCATCCGGCTTTACGGATTTGCGACAGAGCACGAGCGGTCCTGGTTCCGGGCACTGCAGACCGTGCAGGGCGTTGGCGCCAAGGTGGCGCTGGCCGTCCTGGGCTCTCTGTCCGTCGCCGACCTCGCCAATGCGGTGGCGCTGCAGGACAAGGCGCATGTGGCAAGGGCACAAGGGGTTGGGCCGAAAGTCGCTGGGCGGATCGTTGCAGAACTCAAAGACAAGATGCCCGCTCTCGCGCCAGCGATTTCTGTCCCCGGCGCCACAGCGTCACCCGTGGCGGAGCTGCCGGAGGGACTCGCCGCTCGGGACGCCGTCTCTGCACTTACCAATCTCGGCTATGCCCATGGGGAAGCCGCCGCCGCCGTGAGTACTGCCATTCGCATGGCTGGCAATGAAGCAGGTGCCGCTGAACTCATTCGGCTCGGGCTGAAGGAGCTGTCACAATGACCGAGCGCGTACTGGCTTCCGCAAAGCGTGACGACGATCAGCCGGAAGCAGCGCTCCGGCCGCAGACGCTCGACGAGTTTATCGGCCAGGCCAAGGTGCGGGCGAACCTTAAGGTCTTCATCGACGCGGCGCGGTCGCGGGGCGAGGCGTTGGACCATGTGCTGTTCGCCGGGCCGCCTGGCCTCGGCAAGACGACGTTGGCGCAGATCGTGGCGCGCGAACTCGGGGTCAACTTCCGTGCAACCTCGGGGCCGGTGATCGCTAAGGCGGGAGACCTCGCGGCGCTACTCACCAATCTCGAAGCGCGCGATGTGCTCTTCATCGACGAGATTCATCGCTTGAGCCCGGCGGTGGAAGAGATCCTCTACCCGGCCATGGAGGACTTTCAGCTCGATCTCATAATCGGCGAAGGGCCGGCCGCGCGTTCCGTGCGGATTGACCTCGCCAGGTTCACCTTGGTGGCGGCGACCACGCGCACGGGCCTCTTGACCACGCCCTTGCGTGAGCGCTTCGGCATTCCGATCCGGCTAATGTTCTACGACGTGGACGAGCTACAAGAGATCGTGCGCCGGGGCGCGCGGCTGCTGGGCCTGCCGCTCACGGACGATGGTGCACTCGAAGTCGCCAAGCGCTCACGCGGGACGCCACGCGTAGCGGCGCGTCTGTTGCGCCGGGTGCGCGACTTCGCGGCTGTTCAGGGCGACGGGGCTGTGGATGCTGCCCTTGCCGATAGCGCCCTATCGCAGTTGGAGGTTGACGGGCGTGGCCTCGATGCGCTGGATCACCGTTACTTGCGGTTGATCGCGGTGAACTATGGTGGCGGTCCCGTGGGGATCGAGACTATCGCTGCAGGGCTATCTGAGCCGCGCGACGCCATTGAAGAGATTATCGAGCCTTATCTCTTGCAGCAGGGGTTCATCGCGCGCACGCCGCGCGGCCGTGTGCTCACGGGCCACGCCTTCGAGCACTTGGGCGTCGCCGTCCCTCCCGAGGCAGCACAAGGCACACTCTTCACCGGAGGCGATGAGGCGTGAGCAGCACACCGCCAGGCAACTGGCCCGATCTTGCCGGAAGGATCGATGGGGACACCCATGTTCTGCCCGTGCGCGTCTATTTCGAGGACACTGATTTCACCGGGCTCGTGTACCACGCTAACTTTCTGAAGTTCTGCGAGCGGGGCCGGTCCGACTTCATCCGCCATCTTGGTATCGATCATCGGAGCCTCGAAAACCCGGAACAGGGCGAGCCGGCTGTCTTTGTCGTGCGACGCGTCGAGGTCGATTATCTGAGGCCCGCCTCAATCGACCAAGTCCTGGAGGTAGTGACCTGGTGCGCGCAGATTGGCGGCGCCACGCTCACCCTTGCCCAAGAGGTTCGGCGCGACGACGTGGTTCTCGCCCGCTTGAAAGTCATGGTCGTGCTCGTGTCGAAGGCTGGCAAGCCACAGCGCCTAGGACGGCTCGTCCGCGAGGCGCTTGAACGGTTCCTTAAGGCGCGCGATTGATTCTAAGGCCTGCAGGACTGGGGAATTTCAACCGACCGTTTACACAGCGATTTTCGGGTCTCCGTCAGATCGGGCCCGCTGGACGGGATAGGAGGGGCTTGGCATGAATCCAGACGATGCGGCGCTCGCTCTGGGCGAGCCATCAATGGTCGCCCCGTCCGTACCGGGGCTGATCCTCGACGCGCCCTATGGCGTGCAGTTCGCCATCGCCGCGCTTCTCATCGCCCTGATTTGGAGCCTCGTTGAGATCGTCCGGAAGCTGATCCAGCTCGAGAAAGCGCGCAAGGAGGCAGACAAGTTCGAAAAGGTGTTCTGGTCGGGCCAGGCGCTGGACGAGCTTTATCAGGCGCTGTCGCAGCGCCGGAATGGCGGACTGGCCTCGGTCTTCGTGGTTGCGATGCGCGAGTGGAAGCGCTCGACGGAGAACGAGAACGGCCAGCCTGCGGCCCGGCCCATGCCTGGCGTCCAAGGCCGTATTGAGGCGGTGGCCAATGTGGCCTTGTCTCGGGATGCGGAGGGGCTCGGGCGCGGGTCGAGCATCCTGTCGATCGTTGCCGCCACCGCGCCCCTGATTGGCCTGTTTGGCCTTGCCTGGGGCCTTATGTCTGCCTTTCAGGCCGCGGCGGGTTCTGATGCCACTTTGGCGGTTTTGGCCCCAGGGGCCGCGCAGGGCCTTTTCACGGCGGCACTAGGCTGGTTCGTCGCCGTTCCGGCCAAGGTCTTTTCTTTGAAGCTCGACGTGGAGCGGGCACGCTATACAGCTCGGCTCAAGCGCTTTTCGGACGAATTCTCCGCCATTCTTTCGCGGCAGCTCGACAGGGCCGCTTAGGGCCAGCCTTCTGCAGTGCAGCATTGATCATGGGCCAGGCGGTCTCGCGCCCGCGACCAGGTGCGGGTCCAGCATCCGTGTTTCAGGGCGCGAAGGCATTGATACCCTGAAGATGACGGAGTCCGCCCCGCGAACAATGGCCCAACCCGGCTCTTCGTGATCCGCGATCTGCGTGTTTTTGTCCGGTTCTTGCTCGGTTTTTTGGCGTATGCGCACACACTGTGGCCGTGCGGCAACATATGGTTACCTTTCCTTAACGCAAACAACCCAACGTGGTTAACGGCGCCTTGATCGGCGTATCACCGGGGGATAGCTTCCGAGAGAGAAAGACCGAGATTCGGCGTGGCATTTTCGCATCATGGGCTGGCAAAACGGTCGTTAGACCTCAGTCCGACCTTGATCTGATTGCGCTGCACCGGTACACGCAAAGACGGCACTTGCCGTATTAACCAAAGGAGAGAAGACCATGCAGGGTTTGAAAGGCGTTATCGCCGCTGGCATGCTCGTTGTTGCTGCCGTTTCGCTCGGCGGTTGCTTCGGCCACCACCAGGAAACTGTTGTTGTTGAGCCGCTGAAGCTTGGCTAACAAACGTTTTGACAGGTCCTGCGCGCTTCGCGCGCGCGGATCTGAGGGAACTGACAAGTTTCCACCACGGGATTTGGGATGCCCGGGGCGCTAGAGATTTCGGCGCCTAGGGTATCCTTTTCCTTTTTTGGGCTCTGGTTCTCGTTCAAAGGTTGGCGCGTTGCTTTGCGCCGCAGGCACCTGCTTCTCCGCGCCGCATCTTCCCAGTGCTTTTTGTTTTCCCGATGCTTAACCGGCTAACACCGCGTTAACGGCTTGGCCCCTAGGCTTCCCTCACGACCAAATGTGTTTTGGGGGTAACCGGTTATGCGTCTGTGCGGTGGCTTCGGCCGCGCCGGCGCCCTGATGGGCGCAGTTCTCCTCTCTCCTTTGCTGACGGCTTGCTTGGGCCCAACGTCCCAACCGCAAGAGTATTCGCTGGGCGCTGCCGCTTCCGGCGATGCTGAGGCCTTGGTCGCCGAAACCTCTCCGAAGGTCGATGGCACGGCACCCAAGGGGGGCTCTGACCAGTTCGCCACGTCTGCTGGCGATGTGGTCTATTTCGACGGCGATAGTTCAGAGCTCTCCCCGGCCGCGAAGGCGACATTGCGCAAGCAGGTCCGCTGGCTGCGGCAGCACCCCCGCCACCGCATCCTTGTCGAGGGCCACGCGGACGAATGGGGCGGGGCGCAGCACAATCTCATGCTGGGCGCGGAGCGCGCCGTGGCGGTGAAGACGTATCTCGAGAACAATGGGCTCCGCACGGCATCGATCCCGACAATCTCCTATGGGCGGGAACGCTTGGCTGCCGACTGTTCGGCGCAGTCCTGCCGGGCGCGGAACCGCCGCGCGCGGACCATCGTCACACCGCCGCTGCGCTGATCAGATCGCGTTCCCGAGACCTTGGGCGAACGTCAAACTTGCCCTAGGGGGCTCGTTGCTCCAATGCTGGGCGCATGACAGACGTTCCCGTCACTCAGGCAGAGACCGACCGCATCCTCAAGTCACTTGCGCGCTTTCGCCGGGTTGCGCTCGCGGTTTCGGGCGGGCCGGACAGTCTTGTCTTGCTGTATTTGGGTGCGGACTTCGCGCGTCGGCACGGATTGGCCATGCCCGTGGCGTTGACGGTAGATCACGCTCTTCGCCCGGGCTCGCGGGCCGAGGCGGAAACCGTGGCGCGCGTTGCGCGTGCTATTGGGGTGCCCCATTCCATTTTGACTTGGCGGCATGGGCCTGTTGATGCGGCTGTGCAAGCGCGGGCGCGTAGGGCCCGATACGATCTGATGGCCGCCTATTGCACCGCCCACGATGTTCCTACGCTGGTGACGGCTCACCATCTGGACGATCAGGCGGAGACCTTCCTTATGCGGCTCAAGCGTGGAAGTGGGCTCGACGGCCTGGCGGCGATCCCGGAGGAGGGGCGCTGGGCCGGTCTGACGCTCTTGAGGCCGCTCCTGGAGATTCCCAAGAGCCGGCTCATGGCGACCGCCGAGGCTTTGGGTCTGCCGTTCATTTCTGATCCGAGCAATGAGGACCCACGTTTCGAGCGTGTGCGCTTGCGGGGCGCCATGGCGGCATTGTCGGAGATGGGCCTTGAGGTGGACGCGATCGCGCTCTCGGCCCGGCGCTTGCGGCGTGCTCGCGCGGCGCTTGAGGCTGCGGCCGATGCCTTTCTCGACGCGCACACTGACCGGAGTCCGGCGGGCTATGCGTCGGTTGACCTGCCGGCTCTTCTTGCCGCGCCGGAGGAGGTGGCGCTTCGCGCGCTGGCGCGGGTCATCGGGGCGGTGGGCGGTCTCAGCGAGCCGGTGCGGCTTGCCAAGCTCGAAACTTTGCTGGCCGGACTTCAAGTCGAGCCGGACGAGGCTCAGACGCTGGGCCGCTGCCAAATCGTGCGGGCCCGAGATCGGCTCGCCGTGTATCGCGAGATCCGCAATGCCGGGCTTCCGCGCGCCGAGCTGCGACCCGGCGAGCGGCTGCTCTGGGACAATCGTTTCCAGGTCGAACTGGGACAGGATGCGTTGCAGCCGGTCACTGTCGAGGCACTGGGGAAGGATGGGATCGAGACCATTGGTCTGCCAAGCAACGTGCCCCGGCTCGCGGCCTGTGCGCTGCCTGTTTGCCGGCTAGGCGACGGGCGGCTGGTCTTGCCTGACTTCTTGTCAGATCTCTCGCCTGATTTCAGTCAGGGCACTGCGACCGGCCCTGCGCCATTGTCGCGCCATGAAGCCACGGTTGACTGCCGTGCGAGGTTCCTTTGGGGGCTGTCCTAGGACCGGGCTTGGAGCGAGCTTGGGCCCAGCTCGCGCACGAAGGCGCTTTGCGGTCGAGAGGGGCTATTTTTCATGCGTTTCGGGGCAGAATCGTTCAGAAAGCGTCCATGAGTTGGCATTAGCTTTACTTGGCAAAAGTGCTGCCCGTTCTTATGTTAATTGGGCTTAACTATGCCGTCCTGTGCGGTGGCACGAAAGCGTCTGTGGCCCGCATGCCGCGAGAATCAATCCATCAGGTCTATGTATGAATTCGAACTTTCGTAATTTCATCGTCTGGGTCTTTATCGGCCTCTTGCTGGTTGCCCTGTTCAATCTCTTCCAAAGCGACAATGTCCAAGTTCGCGGCAACGAGATCAGCTTCTCGCAGCTTCTCTCCGAGGTCGAGAACGGTCGCATTCAAGATGTGACCATCGCTGGCAGCAAGATCACCGGACATTTCTCCGACGGCCGCAACTTCCAGACCTATGCGCCGAACGATCCGAGCCTTGTTCAGACGCTGCACGAGAAGGGCGTGAAGATCACCGCTAAGCCATCCGAGGAGGATGTGCCCTCGTTGTTCGGTGTACTGATCTCCTGGTTCCCGATGCTGTTGCTCATCGCCGTGTGGATTTTCTTCATGCGCCAGATGCAGTCCGGTGGCGGCCGGGCGATGGGCTTTGGCAAGTCCAAGGCCAAGCTACTCACAGAACGGCACGGCCGTGTGACCTTCGACGATGTCGCTGGCGTCAACGAGGCGAAGGAGGACTTGCAGGAGATCGTGGAGTTCTTACGCGATCCGCAGAAGTTCCAAAAGCTCGGCGGCCGCATCCCTCATGGTGCTTTGCTGGTCGGCCCGCCCGGTACGGGTAAGACGCTTCTTGCGCGCGCGATCGCGGGCGAGGCTAATGTGCCGTTCTTCACCATTTCCGGTTCGGACTTCGTCGAGATGTTCGTCGGCGTCGGCGCGAGCCGCGTCCGCGACATGTTCGATCAGGCGAAGAAGAATGCGCCGTGCATCATCTTCATCGACGAAATCGATGCTGTTGGCCGCCACCGTGGCGCCGGTCTTGGCGGCGGCAATGACGAGCGCGAGCAGACGTTGAACCAGCTCCTGGTCGAGATGGATGGCTTCGAGGCAAACGAGGGCATTATCCTCGTCGCCGCGACCAACCGTCCTGACGTGCTTGACCCGGCGCTCCTGCGTCCTGGCCGTTTCGATCGTCAGGTCGTGGTGCCGCGTCCCGATATCATCGGCCGCGAGAAGATCCTCAAAGTGCATGTTCGCAAAGTGCCGCTGGCGCCCGATGTGGATCTGCGGGTCATCGCCCGTGGCACGCCCGGCTTCTCCGGTGCCGATCTCGCCAACCTCGTGAACGAGGCGGCGCTGTTGGCCGCACGCCGGTCTAAGCGTCTCGTCACGCAGCATGAGTTCGAGGACGCCAAGGATAAGGTCATGATGGGCGCCGAGCGCCGCTCCATGGCCATGACCGAGGAAGAGAAAACGCTGACGGCGTATCACGAGGGCGGTCACGCGCTCGTGGCACTTCATCAGCCTGCATCCGATCCGGTGCATAAGGCGACGATCATCCCACGTGGCCGCGCGCTTGGCATGGTGATGCGCTTGCCAGAACGCGACATGCTCTCGCACACACGCGCGAAGCTGAAGGCTGACGTGGCGGTGGCCATGGGTGGACGCGTCGCCGAGGAAGTCGTCTTCGGCTACGACAAGGTCACGTCGGGCGCGTCGTCCGACATCAAGATGGCGACGCAGCTCGCCCGCGCGATGGTCACCCAGTTCGGTATGTCCGACAAGCTCGGACCGCTGGCTTACGGCGACAATGAAGAGGAAGTGTTCCTCGGGCACTCCATCGCGCGGCAGCAGCATCTGTCCGACGAGACCCAGTCCATGGTCGATGAGGAGATCCATCGCATCGTTGATGAAGGCTTCGAGACGGCACGCAAAGTCATCTCCGAGAACTTGGACGATCTGCACACGGTCGCCCGCGGCCTGCTTGAATACGAGACGCTTTCGGGTCAGGAGATTAAGGATCTGCTGAACGGTAAGCCGCCGGTTCGAGACTTCCCGGCCGAAGACGCCGACCAAGGCGGGCCGCAATCGGCCGTGCCAGTCGCGGGCCGGGGCAAAAAGCCGTCAGAACCAGATACTGGTGGCATGGAGCCTCAGCCGACCTAGGCGCTCGAGACGAACGTCAAAGAAGCAAGTCATGCCCGGCCATCGCGCCGGGCATGGTGCTTTGTGCGAACCCCTTCCCAATGTGCTAGGGCTCAGCAATGTCAGACGGAAAAATCTATCTCCGGCCGCTCGGGTTCCTCTATGGGACCCAGGCCGATGCTGCCATCGAGGACGGGCTAGCGCTGCCCTTGGCGGGCGGCCCCATCTCGTTCACCTGCGTCGAACTGATCGAAGGCACGCCCAAACGCTCCAAGGCCTATGTCTTCTCGGTTCCTGCATTGAGCGAGGCCGGCGACCCTGACTTGCGCGCGCGCCTCGATCTCGTGACGCGCCCGCGTCCGCCCTTTGCTGGCCTTGATCTATCGCGGCCCTCTCTCATGGGTATTGTGAACGTCACGCCGGACTCATTCTCCGACGGCGGGCTTTACGACAAGACCGAAGGCGCCATCGCGCATGCGGCAGCGCTGGTGAAGGCAGGCGCCGCCATCGTCGATATCGGCGGCGAATCCACGCGGCCCGGCTCCGAAACGGTGGAGGTGCAAGACGAAATCGAGCGCGTCGTGCCTGTGCTGGAAGGGCTCAAGGGCATTGAGGCCGCGATCTCCATCGACACGCGCAAGGCTGACGTGGCCCGAGCGGCGGCCAAGGCGGGCGCCAAGATCTTCAACGACGTTTCGGCCTTCACTTACGACTCTGGCTCCCTTGAAGCCGCCGCGGAGACGGGGCTCGATGTGGTACTGATGCATGCGCAAGGTGAGCCCAAGACCATGCAGGATAATCCGACCTATGACGATGTGGTCCTGGAGGTGTTCGACTATCTCGAACGGCGCATCCAGACTTGTGTCGCCGCAGGCATTCCAGCGCCACGCATTGCCGCCGATCCCGGTCTCGGCTTCGGCAAGACGCTCGAACACAATCTTTCGCTCTTCGCCAATGTGAGTCTCTTCCATGGGCTTGGCGTACCGCTTTTGATCGGGGCGTCCCGAAAGCAGTTCATTCGCGGGTTCGGCCAGGCCGATGATCCGAAGTCACGGGAGCCTGGCAGCCATGCCGCCGCGATCGCCTCGGCATCGCAAGGTGCGCAGCTCTTCCGGGTGCATGACGTGGCAGGGGCGAGCCAAGCCCTGGGCGTATGGCGCGCGGCAACGTTCGGCTCTGAAAACTAAGGAAAAACGGGCTTTTTTGGCCGGGCAAAAGTGTAACTTTCGCTTACATTTTTTGAACCCATTCGGCCGCCGACCGGCGCATAATCCGTCCTCTCGCTCGAGGGTACTGCCGAGGGATTTCTCGCGACGGGCGAATGGGTGTTTCCAGATTCTGAGCTGGGCGGCGCGGAGCGTATGCCTTGCGGTAATGATGGGGGAATGACCGGGATGGCCAGAAACTTCTTTGGCACGGATGGTATCCGTGGCAGCGCCAACTCGCATCCGATGACCTCTGAAGTGGCGCTCAAAGTCGGCATGGCCGCCGGCAAGCTCTTCACCAATGGTTCCTACCGTCATCGT
The DNA here is from genome assembly GCA_030064755.1 of Methyloceanibacter sp. GTDB lineage: Bacteria > Pseudomonadota > Alphaproteobacteria > Rhizobiales > Methyloligellaceae > Methyloceanibacter. Next base: position 14,993 of record JASJEH010000040.1, on the reverse strand, counting down.
GTTGTGATCGGCAAGGACACACGGCTCTCGGGCTACATGATTGAGTCCGCGCTCGTGTCAGGCTTCACCGCCGCTGGGATGGATGTATTTCAGCTCGGACCAATGCCTACGCCCGCCGTCGCCATGCTGACACGCTCGCTGCGTGCCGACCTTGGTGTGATGATCTCGGCGTCCCACAACCCCTATCTCGACAACGGCATCAAGCTTTTTGGGCCGGAAGGCTACAAGCTCTCCGACGAGCAGGAGAGCCAGATCGAAGACCTCATCGAAGGGGACTCCGCTGGGCTGCTGGCATCGGCCGAACGGATCGGCCGCGCGACACGTATTGAGAGCGCCCGCGAACGCTATATCGAATTCGCCAAGCGCACACTGCCGCGCAATCTGCGCTTCGACGGCATTCGCGCCGTGATCGATTGTGCCAATGGGGCGGCCTACAAAGTCGCCCCGGAAGCGCTTTGGGAGCTTGGCACCGAGGTCATCAAGATCGGCGTCGAGCCCAACGGTCTCAACATCAACAAGGACTGCGGTTCTACATCGCCGCAGAATCTGATCCGCAAGGTTCAAGAGGTTCGCGCCGACATCGGCATCGCGCTGGACGGCGATGCGGACCGGGTTGTGATCGTCGATGAGAAGGGCTGCATCATCGATGGCGATCAGCTGATGGCGGTTATTGGCGAGTTTTGGCTTCGTCGCGGGCGGCTCGCCGGAGGCGGTATTGTCGCGACCGTCATGTCCAATCTTGGACTTGAGCGCTACATTGAAGACCTAGGGCTTGGCTTGGCGCGAACGCCTGTCGGCGACCGCTATGTGACCGAACACATGCGTCAGCACGGCTACAACGTTGGCGGCGAACAGTCCGGACACATCGTATTGTCGGATTTCTCCACCACGGGCGATGGTCTCGTTACCGCGCTGCAGATCTTAGCCGTGGTCGTCCAGAGCGGACGCCCTGTCAGTGAAGTCTGCAATCGCTTTGAGCCGCTACCACAGGTCCTTGAGAATGTGCGCTACAAGGATAACCAGCCGCTCGACAATCTCGGCGTTCAACGCGCGATCAATGACGGGAAGTCCAGACTTGGGAATGCTGGGCGACTGGTCATTCGGCCCTCCGGCACGGAGCCCGTGATTCGCGTCATGGCCGAAGGCGACGACGAGGGCCTGGTTAAGAACGTAGTATCGGATATCGTTCACGCCCTATCGGACGCCGCGGCTGCCTAGTAACCGTCCGACCACTGAAAAACCCCTGAAAACTAGCGTTTCTTGACCTGGCGAACCGCGCGTTCGGCCAGGCCGTCTCAGTTTGGTCCGTCCATTAGGGGTCCATTAACCATACCGTTTGATAGTGCCCACACGAGACAGCCAATGCGAATCGGCCCGGCTGGCCGACCTTCGCTAGGGCTGCAGTCGAGAAGGGGTATTTCAGATGGGACAGACACGTTCACTACTTATTGCCAGTGCATTGGCCATCGTGCCAATCACGGCATCGCATGCCGCAGACCTCGATCTTCCACCGCCGCCGCCTATCGTAGAAGCGCCTTGCGTTGGTTGCACGGGGCCAATTTACCTGCGGGGCTTCATCGGCGCGGCCAACCCGGTCGTGGGTGGCATCAGCTCCGAGCTATTTCAGTTCAACGACTTCACGGTCGTGCATGAAGACATGAAGAGCTCGCCGCTATTCGGCATCGGCGTCGGCTACCAGTTCAACAACTGGCTGCGCTTCGACATGACGGCCGAGTATCGCGGCAAGTCGCTCTTCATCGCCCAGGACAAGTTTCCGGGTGGCAACGGCACCTTTAGCCGGGCCAGCAATGACTTTGATGGAACGTTCTTGCCTGGCACCAACGAATACACAGCGGACATCGAAAGCTGGGTTGGTCTTTGGAACGCCTACGCGGATCTCGGCACGTATTGGTGCTTCACGCCTTATGTCGGCGCCGGTATCGGCATCGCCTCGATCTCCGTGCTTGGCCTGAAGGACGTGAACGTCCCCAATAACTCTGTCTTCTACGGTGCAGACAATACGGAGACTAACTTCGCTTGGGCGGTCTATGGCGGTGTCGCTTATGACGTGAACGAATCAGTCACGCTCGATCTGTCGTATCGCTACACCGACCTCGGCGAAGCGAAGAGCGGCACTGTGACGGCCTTCGATGGCACCAGCTCTTACTCTGGATTGGACCTTGGCCGCGTGACCTCGCATGACCTCATGCTGGGCATGCGCTGGAGGCTAGGCCATGCACCGGTGGTTCCCGCCCCGATGCCGGTCGCCTTCAAATAACCCATCGTCCAGCCGACTGACAGCCTGACCGCCCGTCCTTTGCGACGGGCGGTTTTCTTGTGCGCGCCGCCAATGGCCCTGTCCAGACAGCCGAAAGGCCAACTTGACGGGCGGATTGCCTGCACGCTAGGGCAGCGATCTCTCCCAGCGTCGCTGAGTCCACGGACGCCTCGGAGGACATGATCTTTCTGGAGCCCGCCGTGACACCGTTGAGCAAGCCAACCCGCCGTCCTGATAATCCGCGTTTTTCATCGGGCCCGTGCACCAAGCACAAGGGCTGGTCGCTCGCAGCTCTCGACGGTGCGCTGCTGGGCCGCAATCACCGGCAGGCGGATACGAAAGGCCGGATCGCGGCTGCGCTCAAGCAAACGCGGTCGCTGCTCGGGCTGCCCGAAGACTATCGCGTGGCGCTGGTGCCAGCGTCCGACACCGGTGCGGTCGAGATGGCGCTCTGGAACCTTCTCGGTCCCCGTGGTGTCGATGTGCTGGCTTGGGAGGCGTTCAGCGCCGACTGGGTCACCGACATTGTCGATGAGCTCAAGCTCACTGACGTGCGGGTGCTCAAAGCGCCGTTCGGAGAGCTCCCCGATCTCGCCCAAGTGGACTGCGACCGCGACGTGGTTTTCGCCTGGAACGGGACCACCTCCGGCGTACGGGTGCCGAACGCGGATTGGATTGCGGCGGATCGCGAAGGGCTGACGATTTGCGATGGCACATCGGCCGTGTTCGCTCAGGATATGGACTGGTCCAAGCTCGATGTCACCACCTATTCCTGGCAGAAGGTGCTCGGCGGCGAAGCGCAGCACGGGATGCTGATCCTGTCGCCGCGCGCCGTCGAACGACTGGAAGCCTACACACCGCCTTGGCCGCTGCCGAAACTCTTTCGTCTGGCCAAGAATGGCAAACTGATGGAGTCCGTGTTCGAGGGAGCGACGATCAACACGCCGTCGCTGCTCTGTATTGAGGACTATTTGGTGGCCCTGTCATTCGTCGAGCGTATCGGCGGCCTCGATGGCGCGATGGCGCGCGCTGACGCCAACGCCCGCACGATCGCCGATTGGGTCGCCAATACGCCGTGGGTGGACTTTCTCGCGGTGGACCCGGCGACGCGCTCGAATACTTCCATTTGCCTCAAAGTTGTCGATCCAGAGGTGGGCGCTCTGAGTGCCGACGATCGGGCCGCTTTCGCAAAACGTATCGCCAAGCGCCTGGAGAAGGAGGGCGTCGCCTTCGATGTCGCCTCCTATCGCTCGGCCCCGCCGGGGCTCCGTATTTGGACCGGCGCCACCGTAGAGCACGCGGATGTGGAGGCTCTCCTGCCATGGCTCGACTGGGCCTTTGCGTGCGAGAAGGAGGCCCTGACCGGAGCGGCCTGATCGGGATGGCCTGAGCTCGCTTCCAAAGGCTCGCATCGTGCAACGAGCCGGGCTATAAGGACACACGGCCCTGCATTCGCGGGGCCGTTTTCGTGTCCTATCCAGAATTCAGGGGATTTCATCGTGGCCAACGTCGTGGTCGTCGGCTCCCAATGGGGCGACGAGGGCAAGGGCAAGATTGTGGACTGGCTGTCCGAGCGTGCCGACGTGGTGGTGCGTTTTCAGGGCGGGCATAACGCTGGCCACACACTCGTGGTCGACGGGAAGACCTATAAGCTCTCTTTGCTGCCGTCCGGCGTTGTGCGTCAGAATAAGCTCTCGGTCATCGGCAATGGCGTTGTCATCGATCCGTGGGCATTGGCCGAGGAAATCGAGCGCGTCGAGGAACTCGGGGTCAACATATCCCGAGATAACCTCCGCATTGCCGAGAACGCCACACTGATCCTGCCTTTGCACCGTGAGCTGGATGCCTTGCGTGAAGCTGCGGCCGGCGCCGGGAAAATCGGCACGACCAAACGCGGGATTGGCCCGGCCTACGAAGACAAGGTCGGACGTCGCGCGATCCGGGTCATGGACCTGGCGGACTTGTCCGTATTGAAGCCAAAGATCGAGCGCGTCCTGGCGCACCACAACCCGTTGCGGCGTGGCCTCGGCGAGCCAGAGATATCGGCGGACGAGCTGTGCAATCAGGTCACGCACGTGGCAGACAAGATACTTCCCTACATGGACTCCGTGTGGTCGCTGCTCGATGAGGCCAAGCACGACCGCAAGCGGATTCTCTTCGAGGGCGCTCAAGGAGCGCTGCTCGATATAGATCACGGCACCTACCCATTCGTAACGTCGTCCAACACGGTGGCGGCGCAAGCAGCGACCGGGTCAGGCATTGGACCGAGCGCCATCAGTTTTGTGCTCGGAATTACCAAGGCCTACACAACCCGTGTGGGCGAGGGACCCTTCCCAACCGAATTGTTCGACGAGACGGGCACTATCATTGCCGAGCGCGGGGCCGAGTTCGGTACGGTTACAGGCCGGGCACGCCGCTGTGGCTGGTTCGATGCCTGCCTTGTGCGGCAGACTTGCAAGGTCGCCGGCATCAATGGGCTCGCGCTCACCAAGCTCGACGTTCTCGACGACATCCCGGGCGGCAAGCTCAAGATCTGCATCGGCTACAAGCTCGATGGCGTGGCGCTGGATTACTTGCCAGCCGCGCAAGGGGCGCAGGCGCGTGTAGAGCCAATCTACGAAGAGATGGACGGCTGGACCGAGTCGACGCGCGGTGCGCGTTCCTGGGCGGAACTGCCTGCGCAGTGCATCAAATATGTTCGCCGGTTGGAGGAATTGACGGGTGTGCCCGTGGCGCTCCTGTCCACAAGCCCCGAGCGTGACGACACGATCCTCGTGCGCGATCCATTCGCGGGATAGGGGCGGCCCAGCGTTTTGGGCTTGTCGTAGTTTCCTCTTAAGATACGATGGCCTCCGATGCACGCGAGGGTTGTTATGTCTGAGAAGCTGAAATGCGATCTCGTGATGCGGGGCGGGATCACCAGCGGGATCGTCTACCCCCGCGCTATCGCCGAGCTAGCGAAGACCTACGATTTCTGTTCAATCGGCGGCACGTCCGCCGGCGCTATTGCCGCCGCGGGCACCGCTGCGGCGGCGCTCGGGCGCCGCAAGGGGGTTGAACCCGACCCCTTCCAGGATCAGATCGCCACACTTCCGAGAAAGCTCGGCACCAAGGTCAAAGGCAAGACAACGCTCGAACGTTTGTTCCAGCCGCAGCAGCAAACGCGCGCGCTATTCCGCGTGCTCATGTCCAGCTTGGGGCATGCAACCAAGGTTGCAACGTTTTGGTCTGTCGTCGGATCTCTTTTATGGAACTACCGAATTTACGCTCTTGCGGGCGCCCTGGCGGTTTTCCTTCCGGTTCTGCTTATATCTCTGCTCGTTGGGCTGGGCAGTACATGGTGGCTCGTCTTGGGTTTGGCGTTGTCGGTCGCCCTGATCGCCGCAGCCGCTGCATCAGCGCATGGTGTGTACCGGGATGTCACGCGGGCGTTGCCCGATAATCTCTATGGGCTGTGCTCGGGTTCGAGCAACAATGTGGCGGATAGTGCAGGGATCCTGCCTCTGACGGACTGGCTGAATGACCTGTTCCAACATCTTGCCGGGCGGGACCGCGACGACGAGCCGGTGACCTTCGGAGATCTCTGGGACAACGGGAACAGCCCTGAGGCAGCTCGAAACATCGAGCTTGTTCTTATGACAACCAACGTCACACGCGGGGTCTCACAACGATTTCCGTTCCTCGAAGGCAGTTGGGGCCGGCTGTTTTTTAAGGAGGACGAGTTCGCGAAGCTGTTTCCAGAATCGGTGCTTACACAAATCTGCAGGGACAGCGAGCAGCGGAGAAAACTAGAGGACCAGACCGATTGGGCAAAGTACGAAGAAAGCGTCGATACTGAGGGATATCGACCTCTTCCGCGGCCTGCGGATCTGCCCATCGTCCTCGGTGCCCGTATGAGCCTGAGTTTTCCGTTCCTGCTGAGTGCCGTTCCTCTTTATGCCGCGAATTTCGAGGCACCCACGACGGATGATGGGAAGTTCCCCTTGCAGAGATGCTGGTTCTCCGATGGCGGTCTGACCAGCAACTTCCCCCTGCACTTCTTTGATTCACCGCTGCCTTCCCGCCCCACCTTTGGCATCAATCTCATCCCCCACGACGTGGAGGCGTCCGAGATCGATGTGGTCGAGGGGTTTGATGAAGAAGCGCCGAAACTTGAGCGTGTCAGTGGCGTGGGCATCGAGGGGGTCAATGCGCAAGAGGTGAAGCCCAAGGAGCCGGAGAAGGATTGGACTATGGTGTGGATGCCTAGTCAGAATTCCAGCGGCATCTCTTCGGCGGCGCGCTTCACCAAGATCGAAGGCGTTTCCGGCTTTTTCAGCGCCATGTTCGATACGGCACGGAATTGGGCCGACACGGAACTCATGGCGATGCCCGGATACCGGGAGCGCGTCGTTCATGTGAAGCTCACCGAAAAGGAAGGTGGCCTGAACCTCAACATGGGTGGCGATGTCATTGAGGAGGTGGGCGATCGGGGAGAGCGTGCGGGTGAGCTGCTCGCAAAGCGTTATGCTCACCCAGGCGCAGATGGCAAGCTTACGGACCCACAGACGGGCAAGGAGGTTGTTCTCACCTGGGACAATCACCGCTGGATACGATATCGCGCGACCATGGCGGCGGTGGAGGATGTGGCGAGGCGCTTTCGCAGCACATGGCAGGATGAAGAGGGACGGCATGCCCCGTGGGATCGGTACGATGCTCTGCTTGGCCGAGAGGACGGCGAGATGCCAACGAGTTATCCTTTCGGTACGAAGAAGCAGCGGGACTTCGCCCTGAGTACGACTGCGGCTTTCGTGGACTTTGTCGCTCGGTGGAGCACACCCGATCAGACATTTGATCGTGGAAAGAATTCGAGCCAAGGCCGGTCGCCTCGGCCCAAACCCGCCTTGCGCATGATGCCGCTCGGCAGTAACGATCCCCGGGCGGAGCGGCCCAACGGCGCAGACACGCCAATTGGGCCCGACAAGGGGACGGTCTAGGTTGTCCCGTTCCGCCAAGCTCCATGCGGAATGGGAACAACATGGCCGATAAGACTTATCCCTGGAAGATTGCTTGGATCACGGGCGCCTCGGGCGCGATTTGCGGCGAGATCGCGCGGCGGCTAGCGAATGCGGGCGTGAAGGTCGCGGCGACCGCCCGGCCGAGCGAACAACTCGACGCGCTGGCGGGCTCCAGCCCCAACATCACCGCGTTTCCGGCTGATGTGCTCGACGTTGAGGCCCTCAAGACGTGCGCGGCAAAGGTCGAGGCCGAACTCGGACCCCTCGATCTCGCGTTTCTGGGGGCCGGCATGTATGTGCCGTTCGATATCCGCAACATCGATACGGAGGGGTTTCGGCAAACCATGGCGCTGAATGTCGACGGCGTGCTCAATGGGGTCGCCGCTGCGCTGCCGTCGATGCTGAAACGCGGCGAGGGTCATCTTGCCATCATGGGTTCGCTCTTCGGCTACGCGGGTTGGCCGGGCAATGGCGGCTATGGAGCGAGCAAGGCAGCTGTCATCAATCTGGCAGAGAGTCTGAAACTGGAATTGCGCGGGACCGGCGTCGATCTCACCCTCGTCAATCCGGGGTTTGTGGATACACCGCTCAACGCCTCATACGACCCAAAGAAGAAGCTCTTTGTGATGTCGAAGGAACGCTGCGCGCGGAAGATCCTCGAAAAGCTCCCCAAGCGGCCCTACGAGATCGCGTTTCCCCCTCAGGTGGAGATGTTCCTCAAGACGGTGCGCAACCTGCCACGCGCCGCATCCTTCCCCCTTGTGCGATGGTTCATCAAAGCGACGGGGGCTTGAGCCTTATGCCGCTTGCGTCCGCGGCGGCGCCATGAACTCCGGGCCGACCGGGTCCGTGATCGTCTCGGTCAGAATGTCGTCGATCTCGTGCATGGTTGCTTCGTCTATGTGCCAGCCCATCACGTCGGCGACGGGCGCCAGCTGTTCGGGGCGGCGCGCGCCCCACAGCGCGATTGTGTTTCCCCGGTCCAAGACCCAGCGCTCGGCGAAGGCGAGGAGGGACTTGCCGAACTTCTCCTTGGCAAGCGTCTGCAACCTGGCGACCGCAGCGAGATATTGTCCCCGGCGGTCCGGTTGGAATTTTGGGTCGTTGTTGCGGAGATCATCTCCCTTAAAGGTCGTTTCCGGGGTGATCTTGCCAGTCAGCAGCCCACGACACAGTGAGCCATAACAAAGCACCACGAGGTCGTGGGCCTTTGCGTAGGGCAAGATGTCCTTCTCGGCAGCGCGCTCGAAGAGATTGTAGGGCGGCTGCAGCGACGCGAGCGTGGCCCCTTTGGCGAAGCTTTCAATTTGCTGGACCGTGCAGTTGCTCAAGCCGATCGCGCGGACCTTCCCTTCGCGGCGGAACGTCTCGAGCACGGCGCCCGTCTCCTCGAAGTCCACCGATTCGTCAGGCCAATGGATCTGATAGAGGTCGATGATGTCCGTCCGGAGCCTGCGCAGCGAGTCTTCCAATTGCCGCCGCAGGCTGGGCACGGACGACTCGCGGCGGAGCTTGGTGTCGTTCACGCTGTCCCAGACCATGCCGGCCTTGGTGGCGATCAAGACGCGGTCGCGGCGCCCTTCGAGGGCCTTGCCGACGATTTCCTCGGAGTGTCCGAACCCATACGCTGGGGCCGTGTCGACGGTGTTTATACCAACATCGAGCGCGTGGTGGATCGTGGCGATGGCATCGGACTCATCTGTGCCGCCCCACTTCCAGCCGCCGATCGCCCACGTGCCGAGGGCGATGCGCGATGCGGGGAATGGGAGCCCGTGGATGGATGCGTGTTCCATGGCGCCACGCTAGCACAGGCGTCTGGATTGGTCTGTCGACGTTCCCTTACGACAACAGATCGCGGAAGTGCTGGTCTAGGAACCGCTCTTTGGGGTCGCGCTCCGCCCGGGCCGCGGCGAATTTCTGTAGCCGCGCGCCGAAGGCCCGGCGCGCCATCTCGCGTGTCAAGAATGGCGTTTGGTTGAACAGCGGTGTCCCGCCGTGCTCACTGCAAAAATCGTTGTACGCGTAGAGAAACTCCTCCCACTCGCGTCCGCCGGTCGATGCGGGGTCGATGCTCATCCCTGGGCCTTCCCATGTGTAGGAGAACAAGGCCTCGCAGTCGCGGCTGATGACATAGCCGACCGAAGGTAGGTTGCAGCGAAAGCCCGTGCCCTTCTCATAGGCGATGCAGAAATCGCAGTAGCGCTCCAGCGTGTCGAAGAAGTCCGTCTCGCGGAAGGACCACATGCTGAAAAGATAGAAGACCTTGGGCTTGCGCGGATAGCTGATGATCTGGGCGTGGGGCCAACTATGATTGTAGCGCATCAGCCGAACCATCAGCTGGCGCTGGATGTAGAAGAACGTGTCATGGGCTTTGGCGCGCCACTTCTTGTTCTTGATGTTCGTGTCGATCCAGGTCGCGACCGCGGGCGCCCACTGTTTCCAAAATTTGTTGCGGTATTGCCAGCGAAGCCGCGATGTCGGTTTTCGATCGGGATGCTGTTTGCGTAACTCGACCACGACCCGTCTGGCATACGGGTAGATGTAGTACATGATCGCGTGACCGCGGGCTCTGTAGACTGGCAGGAACTTTCGAAACTCATCAATACTGAGCCCGTAGTGCCGCACTTCGAGGCCCATGGTCGGCCGCACCTTGATCGTGACTTCGAAAATGAGACCGAACAGGCCGTAGCTGGTCCGGAAGAGCTGCATTTCCTGCGGGTCGTTAGCCTCCGTGATTTCACGGATTTCACCGTTGGCGTCGACGTAGCGGATTCCAACCACGTAAGAGCTGACTTGCCCGTATTCACCCGGGAAGGAGCTGTCCTTCGTCGCGGCGCAGGCAAAAGCGGCAAGTGTCGTGTTGCCGATCTCCGTCGTGATGTAGGGCTGCAGCCCGCGCGCCTTCAGAGCCTTCGCCAGGTCGCCGTGCGTGACGCCCGCCTCGACGGTAACTGTGTCGTCCGTGAAATGCAGAATGCGGTTCATCGCCGTCATGTCGACCATGGTGCCGCCTTCATCGTCGCCATTCATGCGTGCCGTGGAATGCATGGAGCCGGCGGGGCGCACAGGAGTGGGGAAGCGCACTGGATCGGTGACGATCTCGACGAGATCCTCAACGCTTTCAGGCCGAGCCTTGACGCGGGGGTGGTAGGTCCAGGTGCCGTCCCAGTTCTTGATGGTGACGTCTTTCTGACTGTCCATGAAATTCCCTCAACTCGCGGTGCGAGGTATTGCAGCCGGTGACCATACCGGTAACTTCCATCCAATTCAGGCACAAGCGAAATGCCGTCTCGTCTCTACAGAGCTCTCCTCAAGACGCGGCGACTTGAGCCAAATCAAGGAGACAACCCCATTTTGCTATGGGTTGATGAGAAGAGCTTGGAGTGCTTTGGTCTGCCGCAATTTGGAGCTAGTCTTGGGTGCTTATGTCGCACCTGAGGTCTTGGAGGTGACGTGAAGCGATACTGCATTATTGGCGCCGGCGCTTGCGGTCTCCCGGTCGTGAAGCGGTTCGCGGAGAGCGGGATCGCGTTCGACTGCTTCGAGGCCGAGAGCGACGTTGGGGGAATCTGGAATCTCGACAGTCCCCATGCAGTCTACGGCTCGACGCACCTCAACTCCTCCAAGAAGCTGACGCGCTATCTCGATTTCGACTTTGCCGAAGAGTGGCCGGTCTATGCGAATGCGGCCCAAGCGCAGGACTATTTCCGGGCCTATGCGCGAGAGTTCGGTCTGTACGACCGTATTACGTTCAACACGCGGGTCGAGCAAATCGAGCGAACGGACACCGGATGGCACGTCACGATCCAAGGGGAGAGCGAGCCGCGCCGCTACGACGGTGTGGTCATGGCCACGGGCCATCACTGGCACCCCTTCGTCCCTGAGTATCCGGGCACGTTCGACGGGGAAATCCTCCACTCCCATGACGTGAAGTCGAAGGCGCAATTGAAGGACAAACGGGTTTTGGTCGTCGGCGCAGGCAACTCCGCCGTCGACATTCTCGACGATGCCGCCCACGACGGAATGGCGGCTATCCACTCCATGCGCCGCACGTATTACTTCTTTCCGAAGCTTCTATTCGGCAAGCCGACCGACACGGTGATCGACCGGCTCAGCCGGGCGCCCCTTCCGCGCAAGTTTATGTATGGGCTCTACAAGCTGGGGATGCTGGTCTTGATCGGCTCGCATTCGCGCTACGGTTTGCCAAAGCCGGATCACGATCTCTTCGAGGCGCACCCCACCGCCTCGAACACATACCTAGACCATCTCGTTCACGGGCGTATCGAGGCCAAGCCGGGGCTCGAGCGCATGGACGGCAAACGGGTCTACTTTACCGATGATACATCCGCGGAGGTGGACATGGTGATCTGGGCCACCGGGTTCCAGGTCCATTTCCCGTTCATGGACGATGCTTACGTGCTCGACGAGCAAGGCTGGTCGAAGCTCTTCATTCACACCTTCCACCGCGAGTGGGACGATTTTTTTGCGGTCGGCCTCTTCGATCCGGCCGAGGGAGGGGTCTGGCAGGTCGCCGATCACCAGGCACGGTTGATCGCGGCCTTCATCACGGCCCAGGAAAAGGACCCGGAGCGGGCAGAGTGGTTCCGCGCGCTCAAGCGGAGCGGGTCGCCCGATATCGGCCATGGCATCAAGCGGCAGGACACGCCCTGGCATCGCTTCGAGATCCATCACCTACGTTTCCGCCGCTACATGAAGCGCCTGATCAAGAAATTTGGCGACAGCGCGCAGCCGCCGGGCGAGATGCGCACAATGGGTGAAAGCCATCAGACCACACCTACCGCGGGCGAGACGCTGAAGCTCGCGTCCTAGCCGCCAGGCCAGGCGGCGACAGCAAGCTGGAACGGGAACGCAAAAAAGGCCCGGAGAAGGAGCCTCCGGGCCTTTTTTGCTACTTGCGACTAAAGAAGCCGACTAAGACGCGGTCACAGTGGCGGTGGTCTTCTCCACAGCCTTTTCAACCGGCTTGTACGCGTCGCGAGCGACAGAGGCATACAGCTCGCCGATCTTGGTCATTTCGGTCATCCACTTCTCGTAGGCCGCCTTGGCATACTCGGACTGGATCTCGATGGCGTGCTCAAGAGTCTTGGCGCCAACGACCTTCTCGAACGTCGCGGTGGCATCGGCGAAGGCCTGCTTCGTGTAGTCGGTGAAGCTGGTTCCGATGTCCTGGAAACCCTTGTTCATCTGGCCGTAGGACTTGAGGACAGCCTCATAGTTGTCCTTGCCCAGTTTCTGGAGGTCTTTGGTGGTCTTTTCGAAGGCATTCTTATCGAAGTCGATCATTTCAGTGGTCCTTTCCTGACGAAAACGCTGCTAGGGCACGCCCCGTATATATTGCACTGCACAATGAAGTTCAAGACCATTGTGCAGCGCACAATACTAAGGTCGAAGGGGCGTCTCCGAGTGGGCGGAAACCCCACAGATTCAGAGATTTTTGTGGGGATTGGGCAGAATGGTTCAATCTGGCCCTGAAAGGCTCTAAACCCATGAGATGGCCTTAAGACGCGCGCAGTTTCTGGACACAGCCCGACGTTGGACGATCCCCAATCTCAAGCATTTCCAGGAGACGCGGCAGCCTATCGTCTGGCTTCTGGCGCCGCTGATTGGATTGGCCACCGGCGTGGCCGCAATCCTGTTCCGCCTTGCGATTGGCGTCTTCCAGTGGCCTTGGCTGCAGACCATGTCGGAACATGTGGCGGCAGCGGCACGGCAACAGCCCTGGTGGGTCGTGATGCTGGCCCCTGCGGTGGGCGGCCTCTTTGTCGGGCTCTTGCTTCGCTATGCGCTGACCGCCAAACGCACCGTGGCGGTCCCGGACGTTATGGAGGCGCGTGTTAATGGCGGGCGTGGCCTCCGCCTGGGCCAAGGCCTGATCAGCGCCCTAGCGAGTGCGCTATCGCTGGGTTCAGGCGCCAGTGCAGGCCGGGAAGGGCCGATCGTTCACCTTGGGGCCAGTATCGCCGTCACGTTCTCGCAACATCTCAACCTTCCGAATTCCGCGCGGCGGACGCTTCTTGCGTCGGGGGCGGCTGGCGCGGTCGCCGCCTCGTTCAATGCGCCGATCGCAGGCGTGTTGTTTGCGCAGGAGGTCATTCTTGGCCACTTCTCGATCAGGACCTTCGTACCTTTGGTTCTGTCCGCGGTGGTGGCCACGATCCTATCGCAGGCCTGGTTTGGGGACGTCGCGGCCTTTGTCGTCCCTAGCTACAGCATTGCGTCCTACTTGGAGGTGCCGGCGTTTGTCTTGCTGGGCATCATCGCGGCCTTTGTGGCAGTGGTCTTTCAGTTGACCATACTCAGCACCGATTGGGCAGCGCGTAACGTCAAGATGCCCCTCGTGATGCGTCCCGTGGTGGGGGGCTTGATGGTGGGCGTCATGGCCATCTGGTTCCCAGAGATTCTGGGAGTCGGCTACGATACGACTGACGCGGCGCTGAAGGACCAGCTGGCCATCAATACGATGCTGCTCCTGATTGTCCTCAAGACGCTCGCGACGGCCATCACGCTGAGTTCGCGCTTTGGTGGCGGCGTGTTCTCTCCGGCGCTCTATCTCGGAGCCATGACAGGCGGCGCCTTTGGGCTCATCGTCGCAGAATTGTTTCCAGGACTTGGCTCCAGTGAGGGCCTCTACGCCATTCTCGGCATGGGAGCCGTGGCTGCCGCCGTCCTTGGCGCGCCGATTTCGACGACGGTCATGGTGTTCGAGCTCACGGGCGGTTTCGAGCTGAGCCTTGCCCTGCTGCTCACTGTCGCCGTGGCGAATGGGATAAACCAGGCGGTCCTGGGCCGGTCGTTGTTCCAAGCACAGCTGGAGTCGCGCGGGATCGTCTTGCACGAAGGTCCCCACCGGACGATCATGAAGGGCCTGCGGGTCTCCGACATCATGCGCCCGTTGGAGGACAACGAGCCGGCCGAACTCCCCGAAGGCGACCGCGAACGGGCTCTTCCTGCCGACGAATCGCTGGAGACCGCTTTGCGGGCGTTCGATACGCTCGGCGCGGAATCGCTGCCCGTTGTCGATCCCTACGACCGCAGTCGCATCGTTGGCAGAATTTCACAGACCCGTGCGTTGCGCGCCTTCAACAGGGAACTCATTGCGACGAGCGTAGAGGAGCATCGCTAACGGGGAAGGGGCCTTCGTTCTACTCGGCAGCCATGCTCGCGGGCGCAGCACTCAATTCTCCCTCCGGCGCGAATGTGTCCACGTCGATCTTGCGCCCCGTGTTTGACAGTTTTGTAACGAAGGCGGCCGTCACAGAGCGCCAAGCGGTTGTCACGCGCGCACAATCCTGAGAGTCTTTCCTTCAGGCTCGTGAGGGGATTATGACGAGAGCTCAAACCACAAAGTCCGGAGCAGCGCCGGAACCGAACGCGCGCGGCGCGCGGTCATCGGAACTCTGTCCTGGCGTCGTCTGGGCTTTCCGTTTCGGCGCCGACGGAAGCACCGAAGAACTAACCGACTGTGCTTTGCCCGCTGGCGTACTGGGCCACAGAGCCGAGGATGGCTGGCTCTGGGTCCACGTAAACCTGGCCGACGCCCGGGTTGGGCCGTACATGCGCGCTCACCTCAAGGAGATCCCAGATGCTGCTGTCGATCTGTTGCTCTCTGTCGGCGATCATCAGCAACTGCATGCGGACGATGTCTGCATCTATGGCGTGTTCGCGGACCTGGTTTACCGGCTAGAGGGCCTTTCCGA
>JASJEH010000104.1 GCA_030064755.1 Methyloceanibacter sp. | reverse complement strand
GAAGGATGCGCCCGTCGCAAGGCCGACGCGCCAACCGCCTCCGACATCCGCATCCATGCCCGAGATGAAGCCGCCGAGATTGCGGTCGGCAGAGGCTGCATTCTTGTTGCTGTCGAAACTTCCCCAAGCGCCGAAGCCTTGAGTCCAGAAGGCTAGCGTCTGTGTCGCATCGGCGAGCGACCTGCCATCGTAAGGGCCCGACGGGCCAAGCATCATGGCCTGGCTGTTGTAACTTGCGATTAGAGGGCCGCTGGAGCCGAGTGCCCCGCCCCGATGGTTCGCCTGCATCAAGCGGCCCATGACCGCCTCGCGCGCATAGCGGCTGTCCTCCACCAGCATGCCGGAGACCGTCGCGTGGATCTCGCCCGACAGCGCGTTGAAGGCCTGGCGTGCGCCTTGCTCCGTCTGGGTCAGGACGGAGTAGTAGAGCGCATTGTCCGTCGGGAAGTGATCGAGGGCCTCGGCCATATCGCATTGGTTCTTGCTGTCGGCGACCGAGCAGAAGCTCAGATAGCTCACGCCGCCCGTGCTGCTACCGTCCGCCGTGGTGGGCACGACCGTACGCAGGAGTGTCAGCACGACGTCGTTTCCGTCGCCGCCGTCATAGACCACAGTCGGCGTTAAGAAGGCGTAGTTCGTTTCGATCTTGGCAAACTTGCCTTCAACGGCACCCTCATTGACCTTCTTGATGATCATATAATCTGTCTTCGTCTTGTAGTTTCCGCTCTGCGCGAGCACGCGGAGTGTCGATCCGGTCAGGTTCACGGTCCCCTTTGCGATGACCACATCGGACTCGCCGGCATCGTTGACCTCCACTTCAAAGACCGACCCAGGCTTAAGGTCGAAAGCCCCTTCAACCGTCATCGTCCCGATCGAGTTGCCAAGGGCGATGACGCCGCCGTTCGCAATCAGGTCCCCGAACGTGCCTGTTCCTTTTAGAACACCGCCACTGACCGTAAAGATTTCCTGTGTTTCGCCGGAGAAGCTCCATGTACCACTATTGACTTCGAACAACTCAAAGCTCTGATACTTCTTCGTCTTGTCACCCGTATCGATTTCGGCGAGATCGAAATCGCCTTCGCCGGACCCGCCAAAGGCCAGCGTGTCCGTGCCTGGGCCGGCTAACACCTTGCCATTGACGACGGCGGTTGGGTGGAGCTCGAGCCGGTCATTGAAGGCTTTGCTCTTGCTCGCGTCGAACTTTACCGCACCGCCCGCGCCAGGATTCAGTGTGCCGGCGACGACTAGGTTCGTCGGGCCGCCAACGGTCTCAATCGCATAATCGCTGCCTGTCTTGCCGGTGCTAGTGATGACACTATCCGCTCCGACAGTGACGTTGATCGGCCCATTCTTTCGATGCCATGCGTAGATGCCGTCCTTGGTCCCCGAGACAGCACCGCCCGTGTTGATCGTCATCGCCTCGGTGCTTTCGGTGTAGGCGTAGATGCCCTGGCCCTTCAATCCCTCAACCGCACCCTCGACGTCCAGGGTTAGTGTGCCAGTGCCCCGATGCGTCGTCCGCAGCCCTGTCGTGGCACCTGTTGCGCGCGACTTACTTCCCGTCGCGATCTTCGCATCCGTCCCGTAGCTGTTCGTGGAGATGCCATGTGACTTCGTGCCCATAGCATCGCCGCCGATGTTGAGGTTCAACGTTCCCGATCCCGAGTTGCTCGCGGCAATGCCCGTCGTACCGCTTACAGCTGTGCCTTCGGCCGTCGCGATCGAGAGGTCCGTACCTGTCTTCTTATTCGTGGCTTGGATGCCGACGCGGGTACCACCGGATACATCGCCACTGGCACCGATGGTGAGCTTGCCCTTGCCATTGTTCGTGGCTGTGATGCCCGTCCGCGCGGCATTGATGCTGTCATGCGCAGTGATAGACAGATCCGTTCCTGCATTTGACGCGCTAATGCCATCATACTTGCTGGCCGTGAGCTTGCCCGCAGTATCGATGCTGACCGCACCCGTACCCCGGTTGCTGGCATAGACACCTGTCTCACCGCTAATGTCGGCGTCGGCGTCGATAGTCAGCGGTCCCGTTCCGTAATGCGTTGCTGAGATCGCCGTTTTTTTGGCGCTCACGGTTTTCTTTGTGGCGATGGCGAGCGTGCTCGATTTCTTGTTCTTGTTGGTGGCGCTGATCCCGCTGCCGGTCTTCGCCGTCACCGCGTCCAGGGCCGTAACTGTAAGCGCCCCAAGACCATTGTTGCTAGCGCTGATCGCTGTCTTCTGCGCGGTTACAGATTTCTTCGCCGTAACTGTTAGATCGCTCCCCTTGGAATTCCGGTTTGACGCTGTAATGCCGTTGCCTGTCTTAGCGGTAACCGTCCCAGCGCTCTCGACAGTCAATGGGCCTCTACCGTTGTTGGTGGCGCTGATACCACTCCCGGCATCGATATCCTTGTTGGCTTTGATCGACAGTTTGCCTGAGCCGTTGTTGGCGGCATAAATGCCTGTGCGTGCTGCCGCAACGGCGTCATGAGTCACGATGGACAGATCCGTTCCTGCATTTGTCGCGCCGATGCCATCGTACTTCGTGGCCGTGACCTTACCGGCCGTATCAATCTCCAGAGCCCCCGACCCCTTGTTGTTGGCGCTGATGCCTGTCTCACCGGAGATGTCGTCGTCGGCGTCGATGGTCAATGGACCCTTGCCGGCGTTCGATACGCTGATCGCCGTACGCTTCGCCGTAACGGCTTGCTTCGTCGCAACGTTCACACCCTCTCCGTCCTTGTTGGTGCTCGTCGCCCGAACGCCGTTTCCCGTCTTTGCCTGAACGGCGCCCGAAACCCGGACCGCCAAGGCGCCCTCGCCCTTGTTTGTGGCGCTAATGCCCGACCCGGCATTGATACCCGCAGCGTCGACGGTCAGCTTGCCGCTTCCTTCGTTAAGCGCATAGATGCCCGTCCCTTTCGCGGACACCGCCTTGTTTGCTTCAATCGAGACGTCTGTTGTGCTGGAATTCCTATTCGCCGCGTAGATGCCGTAACTGTTCTTGCCCTCGACCATACCGTTCGACGTAACCGTCGTGGCGCCAGCTCCGTGGCTCGTCACAGCAATGCCGCTGCTCGTGCCCGATACGGCATCATGAGTCGTCACCGTCAGGCCCACTCCGTAGTTTGTGGCCGACAGGGCGTTGTACTTGCTCCCCGTCACCTTCCCCGCGGCGTCAATGGTCAGGGCACCCGCTCCTCTGTTGGAGGAGCTGATGCCGCTCTGCCCGGTGACTTCTCCGTCGGCATCAATCATGAGAAGCCCCGTGCCGTAGTTGGTGGCACTGATTGCCGTGCGCGCCGCTGTTACAGTCTTTTCCGTCGCGATGGTCAGGCCTGCGCCTTTCGTGTTCCTGTTTGTCGCCTGGATACCATTTCCCGTCTTTCCCTCGATCGCGCCGGAAGTCTCAATGCGTAGGATGCCGAGCCCTTTGTTGGCGGCGCTGATCCCAGTTCCAGCGCTGATGTCAATGGCGTCGACTGTCAGTTTGCCGGCACCCTCGTTGAGGGCATAGATGCCCGTACCCTTCGCGGCCACGGTGTCATTGGCATCGATCGTTAAGTCCGTGCTGGCGGCATTTCTGTTCGCCGCATAGAGTCCGTAGCTGTTCTTGCCCGTGACGATCCCGTCGGTCTTGATTGCGGTAGCGCCAGTCCCGTAGTTGGTCGCCGAGATTCCGGTGCGCGCGCCAGTGACCGCTTTACCGGTCTCGATCGACAGGTCCTTTCCGTGATTAGTCGCCGAGATGGCGTTGTATTTATTGCCGGACACCGTACCGTTGGCGTCGATCGACAGAGTCCCGGACCCCTTGTTGATCGCCGAAAGACCGGTTGACCCACCCTTCAGCGGTCCTGTGACGTCGATGGTGACACTTCCATTTGTCGATCCATCGTTGCCTCGTGAATAGACATGCAACGCGTCACGCGACGTCGATGTGAGGGAGGCTGCGTCCTCGTCTGTGTAGGAGATCGCGCCTTTACCCGTAATCGAGAGCGCGTTCTTGTTTGTTGCCGAGACGCTGAAGCCAGGTTTCGATTGCACGGTCGCATTGTCTGCGCTGATCGACTGCGATGGAACGTTGCTCCCAGAGCATTCGAAATTGGGAGCCGTGCCTGTGCATTGCGCATAGGCCGTCGAGCCGGCGCCTGTGAATACAGAAGCAGCCACGAGTGACGAAAACAGCACGGACCACCGTGCCGAGCGATTGCACATGGATTCCCCCCCAAGCCCCCAAAGGCCAGCGTTGGTTCCCACACACATCGCCAGCAGGTCTCGCATCGACCATACGGAAAGGTTTTGGGAAGGCGAGCGTCGCCTAGGTTCACTCTGAATGCTTCGACTCGAACCGTGCCGACGTGACACAGGCCGCACAGTTTGAGGCCCTCTTCAGCTGTGCCTTGACCCTGGGTCCTAACGAAGCGTTACCGAGCCGCGCCCCGTCGGCACGCGGGCCGCTCACACACGTCCCAGCGTCGATGCCAGCCATCACTCGTGGACGGAGAGCGATCGTGCGTTGTCATGCGATGCCGATCGCTCTACTAAGTCGGCTCGGACGGGCTTTACCTTGGCCGTCGAAGTTCCGGGAGAGACAAATGACAGACCGAGAGGGACAAGAAGACGCGCCGACCGCCGAAGGCGCCGACAAAAACGCTGCCGGTCCGGAAAGAGATGCGGTCACGGAGGAGCAAAAGGCCCAGGAGCAGCCGCAAGTCAAATACTCCATGTCCCCGGGCTTTTCCTCGTTCCTCGGCAGCAACGGAATTGGGCTCGGGATTTCGTCCTATCAATCGGGCAAGTTCTATCTCTTGGGGCAGAATACCGACGGCGGTCTGCTTGTAGACGAGCGCTTCTTCCGCAAGGCCATGGGCATCGCCGTCCCCGACAAGGATACGATCCTGCTTGCGACGCTGTTCCAGATCATCCGATTCAAAAACGTCTTGGGACCCGATCAGCAGATCAACAATCTTTATGATGCCTGCTATGTGCCACGAGAGCTCTTCGTGACGGGCGAGCTCGATGGCCATGATGTCGGGTTGCTCAAGGACGGACGGATTGTCTTCGTCAACACACAGTTCAATTGTCTAGCAACGCCGTCGTCGCGTCACAGCTTTACGCCGCTCTGGAAGCCGCCTTTCATCTCGAAGATCGTCAAGGAGGACCGCTGTCACCTGAACGGTCTTGCTATGGAAGACGGCGTACCTCGCTACGTCACGGCGGTCAGCAAGTCTGACACGATCGATGGATGGCGCGACCGTCGTTATGACGGCGGTATCATTATCGACGTCGCCACGGGCGAAATCGTCATCGGTGGTTTGTCCATGCCGCATTCGCCGCGGATGTATAACGGCAAACTCTACGTTCTAAACTCGGGCACCGGCGACCTGTGCTGGGTCGAACCTGCCGACAAGGCCGCGAACGCCAAGTTGCATGTCGTCGCATTTTGCCCGGGCTTCGTGCGGGGCCTAGGCTTCCATGGCAAACACGCTTTCGTCGGGCTGTCCAAACCTCGTTATGAGCGCTTCGAGGGCCTGGCTCTCGACAAGAGACTCGCCGATACGGACTCCGAGCCCTGGTGTGGCGTTCAGGTGATCGATTTGGAGTCGGGCTCTGTGGTTCACTGGTTCCGCATCGATGGCGCCATCGGAGAACTCTACGATGTCGCTGTGGTGCCGGGCGTGCTTCGGCCGATGTCGCTTGGCTTCGCCTCGAACGAAGTCTTGGGGTTGATTACCCATGACGAGTTGGACGAAGCGGCGTCGTTCTAGTTAAACAACCACGTCAGGCGTCCTTTGACGGCATTGTCGGACACGTTGTCCGCGTACTGACCTTGGTAGGAGACGCCCGCTGAGAGGCGGTCACTGACGGCGAGATCAAGCCCGGCGTCGAGCAGCGCAGAGTCTTCCGCGAGTGGCACGCCCGCCACATCAAAGCCGATGCCGGTGGAGGCGAAGGCAAGACTTGCGTCCGGGGTCACATCGTCAAAGGCATGCAGCCAGGCGGCCTCGATCCGCGGGGTGACTTCCATGTTGCCCCACATGATCGTTTTGGCGGCGCGCAGGCCCACTGTGGTGTAGCCCACGTCTTGGTCGAAGCCGGAACTGCGTAAAGAGGCGTCCAGCCCGCCCCGTTCCCGGAAGCCGCCTGTCTCGACGGAGACATAAGCAAAACCACCAAAGGGCTCGAGCTCAATACCCATCGCTCGCGTGGGATACGCGATCTCGCCGAAGAGCTGGCCCGTGTCGGCGTCATAGTCCGCGTTCTGACGTTCGAAGAAGCCTGTGAACGCCACAGCACGGGAGGTCTCAATCTCGGACCAGGCCCAAAGTCCGCCGGCCCGCAGCGCGAGGCCTGAAACATCACCGCCCACATAGCCGCCCAGATGATACGTGCTCGTGTTGGCGCCGCTGTGGCGCTCATCCACGCTCACGTCGGAGAAGGAGGCGCCGGTCGCAAGGCCAACGCGCCATGAGCCCGCAAGCCTTGCATCCATGCCCGAGATGAATCCGCCGAGAGTGCGGTCCGCCGTGGCGGCGTTGCCATCCCCATCGAACGTGCCCCAAGCGCCATAGCCTTGGGTCCAGAAAGCCAGCGGCGAGGACTGCCGCACCTTGACAGGCGAACTGCTGTCATGGGCTTCGCCCAGGCGCATGGC
>JASJEH010000103.1 GCA_030064755.1 Methyloceanibacter sp. | reverse complement strand
TTTTTACCCCTGCGGGGCGCCTGCGGCGGTCCAAAATGCTCATTCGCATTTTGTCGAACGGGGTTCTGCATCTGGCCTCTCTCTCCGCCATAAAAAAACCCCGCGGTGCGGGGTTCATTTATGGCGGAGAGAGAGGGATTCGAACCCTCGATACGCTTTTAACGTATACTCCCTTAGCAGGGGAGCGCCTTCAGCCACTCGGCCACGTCTCCTTTGGACGCAAAGGCTTACTGGTCTCGTTCGGGCCGGTCAACACGCGTTCGGGCGATTTCCAGCCATACCGCTGACTTCCCGCACAGCGGCCTTCCGGCGGCCCCGAGGTTCCCATCCCCATATTGCTCTTCCGCGTAATATGGTAGGCTCTAGGGTAGATTCCTGGGAGGAAAGAACGCATGAGCGGCGGCATCCGATTCGGATGGCCAAGGCATGCAGCGGCTTGGCATGCAACAGCTGGGCATGCAGCGACTCGCATTGCAACGGTATGCATTGGCCTAGCGCTCGCAGCGTCCGTTTTTGCCGTGCCCGGAGCTGTACGCGCCGGTACAGTCGAGTACTGCGTCACCTGCAAAACCCCCAACGCTGCGTACCGCTGCCGGCTCGAGGGAAGCGGCGTGACCCAAAGCGATGCCTTCAAACTCTATTGTGTGGTGCGAACCACTAAGGAAGGCAATCACGCGTCGTGCGCGGCTAAGAGCGATCCCAACTGTCCCGGGGTGGTCAAGGTCTACAGTTATGAGGGCCCCACCCTGCCCGGGAATGTCACGGGCGACCGGCGCCTCCAAGACTTCAACCGGCGCGTCGAGGAGCAGAATCGCGCGTTCGAAGACACGCGCGGCGACAGGCCCAACTCCCTGTTCGAGCTGGGCGGCAGGGCTGTTGACGCTTCAAGGCGCGGGCTTCAGGGAGCCGGCGCGGCAATCGGCCTCGGCGCCGGGGCAAACCAGCAAGCCGCCCCGCCACCGGCCCCACCCCCGCCGCCTGCTGCGCAGCCGCCAGCGGAGCCGAAGAAGAACTTCGCGCGCCGCAGCTGGGACTGCATGGTATCGCTCTTCAGGGAGTGCGGAGACGAGTAAGGCGGCATGCCGGTCTCGTGCCGCCACGCCGCCTGGGAACGCACCATGGCGCACCCAACCTCGAAAATGTCCAACCCTAGTGGGTCTGAAGCCACTCGCGTGCTTGACGCTGCGCCTCGGATATCTGGTCCGTGGTCATTTCACCGGCCAGCTCCACCCGATAATCCCGTGCCGCGACGTTGCCCCGCGCCGCCGCGAGATTGAACCACTTATGCGCGGTGACGAGATCCACATCTACGTCGCATCCCGTCGCATACAGCATCCCAAGCTCAAACAGCGCATCCGCACCGCCCGCCTGAACCGCTGGTTCAAACTGGCTGCCCAAGACCGTTCCAAGTTCCAATCGTGCCATGACGTCCCCCATATTGGCTTTTGTGCCCACCGCGCATCTGCTTTCCCCACGAAAGCGGTTCAATCCGCGGTGTTGTGTTCGACGAGGACGATCATCCGCGAGGTCCTTGAAGAACCTCTGAATCGATGTGCTTAACGCAAGCTCACCCAAGTCTGAATCGCCTGGTAAGCTTGCTTTACGCGGGCACGGGAATCAGCGGGCAAACCGTTAAGATCGGCGTTTTGAAAGAGTCCTCTAACTATTCCCGGTCGCAACTCGCTAACCACACGCGAAATTGCGCGAGACGATCGAGACAGGAAACGGGGAGGAGCTGCTTGGTCGCGAATTGCACGACACCTAGAGTCGTGGCGCTTGGGAAGGCTGCGCAAGGACTGTTGTCCAAGACCAGTCCTGGGACTGGGACTCACCACCGAGCGCTCTCAACGGGACTTGAACCCTGTTGGGCCTGCCGATGACTGCACCGCCAATCTGCCGCATAGCGAGTCTGGCCTGGAACGGAAGGCGTTCCCCATGTTGAGGACGCCACACAATCGCAGCCGGAGCGCTCAAATCCTGCGGCCGCACGGCGGGGGCGTAGTACGGCCGGCGGAGTAACACAATTCGCGCCTCCGGGAACATTCGACGCAGATTGCCCCCATCGTTGCGGTCCATAACCATGAGCGTGCCAACACCGAAGCCCTTCGCCTTCAGGTCTGCCGCGAGGCCCTCATAAGGGACTGCCAGCCGGCAGGCTCCGCAGTCCGGCCCCAGCGACCGAGCAAGGTTCAAAGCCCGGATCGGTACGACCGCGAGCGTGACCGCCAGCAGCACAAGGCCGATCGACTTTGGCCGGGCGGCAGAAACATTGTGGGCGACGAGCCACAACAACCACAGGGGTGTGAGCAGGAAGAAGGGGTGCATGTAGCGCTCAAGATAGTTCGACGCTCCTGTTAACGCCGCACCAGCAATGAGAGTGAGAAACCCGAGGAGCGTCATGTGCAGCAGCATGAGTGGCCAATTCGGCCGTGCGCTCGCGCAATTCCGTAGCCGCAACGCGGCCTTGCACGCGGTCCAGCCCCCACGCCATAGGCTCGGATACATGACAGCCAAAATGACAACCAGCGGGAACAGGAAGCCGAGCGGCGCATAGATCGCGTTGGCGATGCCGATGATGGTCGCCCTTAGGCGGTCTGAGGCGATGGGTGCCATGGTGTCGCTGAAAACACCAACGAGGTCGTGATTGTTCGCCAGAAGCCACCACCCAAAAGGAGCGGCAATAGCGATTGCGATGACCACGCTCGCCAGGAACCGTCTATCGAACAGCCGTGCACGTAATGCTGGCTGTACAAGCGCGCAAGCCAATAGGATGATCAGATAAGCGACAAAGCCATACTTGCTGATCACGCCCAAGCCGACTAGAGCGCCGAAGAGCAGATAGTCGCCAAGCCGTCCACTCTCGACTAGCCGCATAAACGCCCAAAAAGATGCGGCGATGGCGCAGGTCATGACGAGACTGTGCGTGACGCCCTCGTGGACGCTCCAACCAAACTGATAGAGCAGTAGCGGCGACAAGCCTGCGACCGCTGCCCAACGCCAATCATCGAATAGCCGTAACGCGGCAAGATACAGAAAACAGAACGTCGCGGTAAGCAGACCGTAATTGATGATCAAGAAGCTCACCAAATTCGGCCCCGTCACACGCTGGACCGACCACAGCAGCCACTCGTAAAGCGGC
Source organism: Methyloceanibacter sp. (assembly GCA_030064755.1). Classification (GTDB taxonomy): domain Bacteria; phylum Pseudomonadota; class Alphaproteobacteria; order Rhizobiales; family Methyloligellaceae; genus Methyloceanibacter. The sequence goes on along the minus strand of JASJEH010000103.1, from coordinate 3,511 downwards.
GGCTGTCGCTCCTCGTAACCGAGTGAAAGGGTCTGGGCGAGGATATTCGCGAGAGCGGAGGCGCCCGACAAATTGTCAGAGAAGGCAAGCCGCAGGCCCGAATGCCCAAGCCCATAGAGCAGTCCGAAGCAGACAACCGCGCACAAGCCGCGCCGAAGGGCAAATCGCTCACCTGGAACGACGCTGTCGTCTTCGACCGGACAAGCTATCGACGTCATGAATCCTCGATCCCCAGATTTTCCGAAGACGGCAAACTGAGCGCCTAAGCTGCAAATGTGTCGGCTTGGTGTTGTTTGGTGCCATCCGCCGCGCCATATCCGCGCGGCCCCGAATCATGGGATCAGAACCGATGATCCCGTGGTCCGGCGGCCCTCCATGGCACGATGGGCCTTGGCCGCGTCCTTCAAGGCGAAGGTCTGGTTGACCGATACCTTGACCGCGCCCTTTGCCAACACCGCGAAGAGGTCATTCGCCGTCGATACGAGTTCCTTGCGCGTCGCGATGAAATCCCAAAGCACGGGCCTCGTGGCGATCAACGAGCCCTTTTGCGCGAGAAGGTTGATGCGAAACTCAGGGCATGGTCCCGAAGATTGGCCAAAGCTCACCCACAAGCCCCGGCGCTTGAGGCAGTCCAGTGAGCGCGGGAACGTGTCCTTACCCACGGAATCGTAAACCACATCGACCCCTTCGCCGTCGGTATACTCTTTGACTTTCTCGACGAAGTCCTCTTCGAGGTAGTTGATCACATGGGTGCAACCATGGGAGCGCGCGATGAGCGCCTTGCCAGCCGACCCTACCGTACCAATCACAGTTGCCCCCAAATGTGCAGCCCATTGGCAGGCGATCATGCCTACGCCGCCGGCGGCCGCGTGGAATAGAAGCGTGGTCTTCGGCCCCACCTTAAAGATCTGGCGCAGGAGATAGTGCGCCGTCATGCCTTTCAGCATCGCAGCAGCGGCCGTTTCGTCACTCACCCCATCAGGAATGCGCACTAGGCGATCCGCCGCGATCAGGCGCTCTTCCGCGTAGCTGCCCATATGGCCTGCATAGGCCACGCGCCGTCCAACCTTTAGCGTCCGAACGCCCTCGCCAAGCGCCGTGACGACGCCCGCGCCTTCCGTACCCGGTATGAAAGGAAGCTCGTCCTGTGGATATAGGCCCGACCGCATATAGGCGTCGATGAAGTTGAGACCGATCGCCGTTTGCCGGATCCGAACCTCGCCGGGGCCAGGCTCGCCGACGTCCGCCTCTTCCCATTTGAGGACCTCGGGCCCGCCATACTCATGCACACGGATGACGTGGGTCATGTCCTTGGCGATCCGTTACTCGAACTATCCGGGTGCGAGCTGGCCTGCACTACTCGATGCCGAGCTTTGACTTGATCAGGGCGTTGACGGCTTGAGGACTCGCCTTGCCGCCCGTCGCCTTCATGACCTGACCGACGAACCAACCGGCCATGGCTGGCTTGGCTTTGGCCTGCTCGACCTTGTCCGGATTGGCGGCAAGTACCTCATCGACGGCTTTCTCAATGGCGCTCGTATCGGTCACCTGCTTCATGCCGCGTTTCTCGACGATCTCGGCGGGGCTGCCACCGTCGGTCCAGACAATGTCGAAGACTTCCTTCGCGATCTTGCCGGAAATCGTGCCGTCCTTGATCAGGTCGACAATGCCACCCAACTGTTCAGAGGAGATAGGGCTATCGTTGATGGTCAGGCCTTCCTTGTTGAGGCGCCCAAACAACTCGTTGATGACCCAGTTCGCGGCTTGCTTGGCGTCACGCCCCTTCGCGACATCCTCGAAATAGTCCACGCTCTCCCGCTCAGCCACCAGCACGTCGGCATCATAGGGCGTGAGACCGTAGTCGGCGATGAAGCGGGCCCGCTTCTCATCCGGGAGTTCGGGCAAGCTCTTAGCGATCTCGTCGACGAAGTCCTGCGTCAGTTCGAGCGGCAACAGATCAGGGTCGGGGAAGTATCGGTAATCGTGCGCCTCCTCCTTGGAGCGCATGGACCGCGTCTCGCCGGTCTTGGCGTCGAACAGCCGCGTTTCCTGATCGATCGTGCCGCCGTCCTCGATGATCTCGATCTGACGGCGCGCCTCGTACTCGATGGCCTGACCGATGAACCGGATCGAGTTCACGTTCTTGATCTCGCACCGCGTCCCAAACTCATCGCCAGGACGGCGAACAGAGACGTTCACATCCGCGCGCAACGACCCCTGGTCCATATTGCCGTCGCACGTGCCGAGGTAGCGCAAGATCGTCCGCAGCTTGGACACATAGGCCTTTGCCTGATCGGACGAGCGCAGGTCCGGCTTCGACACGATTTCCATCAGCGCCACGCCCGAACGGTTGAGATCCACGTAAGAGTTTTGCGGGTGCTGATCGTGCAGGCTCTTGCCGGCATCCTGTTCGAGGTGCAAACGCTCGATGCCGACGATCACGCGTTCACCGCTCAACATGTCGACAATGACCTCGCCCTCGCCCACGATAGGGTTCTTGTACTGGCTGATCTGATAGCCCTGCGGGAGATCCGGATAGAAATAGTTCTTCCGGTCGAACACGGAGTAAAGATTGATCTCTGCCTTGAGCCCAAGACCTGTTTTGACGGCTTGAGACACACAAGTCTCGTTGATGACGGGGAGCATGCCTGGCATGGCCGCGTCCACAAGGCTGACATGCGAATTCGGCTCCCCACCGAACTCGGTAGACGCGCCGGAGAACAGCTTCGCATTCGACGTGACTTGGGCATGGACTTCCATGCCGATCACGATTTCCCAATCGCCGGTCTCGCCGGCGATCAAATTCGACTTTTCCGATTTGGCGTCCATTGCGATGACCTTGGCGGAACGGAATCTTCTACGAGTCCGATTTCCGTAGATTTTCTTCTTCGTACTGGATGAACCAGCCAATCATTTGACGCCATAGCGCCTCGACAAGTTCCGGCGGCAAATCGTTCCGCTCGGCCCGCGCCCGCACCTTGTCTATCACCTGCTGAATGCGCCACGGTACAGTGGCGTCGGCTGGCGAGTCCTTGAGCTGCCAGGCCCGGTCCACATAAGCGAACCGTTCACAGATCAAGTCGACCAATTGCGCGTCGATGCGATCGATCTCGACCCGAACCTCGTCCATGCTGTCGCACTTTTGTGCCGCGCGTGTGGCCATGATCTCGCTCCCCTATTCGGACATTTCCGAGACGACGGCATCGGCCTCGATCTCGACTAACCAATCGGCATTTGGCAAACCCGCGATCTGCAAGGTCGTATTGGCTGGGCGAATGTCTCCAAAGAACTCTCCGTGCACCCGGCCAACCGCTTCGAAATCGGCGATATCTGTCAGATACACACGTGTTCGCACGACGTCACTCAGGCCCGCACCGGCCTTCTCGAGCGCTTCGCTGATTATGCTCAGAATTGCACGCGCTTGCGCCGCCGCATCGCCCACCGCCACAGGCTTGCCACCCGAGGCCGCGGTCGTTCCTGCAACGCAGACCGTGTTCCCGACACGCACAGC
>JASJEH010000102.1 GCA_030064755.1 Methyloceanibacter sp. | reverse complement strand
TTCCATGGCGGCTTGCTCGGTGTCGTGGTTGCCGTCTACCTCTTCGCTAGAGCCCAAGGGATAAACCCGCTCTCGCTGGGCGACATTGCCTCGGCAGCCACACCCTTTGGTCTATTCTTTGGTCGCATCGCGAACTTCATCAATTCGGAGGTCTACGGTCGCCCAACGGATGTGCCCTGGGCCATGGTCTTTCCTGGCGTCGACGATCTGCCCCGGCACCCGAGCCAACTCTACGAGGCCGCACTTGAGGGCATCGTGCTCTTCATTATTCTGCGTATCGCCACGCATAAGTACAAAGAGTTGAACCGGCCCGGCACGGTGTTCGGCCTCTTCCTGATCTTCTACGGCATCTTCCGTTCGGTCGTTGAAGAGGTCGCGCGTGAACCGCACGCGGGTCATCCCTTGGACGTCGGCATCCTTACGCCGGGCATGGCCTACTCCATTCCGATGTTACTCATTGGCATTTGGCTTATCTGGCGTGCGCGCCGGAAGGCTGCCCTCGCGGCCTAGTGGACGGCACCATGGCGCCGACGCGAACATCCTCCAGTATGGAAAGTACGCTCCTCAGCGTTCGCCTAAAGGCGCAGATCGCCCGGATCGGCCCTATCAGCGTCGAGCGCTACATGGATGTCTGCCTCGCCGACACCAAGGCGGGCTACTACCCCTCGAAACAGCCGATCGGCGCTGCGGGCGATTTCATCACCGCGCCTGAGGTCAGCCAGATGTTTGGCGAACTCTTGGGACTATGGGCTTACGCGGTCTGGCAGTCGATGGGGTCGCCAAGCCCTGTGATCCTCGCGGAACTTGGGCCGGGACGTGGCACGCTCATGGCCGATGCGTTGCGCGCCCTGCGGCGCCTGCCCGGCTTCTTGGACAGCGCGAAGGTCGCGCTCGTGGAGACCAGCCCGCCGCTGCGTCAGGCACAAGAACAAGCCCTTGCCGACTGTGGGGCCGATGTTTCGTGGCACGAGGCCATCGAGACAGTGCCGGGTGGGCCGGCGATCGTGATCGCCAACGAGTTCATCGACGCGCTTCCGATCCGACAACTGGTTTGGCGCGACGGGCAATGGCGCGAACGCTGCGTAACGATCGCCGCGAATGGCGGCTTCGCATTCTGCGAAGGCGGAAGCCTGCCAGTCGAGAATCTGCGGCGCAATGCCGAATTAAAGCAGTTGCCCAACGGATCGATCCTTGAAGTCAGGCCGGCCGCCAACGCCGTGGTCGCCGCCCTCGCGGAAAGGGCTAAGGACGCGCCGCTCGCCGCCCTCATTATCGACTACGGGCACGAGGCGACGGAATGCGGCGACACGCTACAAGCCATCTCGCGGCACAAATTCGCCAACCCGCTGGAAGCGCCAGGCAATGTGGATCTCACCGCACACGTGGATTTCGGCGCACTAAAAGATGCGGCGCGGAACAACGGCCTCCTCGCCTTCGGCCCCAAGCCGCAACGCGCCCTCCTCATGGACCTCGGCCTGGAAGCACGCTTGGATCGATTGTGTGAGGACGCCGGCCCCGAGCAATGTGAGGCCTTAGTGGCAGGCGCGGAACGCCTCGTGGACCCAGCCGCCATGGGCGTGCTGTTCAAGGCGCTAGCCATCACGAGCAAGGACTTGCCTCCGCCGCCAGCCTTCCAAGACAACGCATGACACGGCGAGACGCACCATAATGGCCACAGACGACAAGCTCAGACTTCAGGCGGGCAATCTCGCCGAGATCGACGGTCTCCACCACGGGTTCTTCACCCGGCTGGGCGGCGTCTCGGAAGGGATCTACGAGTCCTTAAATTGCGGCGTTGGCTCACGCGATATACCCGGCGCCGTCAACGAGAACCGAACGCGGATCGCACGACTGCTTGGCACTGAGCCCGGCAATCTCGCGACACCGTACCAAACGCACTCGAACGTGGCCGTAGTTGCCGACGAGACATGGAAGCCTGATGCGCGCCCTGAGGCGGACGCCGTCGTCACAGCCACGCCGGGTATCGTCGTCGGGATCGTCACCGCGGACTGCGCGCCTGTTCTGCTCTGTGATCCGGAGGCGCGCGTGATCGGGGCCGCCCATGCGGGTTGGCGCGGCGCCTTGAGCGGGATTGTCGAAGCGACGGTCGAGGCCATGAACGGGCTTGGCGCCGGCGAAGACCGGATCGTGGCGTCCATTGGACCAACGATCAGCCAAGGCGCCTATGAGGTGGGCGAAGACTACAAGGCCCGATTCCTTGAGACAGAGCCCGACGCGGATACGTTCTTTGCGAATGACGAGGGGACAGGCGAGCCGCATTTCGATCTACCCGCCTATGTCGCGGACCGGCTACGCCGAGTCGGCGTAAACCAGATCTACGATCTTGGCATTTGCACCTATTACGATGAGACGAGGCTTTATAGTTACAGGCGGTCACAACACCACGGCGAAGTGGATTATGGCCGCCAAATTTCCGCCATCGTCCTCACCTGATTTGGATTCACCATAGATGGATCAGCGGACACCCGAGTGGGCGAGGCGTCTGGACGCCGTCGGGGCCTGCCAAGTAAAGTCGTTCCGGGCAACCGGGCTTGACCGACTGATGACGTTTGGCCCCGCAAGAAAAAGACTTGGTTAGAAACAACGTTGGTGTGCACCTGCAAAACATGGCAGATCGCGTGCAGCCAGCGAGGGAGCGAACGGTTGGGTGCTGTGCGATACAGAGCAAGACATGTCCTGAGCTATGTTGCGGCAATCGCCACACTGCTCATGGCAGCCCTGACCCTTTCGGGTTGCGGCGGCGGCAGCGGCGGTGGCGGCGGGCTCGGCATGGGCAACATCATGCAGGGCGCCGGGGGCCTCTTTGCGGGCTCGCCAAAGATCGCGATGGGGCCTGTCGTTGGCCCACCCAAGAACGTGACCACTCAGCTGACTCAGGCACTTCAAACGGCCGGCGCTGACCGCAATTTGACGATCCTGCCCAGCGGTTCCCCCGAGGCTGAGTACACTTTGAGAGGCTACTTGCTCTCCAACGTGGACGGCGGCCGCTCGAAGATCTCGTATGTATGGGACGTGGACGATGCCTCGGGCAAGCGCGTGACGCGCGTCTCCGGAGAAGAAACCGTCGCCCGGGGGTCGAGCTCCAATCCTTGGCGCGGTTTGAATTCCTCGGCAATGGCAAGCATCGCCAACAGCACGGCGTCGCAACTGGCCGCCAACTTGCCCGGCGGCCGTGGTGGCGGCTTTGCGAAGCCCGCTGCTACGTCATCCACATCCTCATCTGCGGGCGGGACGGCGGCAGTGGCGACAGGTGCCGCAGCCGCGACCGGCGCAGCCGCAACTTCGAGCTCTCGAACCGCCTCCACACCGAAGCCGTCCGGCGTTGTCGTCGGCTCGGTAAGCGGCGCGCCCGGCGACGGCAGCCGCTCGCTGCCCTCGGCCCTTAAGAAAAAACTCCGAAGCGGCGGCGTGAAGGTCGTGAACCGGGGTTCCAATGTCTACACGGTCAAAGGCACGGTCAGGCTAACTACCGCCGGCTCCGCGAAAGAGAAAATCCGCATCGATTGGCGCGTTCTGGAACCCAACGGAACGACCAAGGGCACTGTTACCCAAGAAAACACAATTCCGAAGGGGTCGCTCAATGGTTCCTGGGGCGCGATTGCCGACGCCGCGGCAGGCGCCGCCGTGCCCGGCATCAAGAAGCTGGTTCAATAACGCCGCCGCCTGGAGACGACCGCAGAGTCCCGCCCAGGACGACAATGCCTGAGCTTCAACAACTTCAAACGTTTACACAGGTGCCACACGCTTGTTAAAAGCGCCCGAGTGTGCCGGAGGGCTATCGCCTCCTGCGCATTGGCTGGGTTTCGGGGAACAAGAGCATGAAACTGGTTGCAGGCAACAGCAACCGCCCTCTCGCTGAGGCAATCGCCAACTATCTGGATACGCCACTAGCGCGCTGCGTCGTCCGCCGATTTGCGGACAAAGAGATCTTCGTCGAGATCCAAGAGAATGTACGCGGCGAGGATGCCTTCATCGTTCAGTCGACCTCGGCGCCTGCCAACGACCACCTTATGGAGCTGCTCATCTTATGCGATGCGCTAAAGCGGGCATCGGCACGGCGCATCACGGCGGTCATCCCCTATTTCGGCTATGCACGGCAGGACCGGAAACCGGGCCCGCGCACGCCGATTTCAGCCAAACTCGTCGCGAACATGATCGTCCGCGCGGGCGCAGACCGGGTGCTAACACTCGACTTGCACGCCGGCCAGATCCAGGGCTTTTTCGACATCCCAACGGATAACCTTTTCGCTGCGCCTGTCATGGTGGGCGACATCACGGAGGTCATGGCGAAGGACAACGTCATGGTCGTCTCGCCCGACGTCGGCGGCGTGGTCCGCGCACGCGGCCTTGCCAAGCGCATCGATGCGCCTTTGGCCATCGTCGATAAGCGCCGGGAGGGGCCGGGCGAGTCCGAAGTGATGAACGTCATCGGCGATGTTTCCGGCCATAGCTGTATTCTGGTGGACGATATCGTCGACTCCGGTGGCACGCTCGTCAACGCGGGCGAAGCGCTGCTAAAGCAAGGCGCCAAACAGGTCACCGGCTATATCACGCATGGCGTTCTGTCCGGCGGGGCGATCGCGCGCGTTATGGCCTCGCAGCTAAAGGAGCTGGTGATCACCGACTCGATCATGCCGAGCGACGCCGTTCTCAACGCCCACAACATTCGTGTTCTCACGATCGCGCCACTGCTCGGCGAGGCCATCGCTCGGACGGCGGAGGAAAAGTCGGTCTCCAGCCTGTTCTACTAGCCACCGCAGCCGGCTTCAGCGGTTCAAGAACGGCAGCGAGTCCGTGTGATGACCGATCATCTTCCAGCCCCCCTCCTCTTTTCGAAAGAGATTGGTGGCGCGGATTAAAACCGTGCCTGATACCTCGCCCGTATTTACGTTAGCGCCCTTCTCATAATTGTGTGTGATCGCGATTTCGCTCCCTTGCGAGATGATCATCCCATCGGGCTCAACGCGTCCGCCAAGCTTTAGGGCCGCCTGCTTCTCCCAGTCCGCACGAACGTCTTGCCAACCCACCTGGAACCCGCCATCCGGCCCCATATAGGTCACATCGTCCGCATGGGACCAAATCTCCGTCATGGGTCCCATGTCGCCTTCGAACAGAGCATTCAGGGCTGAGTAGAATTGAGCAGCCGCGGCTGCGATCTCATCGTGCTCCTGCATCGCCGTGTGTCCTTCTCCCGGTTCAGCTTAGACAAAGCGAAAAACTCTACTTCGACACGACCGAAGCGGCCAGCGCGGGCGCTCCCTGTTCAACACATCCGTCACGCGACAGGTAAAGTCTTGTGGTTTGTGTCGAAGGCGCTATTTCAGTGACACCGCGCTCACGCAGATAACTAATACACCGAGGAGGAGAGCCCCAATGCACGTCAATCTCGAACAGGCCGAACAAGTTATCAAAGCGGCGCGGAAGAAGTCCATCGAACTTAACACGCAGATGTGCATCGCAGTGGTCGACTCTGGCGCCAATCTGAAAGCCTTCATGCGCATGGACAATGCGTGGGTCGGATCGATCGACATCGCGATCAAGAAGGCTACGACGGCTTGCTTCTTCGGCATGGAGACGGGCGCACTTGGTCAGCTTTCGCAGCCCGGCAACCCGCTTTACGGCATCGAACACTCCAACGACGGGCTGATTACATTTCCCGGCGGCCTCCCCATCGTAGACGCCGACGGAGAACTCATGGGTGCCATCGGTGTCAGCGGAAGTACGGTCGAGAACGACCACGAGGTTGCGGCAGCTGGAGTTGCCGTTCTCGGCGTGTCGGAGATGCCGGCGCATCCCTGGCGAACCTAGAGCATCGTGCGAAAAAGTGGATACCGGTTTTTCGCGACAAACGATGCGATATCAAAGCACTAGAGCACGGGTTCTGATTTCATCAGAACGCAACGTGCTCTAGCCGCGAGGTTTAGGGGCCGAAGACCAAGTCAGCCGGCAAGTCATTGATATCGGCCGTGCCTGTCAGCGTCATGGCCTCATCGAGTTCTTGCGCGATCAGGTGCAACGCGGCGGCGACGCCACGCTCACCATAGGGCGCGAGACCATAGATATACGCACGGCCCAGAAGACACCCATTAGCGCCACGCCCCAAGGCCTTCAGCACGTCAAAGCCCGAACGGATGCCACTATCGAGGATGAGCTCGATCCTGTCGCCCATGGCATCGCGCACGCGCGGCATCATTTCGATTGAACTTGCGGCACTGTCGAGTTGACGGCCACCATGGTTGGAGACCACGACGCTGTCGGCACCCAGATCGGCCGCGAGCTTTGCATCTTCCGGATCAAGAATGCCTTTGACGATTAGCTTGCGCGGCCACGTCTGACGAAGCCATTCGAGATCGGAAGGAGTAACTGCCCCCTTGAAGCGCGGCTCCGCCCACGCAGAGACGGACGCGAGATCTCTCCCATGCGGCGAATACGGAGCAAGATTGGCGATCGTGAACCTATTGCGCAGATAACGGAGGACCCATTTGGGCCGCCGGACAAGATCGAACAAGTGCCATACTCGTAAGTCCAGCGGAATGCTGACGCCGTTGTCGAGATCGCGATTGCGGCGCCCCTGTACGGCCGTATCGACATTGACGATGAGTCCAGGGCAATTGGCGTCTTCCGCCCGCTTCAGCAGCGAAGCGTTGATCTCGCGATCCTTCATCAAATAGATCTGAAACAGAAACGATGTGTCTACGGCAGCAGCC
>JASJEH010000105.1 GCA_030064755.1 Methyloceanibacter sp. | reverse complement strand
GACCTGGCTCCACCCACCGGGCGCCGCGCCGAGATCGACAACGATGCCGCCCGGCTTCAACAGCCGATACTTGTCGTCCATTTCTAAGAGCTTGAAAGCAGCCCGGCTGCGATAGCCCTGGCGCTTGGCCTCCTCCACATAAGGGTCGTTCAACTGCCGCTGCAGCCAACGCGTGGAAGCAAGCTTCCGCCCCTTGGCCGTCTTGACACGCACCGTAAGTCCGCGCCGCCCCGCCCCGCCCCTGGGTCCGCTCTTTCCGCCTCTGGTCATCGTGCTCGTTTCTGTCGCCGCACGCCCTTGACCAATACCGGCCGAGAGGCGCATGTCGTGCCCATCACTCTTGTAACACCTGCCTCATGCCCCGCTACTTCATTACGTTGATCGTCGCGGTCGCTCTGTTCATGGAAACCATGGACTCGACCATCATCGCCACGTCGCTGCCAGCGATCGCGGCCGATCTCGGTGAAGATCCCATCGCGCTGAAGCTGGCGCTCACATCCTACTTGCTGTCGCTTGCGGTCTTTATACCAATCAGCGGCTGGATGGCCGATCGGTTTGGCGCGCGCACGGTATTCCGCGCGGCCATTGTCGTCTTCACACTCGGCTCGGCGGCGTGCGGTTTCGCCACATCGCTCCTTGACTTCATTCTGTTCCGGATCGTGCAAGGGATTGGCGGCGCCATGATGGTGCCCGTCGGACGGCTGGTGATCCTACGCTCCGTTCCAAAGGAGGAACTGATCTCGGCGCTGGCTTGGCTCACGGTGCCAGCACTCATGGGACCGGTGATCGGACCACCTCTCGGCGGTTTCATCACCACCGTATTCTCCTGGCGCTGGATCTTCTGGATCAACATTCCGGTGGGACTACTCGGGATTTATCTTGCGTCGCGCTACATCGAGAACTTCCGGGAGGACAGGGTCCCGCCCCTCGATCTCAAGGGCTTCTTTCTGTCCGGCATCGGGCTGGCGGGGCTGGCCTTCGGCTTCACCATTATCGGACAGCCTCTGTTTCCACCGTGGTTCGTGGTCACGCTGCTGGTGGTGGGCAGCATTTCCTGCGCGCTCTATGTCCGCCATGCGTTTAGCATTCCAGCGCCGCTGCTCGACTTGCGCCTGCTCAAGATTCCAACTTTCTTCGCGAACATCGCCGGCGGCTTTCTGTTTCGGATCGGCGTTGGCGCGACGCCGTTCCTTTTGCCGCTCTACTTCCAGCTCGGCTTTGGCATGACGCCGTTGCAATCGGGTCTCCTCACCTTTGCCATCGCCGTCGGCGCCGTTGCCATGAAAACCACGGCAGCTCCGATCCTGCGCCGCTTCGGCTACAGGCCCGTCCTCGTCTGGAATGCGCTCATCGCGGCATTTTTCATTGCGGTCTGCGCCCTATTCACTGAAACGACGCCAAAGGCACTGATCCTGGCGACGCTCCTTGTCGGCGGCTTTTTCCGATCGCTGGAGTTCACTGCGATCAACACTATCGCCTACGCCGACATCGAGGAACACGAGATGAGCAAGGCAACGAGCTTTGCCAGCGTGTCCCAGCAGCTCTCAATGTCCGCCGGCGTTGCCGTCGGCGCGCTTGTGCTCGAGTTCCAGCGCTTGGGCAGAGAAAGCCACGAAGTGCTTGCCAGCGACTTTCCGCTGGCTTTCCTTATCGTGGGCGCGATCTGTGCGAGTTCCGCGCTCATTTTCATGCGCCTGTCGAAGGACGCCGGCGCCAGTCTCTCAAGGAAGGCGCACCAACTCGGTGACACCGAGCGTAAACGCGATCTCGTGCCGGAGGACTAGGGCGCATACGGAAGACTAGTCCCTACTCGCCGTTTGCGTGTCGGCGCGCCCTTTGTTGCGGCCGCGGCTTTTGCGCCGGCGACGCCGTGGTGTCCTCCGGTCATGCCCGTCCTGGGCCATGAGCATGGTGAGGATGCCCTCGCGTAGACCTCTGTCCGCCACACGCAAGCGCTGGCAGGGCCAGGTGCGCAATAAGGCTTCAAGGATCGCACAACCCGCCAGAACGAGATCCGCCCGTTCCTGGCCGATACAGGGCTGCGCGATACGGTCCGCATAACTCATGGCGATAAGATCGCCGGAGACACGACGGACATCGGAGTCCTTCAGCCAGCAGCCATCGACCCGTGACCGATCGTAACGGTGCAGACCGAGATGAATGCCCGAGATGGTGGTCACCGTGCCGGATGTACCAAGAAAATGCGCACGGTCATGATCAACGCGCTCGCCAAATCGATACTGCGACTCGAATCCCGTCAGCGCGCCCGCCACGTCCTCAACCATGGACTCGTAGCTCTCTGCCGTGACGTCACGGCCGCCGTGACGCTCGGCTAGGTTCACAACGCCAAGAGGCAAGGAGGTCCACGCCGCGATCGCGTGTTGGATGTCCGCCCGATTCCGGACGGATTGCTTCCAATCCTCCCCGAGCTTGCGGAGATCGAGCCAGATGAGCTCCGAACTGCCGCCGCCAATATCGAAGACCAGCGCCCAGTCGCAGGCGCTGTCCAACAGGGATGCGCATCCTGAAACAGCAAGCTTGGCCTCTGTCTCGCGCCCGACGATCTCTAGCGCGAGCCCCGTTTCGTTTTCGACACGGTCGATGAACGACGCGCCATTTGTGGCAATGCGACAGGCCTCGGTTGCGATCAGCCGCGAGCGCGTGACGCCCCGGCGGCGCATCTTGTCCGCACAGATCCGTAGCGCCGCGATAGTTCGTTTCTGCGCGCCCTCTGAAAGCGCGCCCGTTGCCTGCACGCCTTCGCCTAACCGAATGATGCGGGAAAAGGCATCGACCACCACAAAGCCGCGCCGCGACGGCTTGGCCACCAGCAGGCGGCAGTTGTTGGTTCCGAGGTCGAGGGCGCCGTAGACGTTAGAGTTTGAACGAGCAGGTGCCCGCGCATCGCGCGCACTATCCCTAGCATCGCTGGCTGCACCGGCAGGGTCCGCCTCCGGGCCGCCCACAGGCGCGGGCATCCCTGGCACCACGGCGCCTCGAGCACCGCTTTCGCCGGTATGGCTCCGCCTACCGTTGGCGCAAGGGGTTGCGCCGGCGTGGGGCGGAGCATCGGGACCCGGCGCCAGTGTCTCATGGCGCGGCGCCCCGGCAGCCGTGCGAGGTATTCCGCTCGGCTCACTCACAATTTAACCTTTCGAGCCTCTCGGAGGGCGCTTTCTCGCCCGTTCCCGCAGGCCACGGTATTGGTCCTATGAGAACAATCTACCAATCTCTTCAGGCACGTAAAGCCCGGGCGGCTTGCGGCCATGGCTGGGAAGGCCTGGCAACGGCCCGACGAACGCCTCCCCACCAAGAACTAACCGCTGACGACAGCCTTGGGGTCGGCCTCGGCCTGCCAACGGCCAGGGTGAATCGGCGGCTCGCCCGGTTCCGGTAGCTGGGCGAAGTAGTCCTGACGCGGAATGTCGCCAAAGCCCGCGCGCTCCGTCGCGGTCGTGAGCCACTTATTGTCGATCAGGACAAAACCCCACTTGGCGAGGTGCCAGGCCAGCACGGCAAAGCCGATCTTCGAGGCGTTGGATTCCCGAAAGAACTGAGACTCGATCACAAAGACGCGGCCCACGGCGACTCCGTAACCGCCACCGGCGAGCTCGCCGTTCTTGTTCCACACCTCAAAACTATGGACATGGCCTGCATCGAAGAGCTTTGCGTAGGCCGCCATAATCTGTGGCGTGATCCAGGTAAGACTCAGCCAGCCGCGGCGGGGCGCTGCACATCCCCCGATCACTCCTTCGAAATCCGTATCGAATGTGACCCGGTAGCGGTTTTTCCGCATGATGCTGCGTAGGCGGCTCGAGATATGAAACTCCTGAGGCCGCACCACCGCGCGATCCGTCGGACACACCCATTTCAGGGGAGCGATGTGCCCATGCGGAAACAATCCGCGGGCATACGCATCCATAAGTGTTGCAGGCGTTAGATCCGTCGCCAGACCAACGATCTCGGTATGGGGTGCTAACGCCTCGGTCTCTGGCAACGGCCGGCTCGGGTGCATCAGGTGCGAAATCGAAACCCGTGCGATCGGAATGAGCCTAGAAATCCTACTTGGCCGCAGCGCCCAGACGGCGCCGAGAATGTATCGGCGAAGCGCCGCCAGGGGTGTCTCTTGAAACAGCGCGGCGCGGCGCGGCGCGATAGGTCGCTCCTCAAAGCGTGTTGGTCGCTCGATCGAGTTCATGTCCCTTGAAGCCGTCCTTAGCCGCTATGCCCAAAAGCAACACCAACAGGCTGTCAGACACGCAGCCGATCCGCTTTTAGCAAGAGCCTTAACTGCGGATGCTAGCTGGCATGACGCCTGGCCTGACGCCGTCGGTCCCAGAGCCTTTCGGTGAGTGCGTCATTGACTCTTTGCGCTGCCGGAATGCCGTTCAACTCCCGACCAAATGCGGCATACTCAGCGCGCGCCTCGTCTGAACCACCGCCCTGTAGCAGGGTGTTGCGATACTCAAGAAGCCGATGCCATCCGCGTGAGTCGCCGCCTTGCGTCGGCGCGGGAACGCCCGCGAGCAACAGGTGCCGCATAACTCTTTGGGCTGCGCCCTCGTCGCCCTGGCCGTCCTTTACCAAAAGATCGATGATGGCGGCCGCTCGGGCTAGCAGCGTGTCGCTCGGCGGTGCTTTTCGCCGACGGTCTCGCTGATGTTCGGGCAATCCGTGCGCGGCGGCGGGCCGCTCTGGCGCCCCGAGCGCCAACGCCCCCATCGTCGTTTCAAGCTCAGCCAGTGGCTTCAGATCCTCAGCCGGCACGCCATCAGCGGCCAGTTCCGCCATCACGGCCTGTAGGCATTTCAACCCCAAAGCGGCCTTGTCCGTGGCGCTGTCCGCATAGACTTGCCGCAGGGCTCGAAGAGCCGCTGAAATGCGAGTCGCGGATGGTGAGATTTGTTCCATACGCGTCAGGATAGGACGAGATTCTGGACAATGTGTTACCGGGCTACGGCATACTGTTCCTAGCGTCTGTCAAAGGCTCGGCAATCTCGAGACACATAGTGTCTGCACCGCCGACGGACTTGCTGACGGACTTGCCAAGCGGCAGCCGCTGCGACTAGAAGAGACGCCCGATTGCTCATGTCGGATCAGGCCCCGGCCCCACAAACTTGCCGGAACCGCCAGCGATGGTGGGAGATCGTCTAATGGTAGGACAGCGGACTCTGACTCCGTCAATCTAGGTTCGAATCCTAGTCTCCCACTTATTGTCTCCTAGCCATTGATCTCATTGCCCTTTTTCGTGCCCGACAGAACACCCAAGAGAAGGTGGAAATCGCGTTGGGAGTGGCTATTCCCTTTTCGAGCTTCGTGAGCTTGCTGCTGGCCTGCGGAGAAGCCCACCCTTGCTGAAGGAGTTTACTAGGAAGTCGGCGACGAGTGCTCCACGCATGTCAATGCGGGCTGGATTGGTGGTCGCGATTGCATTCCCAGAAGTCACGTTCTACTCACAGCCCACAATGTGGGAAACGATCAGCACTTGGGACGGTTGGAATGAAGTCAGCGTGGCGGGCGCTTGGCTCATCACCGCCTGCCTTCTCATTATCGGACTGGTGGGGTGCTTTCTCCCAGTGATACCCGGGCCGCTGATCATTCTGATCGCTGTCGCATTTCACTGGCTCGTGCTTCGGCAGGAGTCCGGTGTCGAATGGTGGACCTTTGTGGTTTTGGTCGCCTTGATTGTTGCGTCGCAGATTTACGACATCGTTAGTGGCGCCGCTGGATCCCGATGGTTTGGCGGAACGAAGTGGGGCGCAATCGGTGCGATCGTCGGAGCGATCGCCGGTCTATTCTTCTTGCCGCTTGGCCTGATCCTAGGTCCCCTGATCGGCGCCTGCGCCTTCGAACTCCTATTCGCAGAGCAAGATGCTCGCAAGGCCGCGGTTTCGGGAGTTGGCTCCGCGATCGGCGCACTGTCCGCCGTCGTTGTGAAGGTGTTGATTGGATTGGCGATGATCGTCTGGTTCTTGATCGACGTTTTCTTCATTGGCCCCTAGGGCGCTTCATTAGTCTGA
The DNA here is from genome assembly GCA_030064755.1 of Methyloceanibacter sp. Classification (GTDB taxonomy): domain Bacteria; phylum Pseudomonadota; class Alphaproteobacteria; order Rhizobiales; family Methyloligellaceae; genus Methyloceanibacter. Next base: position 573 of record JASJEH010000105.1, on the reverse strand, counting down.
TCATAACAGCGCCGGCGCCAAACCGCGGCATCCGTCAATCGAAGCGCAAGTCAACTACTCCACACGGCAGCGTGAGTTGACGAGAGGCGCAGCGCACTTCGTTCTGACACGGCGTGATTGGCAATCTGCGCGGCCAGTTTCTACCTTCTGATCATCGCAAGCCCGACAGCAATCACGCAGACGGGAAACTGATTAGGAGAAATACGATGAAAGCCACCATGCTCGCACTTGCTCTTCTGGCGTCTTCTGGCGCACCCGTTCTGGCCGATGGTTTCCCGAACCCCTACCAGACGAACTTCGATCGCTAGAAGATCATGATAAGCGCAAAGCCCCCGGCCACCATCCTCCTGGCCGAGGGCTTTCCTTGCGCGGTGATCCAACGAAGCAACACCTCTTTGTCCCATGCGAACACTCAACGATGGCCGAACAATGCGGTACAAATCCGTTGAGACAGGAAACACTAGGCCGTCGCGCCGCAATCGATCGCGTCCCGGTGATGCATCTGTCCCGGTGCTTCTGGCACTTGCTCTCGGCGCACTCGTCGTGAAAGCGAGCTTGGTGGCAACGCTCGTG
>JASJEH010000043.1 GCA_030064755.1 Methyloceanibacter sp. | reverse complement strand
TTGACGAATCCCAGTAATCCTGCTCACTGGCCATACGCGGTGTAGAGTGCGCGGGAGACGAGGAAGGGCTGCGATAGATGCGGGTCGCACGGCATGTCTTTGGTATCGTGGCCATCGCCGCGTCTGCGTTGGGCGTGGCAAGCTTGACGCTGGTTGCGCTGGACTTTCCAACACGCGCCATCGGCATAGCGCACGCCGAAACCAGCCCCAAGAGTGCCGCACCAGACGCCGACGCGGACCTGGGCACGCGCGGCTCGATCCTGAGCGAGCGCGAGCCGTTCCCCATCGAGGGGCTCTACAACGAAGAAAAAGAGGGTGACGGGACGCCGGCGCAGCCTGGCGATCTCCCTTTCGCGACGCCAAAAGCGGAGCCAGTCGACACCTCGGCGCGCTTTCAGGTCACCTACAATGTCAGCCTAGGCCGCTTCAACCTGGGCAATTTCAACATCTCCGGCACGGTACAGGACGGCCGGTATGCCTTACGCGGAAACGGGACATTCTCCGTTTTGAAGGGCTGGGTCTTCAACTGGAAGGGCTCGCTCAACGGGTCGGGCGAGGCCACGACGGAAGGCGCGAACCCGCGCTCCTACGCTTTCAGCCACAGCGACGGAAAATACTCCGAGCGCCTGAGCATCGATTTCGGGGATGGCTACGTGCAGTCGGTCAAGATCTGGCCAAAGCCCCGCTCCTATCCGGGTGAGATCAAAGTCACCAAAGAGCAGGTTCAGCGCGTGGTGGACCCACTCTCGGGCGCCTTTCTCACCGCGCGCTCGGACAGCTCCCGGGCCGATCTCAGCGTCTGCAACCAGGTCATCCCCGTTTTCGACGGGCGCTCTCGCTATGACATCGTTCTGAAACCCAAGAAGCGCGTGATGGTGCAGAACCGGGGCAGCGGCAACTACTCGGGCCCCGCGGCGGTGTGCCAGGCGCGGTTTGTGCCCATCTCCGGCTATCCGCGTGGCGACCCCGGGATCGAGGAGCTGCGCCAAGCGAGAGGCATCGAAGCCTGGCTCGTGCCCTTGCGCGGCACGGGCATGTATGTGCCCTACCGCATCGTGATCCCCGCCTTCGGGGGCTACACCGCCGTCGCGGTCGCCACCTCCATGCGCGCTGGCCCCGCAGGCCGCGCCGAGGCGCGCTGAGGCCACTTCGTGGCTTTGGGTGCTTGGTCATTGCCGGACTGCGCGCTCAAGTAGCGAAGCGGTAGCGCATCCGACAAGCCCGGCAATCCACTAGGGCGTCCCAATCGAATTGGGCCCCTCGATCGAACTCGGCGGCTCAGCACCTCCTCAACCGCCCAAATGGACCCTCGGGACAAGCCCGAGGGTGACGAACAGAGTCTAACCGCGACGCCTTGGTTAACCCCAACCCCTCAAAACACAACATGTCGTAGGGAACAGCGCGCGAAGATTTACGAACCCCTGATTCGTCGCATGTCTGTTCACGGTGCGATCACGGGCCGAAAATTCCCGTGTAAGAAAAGAAAGCTAGATATAGCGGAACCGCCCAGAGCCGATTACATGTGAGGCCTGGGGTGGGGACCTGCGTCGTTGTTCCAAACTGGAGCAGAACATAAGCCGAATATGCTGGAGTCAGCGATTCGGACGGGATTCGTTCTCCCCCCGTTCGCGTCGGACACCGGACCGCCTTAAGAATTTCTCTGTATGTCCAAAGCCTTATCCACGCAATCCACAGGCCCTAAGACGATTGGGGCGCACGGTCCGCCCAATCGTGGCCGGGGCGTCACGGCCGTTTTGGGTCCAACCAACACGGGTAAGACGCACCTCGCCATTGAGCGCATGCTCTCTCACGAGGTCGGGATCATCGGGCTCCCTTTGCGGCTTCTGGCGCGCGAAGTCTACGAGAAGGTCCTCGCCAAGGCGGGCCCCGGCGAGGTCGCCCTCATCACCGGCGAGGAGAAGATCAAGCCGCCCCGCGCCCGGTTCTTCGTCTGCACAGTGGAGGCGATGCCCCAGGACCTCGATGCGGACTTCGTCGCCATCGACGAAATCCAGCTCGCCGCCGATGGAGAGCGCGGCCACGTCTTCACCAACCGCCTGTTTCATGCGCGCGGCGCGTCCGAGACCTTGCTCCTGGGCGCGGCGACCATGCGCGATGCGATCCGCGAGCTTTTGCCCGGCGCCAATCTCGTCTCTCGGCCCCGTATGTCGAAACTCACATATGCAGGCGAGAAGAAGATCACGCGCTTGCCGCGCCGGGCCGCCATCGTCGCCTTCTCCGCGAACGACGTCTATGCCATCGCCGAGCTCGTCCGCCGCCAGCGCGGTGGGGCGGCCGTTGTGCTTGGCGCACTGTCCCCTCGCACGCGCAACGCGCAAGTGGCGCTCTATCAGAATGGCGACGTGGATTACATCGTGGCGACAGACGCCATCGGCATGGGGCTCAACCTCGATGTCGACCACGTGGCCTTCGCAGGCGTTCGGAAATTCGATGGTCACACGCATCGCAATCTAACGCCGTCCGAGATCGGACAAATCGCGGGCCGCGCCGGTCGCCACATGAACGATGGCACGTTCGGCGTCACCGGCCAGGCGGGCCCCTTCGATGCCGAACTGATTGAGCGGCTTGAGAACCACAGCTTCGATCAGGTAGGCGTGCTCCAATGGCGCAGCCGCACCTTGGACACCTCGTCCATCGAGGCTCTGAAAGAGAGCTTGCGGGAGACCCCGGTACATCCGCGCCTCATCCGGTCCAGGATGGTCGACGACGTGATCGCCTTGGAGAATGTCACCCGAGACGAAACAGTTTGCGACATGGCCCGGTCACCGGCGGCGGTCAGCCTGCTGTGGGATATGTGCCAGATCCCCGACTACCAACGCGTATCGCCAGCGGACCATGCCGATTTGGTCGGCGCGCTTTTCGGCTATGTCATGAGCGACGAGGGCAAGATTCCGGAAGACTGGTTCGCCCGCCAAGTGGCGCAGGCCGACAGGACCGAAGGCGACCTCGACACGTTATCCAATCGCTTGGCGCAAATTCGCACCTGGACATTTGTGTCCCACCGCGCTCAATGGCTGCACGATCCGGAACACTGGCAAGAGCGTACCAGATCGATTGAGGACAAGCTGTCCGACGCGCTTCACGAACGCCTGACACAACGCTTCGTCGACCGGCGAACCAGCGTGCTCATGCGGCGGCTGCGCGACAAGGAGGAAATGATGGCCGAGATCGGCGAAGACGGTCAGATCCTGGTCGAGAACCACTATGTGGGCCGGCTGGACGGGTTCCGCTTCACCCCGGATCCGTCCGGCGAGGGTATTCACGGCAAGGCGGCGCGCAACGCGGCCACCCAGATCCTCGCGAGCGAGCTTGCGCAGCGCGCCGACGCGCTGGGGGGCGCCGCGGACGAGGCGATCGCATTATCCGGCAACGGCCGCATCCTCTGGCAGGGCTGCGAAATCGGTCGGCTGACCGCAGGCGAAACGGCACTGAAGCCGCGCATTGAAGTCTTCGCTGACGAGAATCTGAGCGCACCCGACAAGGAGCGGGTGGCTGCTCGCTTGGACGCCTGGTTAAGCGCGTATCTCGATGCGAAGCTGAAGCCGTTGATGGACCTTAGTACCGCCGAGGACCTGACCGGCCTTGCGCGCGGTCTCGCCTTCCGGCTAACCGAGAATCTCGGCGTGCTTCGACGCGAAGGGGCGGCGGAGGATATCAAGGCACTCGATCAGTCCGACCGCGGACAATTGCGCAAGTACGGCGTCCGCTTCGGGGCCTTCAATCTATATTTCCCAGCGCTGTTGAAGCCCGCCGCCGCGGAGCTCCTGTTGCAGCTCTGGGCGCTCCACGGGGGCACAGAACACGGAATCGATATCGACGCTATGCCCGAAAGGCCGCAACAAGGCCTGACCTCCGTGCCCGCTAACGACGCGTTGCCGGAACCATACTGGCGCGCGGCCGGCTTCCACGTGGCAGGAGGCCGCGCGGTGCGCATCGACATGCTCGAGCGGTTGTCGGATCTGATACGGGCGCGCGTGACCTGGCGCGAGACGCCAAAACCTCAAACCGAAAAGCAAGAAGCGAAGCCGGCAGAGGAAGCCGCGGCGAAAAACGAAGAGGCCCCCGACGCAAAAGTCGACGAAGGCACCAGCGGTCTGGCAGCGACACCAACGGCTGACTCTGCATCTGCCCCTAACGAAGCCGCACAAGCCTCGCCGGCGGCCAAGCCCGTACCCGAAGTGCCTCAACCGCCGTCGGGCGCGACGGGCGATGGCGGCTTCCGCGTCGTACCCGAGCTTATGTCCATGGTCGGCTGTTCCGGCGAGGAGTTTGCCTCAATCCTGCGCGGACTCGGCTTCCGGCTCGAACGGCGAAGGATCGAGGACCCCGCTGAGCCACAAGCTGCAGCCCAGATCGCACCCGAGTCAGCTTTGGCCCAACAGGCCGGCGCCACAAGCAGCTCTGTCTCCACGGAAGACGGAGGGAACGAGAAGCAGGTCGCGCCAGTGGAGGCAGAGCCCGCCTTTGACGAAATCTGGCGCCCAGCGAAACGCCGCCATCAGCAGGCTCAGCATCAGGGCCGCAAGGGCCGCCATAGGGGCCGTGCCAGTGGCAAGCGCGCGGCAGAAGGCGCCGACGGGGCGCGCCAGCAGGGCAAGCCCGAGAAGAAGGGCCGCCCGCAGGGCAAGCAAGGCCGGAAGGGCGGCAAACGAGAGCGCTTTGGTGGAAAGAACGATGGAGCCGGCGGCAGGACCAAGGAATGGAGCGCGTCGCCCAAGCGGGACCAGCAAGCGGCTGAGAACTCGCCTTTCGCCGCGCTCAAGGACTTGCGCGATAGCCTCGCTTCACGAAGTCGCTCCGGGCAAAGCTAGGACAGGCGGGTGACGGATCAGCGCCTCGACAAATGGCTCTGGTGTGCACGGCTCGCAAAGACCCGCTCGGCCGCCGCGCGCCTCATTGCAGACGGCAAGGTCAGGGTGAATGGCGAACGGATCCGAAAAGCGAGCCGGATTCTCCAGCTCGGCGACGTCATCACGGCAACGCCACCCGGGCGGCTTGTAGTTTGGCGCGTGCTCGATGCCGCCGAACGGCGCGGCCCCGCGCCGCTGGCGCGAGCGCTTTATGAAGACCTGACACCGCCAGTCGAGGAGAGCGCAGCCAAGGCCGGCGACGAGCGCATCGGCAAACGGCCGACCAAGCGGGACCGGCGGCGAATCGACACGTTCAGGTCCATTTGGGGCTGAAAAACGGGGCCGCCAGTCGCGCCGCCGGCGTCCGCAGAATTTCCGCCTCAAATTGCAACGCGACGCCGCAAATCCATCCTAAGAATTAGGTATTTCCCGCAGGCCGCACGCCTTGTGCTGCCGGAACTATTGCTATACGCAGGGCTCCGGCTTTTGCGGGCTTGGGCGAAAGCCACATCTGGGTATTGGCGAAGTGGGCTGGGACAGCCCCATGGCAAGTGGAATCGATGACATACGTCGTCACTGAATTATGCATCAAGTGCAAGTACACCGATTGTGTCGAGGTGTGCCCCGTGGATTGTTTCTACGAGGGGGAAAACATGCTCGTCATTCATCCGGACGAGTGCATTGACTGCGGCGTCTGCGAACCGGAATGCCCGGCGGACGCCATCAAGCCCGATACCGAGCCAGATCTGGATAAATGGCTCGATGTGAACCGGGACTATTCAGAAACCTGGCCGAATATTACCACCAAGAAGCCGTCACCACCTGACGCTGACAACTTCCTCAACGAACCCAATAAGTTCGAGAAATACTTCTCCACTGAGCCTGGCGAGGGCGACTAAGCCAGGCGCTTGCTGCAAATCCGGCCAAAAAAACGTCTCAGCGTTAACCTTTTGGTCAAAATGTCACGGTCTCTGCCTCCAAATCGGCCATGCCCAATGGGTGGGCGACTTCCGATTCGGTGTTTTTTGTGATATGGTGTTTTTGAAATGGCGCAGACTATCGGCGCGTGAGGCACCAAGAGAGGCGAGCCTATTGGGCGCGCTTTTTTTCTGAGCTTCTAAGAGGTGTTAGCGATCAGGGCCCCCCTGATCGGACACTTCTTTATTGTCCGCGAAATCGCCCGCATAAGGCGACGCCAGCAAACCTACCGCTGGCCCCATTCGACGCGGAGCAGCTCAAGCGCCTTGGTTCTGACGCACCTCAGCATATCAAACAGCGAGGCGAGCATATGGCGGAAAAGAAGAGACCCCAGCAGCGAAACGGCTTTCGGACGAATGAGTTCATCGTGTACCCCGCGCACGGCGTGGGCCGAATTGTGGCCATTGAAGAGCAAGAAATCGCAGGCGCGAAGCTTGAGCTGTTTGTCATCAACTTCGACAAGGACAAGATGACGCTGCGCGTGCCCACCACGAAGCTCGAAAGTGTCGGCATGCGCAAGTTGTCGGAAGACAAGATCGTCAAAAAGGCTCTGACCACGCTGAAGGGCAAGGCACGCGTGAAGCGCACCATGTGGTCGCGCCGTGCTCAGGAGTACGAGGCCAAGATCAACTCGGGCGATCTGATTTCCATCGCCGAAGTGGTCCGCGACTTGTATCGGTCGGAAGCGCAGCCCGAGCAGTCCTACTCCGAGCGCCAGCTCTATGAAGCGGCGCTCGACCGCATGGCGCGTGAGTTGGCCGCGGTCGAGAAGCTGGACGAGGAAAGCGCGATCGCCAAGATCGACGATATCCTCGCGAAGTCGGCACGCTCCAATAAGGCTGCCGCAGAGGCCGCGGAGGCAGGAAAAGCCGCCGCCTAAGGCTACTGCTTCCACCGTGACGATGGGACCAAGACCTGTTAAAGGCCAGGCCTCGCGCCTGGCCTTTCCATTTGGGCGATCTCAGTCCTCTAGTCGGCGTCCAGCGGCGCACCCAGGACCTCGATCTCTTGTGGATGCGTGATCTCGATCATCGGGCCATTCCACCATTCGATCCAGCCACGCACGCGGATACGCCGGCCAGGCAAACGCATCAGGTCCAGCCCCGCCGCCTCAAGGACAGGAAGCCGCTTGCGCTTGACGACGACGGTGAAGTCCTGACGCCAGTCTTCCGCGAAGTTGATGTACACGCGGCTCTTTCCCTCGCCGATGCCATGCACCCATCCCTCAACCAGCTCATAGCTGTGCCGCCGGTAGCCGAGTGATCTGGCATCGTCCGCCGGGCGAACCTGATAGGTGAGCGAGCGCCAGATGCCGCGCCGCGCCTGACGTGCTTTCTGCTCTGCTGCAAGAAGCCGCTCTAAGCACGCGGCAAGGTCGGGCTGCGCAGCGACGCGCGCGAGACCGCTCGCGACCAGGGCTTCCTGGACCCACGTCGGCGGGCGCTCACCATCTGTGAATACCTGCGCCAAAGCATGACCGTGACGGTCCACCTTGCGTGCGTCGAAACGTAAGTTCACCGGCGCACCAAGCACCATGTCTGAGAGGGCCTCCCGGGCCCGAACGCCGAACGGCCAAGGCTCCGGACCGTCCCAGTTCGGCGGTGCGGCCGGCGCCAGGATGCCGAGCAGGCGCACCTCGCGGCCGTCCTTAAGCGCCAGCGTTTCTCCGTCGATCACGGAAGACACGGTCACGGTGTCTCCTCTGGGCAGATCACAGGTCTCCGCATGAACGTCAGATACAGAGACACCAATTGAGAAACACACGAAGATTGCATAAAACCTGAAAAACACCCCTTCATTGTATAGAGACGCGCGCGTCCCGAAAAGGCCGGCGGACGAGCCCTTGCCCTGACGAGCCCTTGCCCTGACGAGCCCTTGCCCTGACGAGCCCTTGCCCTGACGAGCCCTTGCCCAGGCGACGTCCCCACGCAGCCGGCATCGGGGCTTTCTTGAATGGGGAAGTGTCCGGACTGACACAAAACTCTTAATGTCGCTGGCGAGAGTCGCCGCTGACGCAGATGCAAAGACCCCTACGATCAACAACGAGAGAGCTCCGATGACCGACGACCATAACGAGACTGGCAGACGAAACATGAAGGACTGGGTTGAGGCCGAGCTCGAAGAGACTCTCGATGAAACCCTTGAGGCCGAACTCTCCGAACCGATGCTGAGCGAGGAGCTCCGGCAGATCTACAAGGACGCGCACCCCGACGCGCTGGACCGTCGCATTTACCTCAAGAACCTGCTGCGCCTTCAATCCGAGCTGATCAAGATGCAAAGCTGGGTCGAAGAGACCGGCGCCAAGGTTTTGATTATGTTCGAGGGCCGCGACTCGGCCGGCAAGGGCGGCGTCATCAAGCGCATTACGCAGCGGCTGAACCCTCGAACGGCGCGGGTGGTCGCCTTGCAAAAGCCCACGGAGCGCGAACAGACCCAATGGTACTTCCAGCGCTACGTTCCGCACTTGCCGTCTGGCGGCGAGATCGTGCTGTTCGACCGGTCCTGGTACAATCGCGCGGGCGTCGAACGCGTCATGGGTTTCGCCAGCGACCAGCAGGTTGAACGTTTCTTTCAGGACGTGCCGGAATTCGAACGCATGCTTGTTCGCAACGGCATCATCGTCCTGAAGTACTGGCTCTCGATCACGGACGAGGAGCAGCAGCTCCGATTCATGATCCGTATTCACGATCCCATGAAGCAGTGGAAGCTCTCGCCAATGGACCTGCAGTCGCGCGTGCGATGGGAGCAATACACCAAAGCCAAAGAGGAAATGTTCGCCCGCACAAGCATTCCCGAGGCGCCTTGGTACATCGTCGAGGGGAACGACAAGAAGCGCGAGCGGCTCAATTGCATCGAGCACATCCTGACGAAGATTCCCTATAAGGACGTGCCCTACGAGAAGATCGAGCTTCCGGACCGCGTCTTTAGCCCTGACTACGACCGCAAGACCCTGCCGCAAGAACTCTACGTGCCGAAGGTTTTCTAGGGACGCGACACCGCAATGCTGAGGGCTTGGCGACCACGCTTAGCGCAATCGGGCTGGCGCACAAGACGGCCAGGGTGTAGCAACAGCGGACAAACCGTAGCAATTTGGCCCCGTAGCTCAGCAGGATAGAGCATCAGATTCCTAATCTGAGGGTCGCAGGTTCGAATCCTGCCGGGGTCACCAAGCATACTGCGCCGGTGCACGCGATGTGCGTTAGGAGCTGGGCGACCCGGAGCGCGCCGATCGCTTTCGCCAGACAAGGTACGCGATTGCAGCCAGCGCCAGGACCGCAAGCGTGCCCAACAGAATGTGCTCCAGCGGTTGGAGAGTCTTGAGAACGCTCTTGATGTCGTGGCCGAGCCAATAGGCCATTCCGCCCCAGACAGAAACCCAGAGCAGCGCACCGAGCACGTTCCAAAGACTAAACTCCCACCATGGCATCTTCAACGTGCCCGCAATGATCCCGTTGAGTTGCCGTGGCCCGTCGATGAAGCGCGCCACCAAGATGAACCAGCCGCCGTAACGATCGAAGAGTTGGCTCGCATGGGCCAAGCGATCCGCGGAGATGGGGAGTCGGTGCAGCAGCCGGCTTCCGCCGAACCGGCCGATCGCGTAGCCGGTGCTGTTTCCCAGGATCGCCGCGGCCACCGTTACCACGAAGAGCACGGCAATGCTCAGCGCCCCTCGGCTTGCCTCGATTGCCGCTGCGATCACCAGGGACTCACCTGGGGCGGGGATGCCGATCCCTTCCAAGAAGATCACGCCAAAGACGACCGCATACCCATAGCGATCGAGAAGGGCTTGAGCCCGATGGATCGCCTTGTCGAAATCGGAGGCGGCCGTTTGCTCAACCTCGCGAACCGCGCCGTCGACAGCAGACTCTGTTGCGCCACCGTCGCCGGATAGCAGGACGATGAGCAGCACCATCGCAGCCAGGCGCAGAAGAAAGGGCACGACACGCACACTCATCACACTGCCCCCATCAAACTGCCCCGTCGGTTTTGATCACGCCCATGCGAAGCCGCCGCATCGTCAAGACAACGCTAGCACGCCATGGTTGGCAAACCGCAACCTCGATCCCTGTGGGGCCGCGGTGAGTGGACTGGCCAACGCGTCTTGCCCAGCCTAACAAGGACCCGATGAAAGACAGCACCGAGGACAGCGGAGCCGACCAGCGGCGGCAGGCACACACGCGGATTATCGTGCCAGTTCAAGGAACGCTGCGGCGGGCCGCTCTGATCTCGGTTGCCGCAGGACTTATCTGGCCGATCCAAGCAGGACTCATCGCCTGGATTGTGTCGGCTTGGGTCGCTGACACGGGTACGCCGGAAAACACATCGCTCGCGATCGCGAGCTTCGTCGTTCTGGGCATCGCCCGTGCAGCGCTCGAGCGTCTGTCGGGCCGGCTTCTCTTCGATGCCGCGGACCGAACGATTGCGCGCGAGCGCGAAACGCTGATCCGGCGCGAAGCACGCAACCCATCAGAGGCCGGGTCGGCCGAGATTGCTGCACTCGCCGTCCAGAAACTGCCCCTGCTACAGGCGTGGGTCACGCGCTACCACGTCGCCATGCTGCGCGCGGCGGTCCTGCCACTCGCGCTTGCGGTGCTGGCCTTCACCGTTTCCTGGGCGGCGGGGCTCATCCTTCTGATCTCAGGGCCGCTGATCCCCGTCTTCATGGCGCTGGTTGGCATGGCGGCGGAAGACGCCTCGCGTCAACAGATGCGGGAGATTAGCTCCATGAACGACATGTTGATGGAGCGCCTTTCCGCCATGCTCGACATCCGTCTACTGGGCGCCACCGCCCGGGCCGCCGGTGGTTTTGAGCACCGCGCCGAAAGCCTGCGCGAGAAGAGCATGGCGGTGCTGCGGATCGCCTTCCTTTCGTCAACCGTGCTTGAGCTCTTCGCGGCGATCGGCGTGGCGATGATGGCTGTGTTTGTTGGCTTCTCTCTGCTTGGCGAACTGAACTTCGGCACCTGGGGAACACCACTCACCTTGCGCGAAGGGTTGTTCCTCCTTTTGATCGCGCCGGAGTTCTTCCAGCCCATGCGTGATTTGGCAGCCGCCTGGCACGACCGGGCTGCAGGCTATGCGGTCGTCGCCGATCTCGATGCGCTCGACGAGGCCCAGCGCGTGGCCCTCGTGGGGACAGGAACGCGCACGACGCCGCTCGACGGCGTGCCGTCGATTCGCTTGTCGCAAGCCGTCGCCGCCCTGCCCGGCCGCACCGTCGCCGTGCCCGATCTGCAGCTTGAGCCGGGGGAGTCGCTGGCTCTGATCGGCCCGAGCGGCGCCGGCAAGACGACCGCGCTTGCCAGCATTGCCGGGTTGGTCCCGCTGGCATCAGGCGACATCACCGTAGCCGGCCGCAGACTCGATCAGGATACGGCGGATGCGTGGCGCGCACGGCTCTCGCTGATCCCGCAAAAACCGCATTTTTCCGACGAGGCGCTTGGTGCTTGGCTCGACCCTGATGGCACAGGTCGCGATCCCGGCCCCGCTCTCAAGATCGCGGGCGCGGGACCCGTCGTCGAACGCCTGCCCCATGGCCTTGCGACGAAGCTTGGCGAGACCGGCGGTGGTGTCTCCGGGGGCGAGGCGCGGCGGCTGATGATCGCCCGCGCGGCCTTCGACGATACCGATGTAATCCTTGCCGACGAACCGACAGCCGATCTCGATGCGGAGACGGCGAACCGCGTCATCGATGCGCTACTGCGGCTCAATAAGGACGGCCGCACACTGATTGTCTCCACGCATGACCCGGCCCTGGCAGCCGCCATGGACCGTCAGGTGGAAGTGTGTTCCCTCCACGAGGAGACGCCATGAGGGCGCTACTCCACGTCATACGGTTTCTGGTGGGCGCAGCACCTTGGGCAATGGCGCGCGGCGCATTGCTCTCCGTCGCCGTGCTGGTTATGGGCGCGGCTCTGCTCGGCCTTTCAGGCTGGTTTATCACGGCCGCGGGCATCGCGGGGCTTGCCGGGATCGGCATCGCCTTCGACTTCTTCCGGCCGTCTGCCGGGGTCCGCTTCCTCGCGCTTGGACGGGCTGCCGCACGGTACGGGGAGAGGCTTCTCAGCCATGATGCGACTTTGCGCGCGCTGGCAGAACTCCGGGTGAAACTGCTCGAACGGGAATCGGCGCGCGATGCCCGAGGCCTGATGAGGCTGCGTAGCGAGGGCGTACTGACGCGTATTGTTGCCGACGTAGACGCGCTAGACGGGCTTGCGGTGCGCCTACTGCTCCCGGTCCTGGCCGCCTTGCTAACCCATGTGGCGGTCTTCTGGGTGCTGGGCTGGCTCGTGGGCTGGCCCATGGCCTGGACAATCCTCGTTGGCTATGTGCCGTTCGCAGCCCTGATCTTGTGGCAGCTAGGACGCCAAGGTGTCGGCCCGTCAGCCCGCATGGAGATAGAGGCGCAAACGTTGCGCCGCGGGATGATTGACGTCATTCGGGATCGTGAGGCGCTGATCCTGCGCGGCCGCATCGGCACCCGCGAGGACGCACTGCTTCAAACGGACGATAGAGTCCGGGGCTCCGCGTGCGAGCTCGACCACGCCGAACGCATTGCTGCATTCCGCTTGGGCGTTCTCGTGACACTCGTCACAGGGGCGGCGCTCGCGGTTGGTGGCTGGCTGGTGACCGCCGACGAAGCCGGCGCGGCTGTCGCCGCGATCGGCGTTTTCGTGGCGCTCGCCCTGTCGGAAACCGTTCTGCCGCTCAGGCGCGGCTTCTCGGAACTCGGCCGCATGGCGGGAGCCGCGCAGCGGCTTAGCCACTCTGGCGACTTTGATCACATGGACAGCAGAACGCTGCCGCAGGAGAGCCTACGAGCGGAACCCTCACCAAGTGTCCAGAGCGAGACACCGGCTCTCACAATACGCCATCCCGATTTCAGCATGGTCCTGCGCCCTGGCGATGCGGCCGCCATCACCGGTGCAAGCGGCATCGGCAAGACGACACTCTTGCTGCAAATCGCCGGGCTGCTTGACGCATACCAGCAGGCTCCCGCCGAGGAGATTGCCGTGTTCGGAAAGCCTCCTCGCGACTGGGAGGAAGCAGCCTTCCGCGATCTAGTGACCATGGTGCCCCAGCGCAGCGCACTCCTGCGGGGGACCATCCGCGAGAACCTTGCCTTGGCCGCCGATGCGACCGACGCAGAGATGTGGACGGCCCTGGCGGCAGCAGACCTGCATGAGACAATCGATGAACGTGGCGGGCTTGATGCTCGGCTTGGAGAAGGCGGCGGCGGCCTCTCCGGAGGCCAAGCTAGAAGGCTCTGCCTTGCACGCGCCCTTCTGAAGCGCCCCAGGCTCCTATTGCTCGATGAGCCGACCGAGGGACTCGATGATGAAACTTCGCACCGCGTGCTCATTGGCATTCGCCGCACACTGCCGGAAGCTGCTATTGTAGCAGTGCTTCACAGGGGTTCGGGGCACCCCGTCTTCGAGCAGACCTGCACCTTGACGAGTCCACCCCGGGCTTGAGCTATGTCACAGTGTCTCTGTGGCATCATGATACGAGCGTTCCGTGCGCTAAGGGCTTAGATTGGGCCTTGGGTAAGCGCGAAGAAAAGCGTTCCAAGAATGGGGAGATGATCTGTTATGGAGCTCGGTGTCGTCGAACTCTCGCGACTGCAATTCGCGATGACAGCGATGTACCACTTCCTCTTCGTACCGCTGACTTTGGGTCTGTCGATAATCATCGCGATCATGGAGACGGTATATGTGATGACCGACCGTCCCATCTGGCGGCAGATGACCAAGTTCTGGGGGACGTTGTTCGGTATCAATTTCGTACTCGGCGTTGCGACAGGCATCACGATGGAATTCCAGTTCGGCATGAACTGGAGCTATTACAGCCATTATGTCGGCGACGTGTTTGGGGCACCGCTCGCACTCGAGGGCCTCATGGCCTTCTTCCTTGAAGCGACATTTGTCGGCCTGTTCTTTTTCGGCTGGGACAAGTTGTCGAAGGTCGGCCACCTCACGGTGACATGGCTGGTGGCACTCGGATCGAACCTCTCCGCGCTGTGGATCCTTATCGCCAATGGCTGGATGCAGAATCCTGTCGGGGCGGCGTTCAACCCCGACACGATGCGCATGGAAATGACCTCTTTCTACGAGGTCTTGTTCAACACGGTCGCGCAAAGCAAGTTCGTCCACACGGTCTCCGCGGGCTATGTCACGGCGTCGGTCTTCGTGATCGGTGTTTCGGCCTGGTATCTGCTTAAAGACCGGCATGTGGAACTAGCCCGCCGGTCGATATCCGTCGCGGCCGCCTTCGGCCTGGCCTCGGCACTGTCCGTCGTCGTTCTTGGCGACGAGTCCGGCTATGCCGCCAGCCACACTCAAAAGATGAAGCTGGCCGCCATTGAGGCCATGTGGGAGACGGAACCGGCGCCCGCATCCTTCACCCTGATCGGTTTCCCCGATCAGGAGGCCCGTGAGACTCACTATGCCATTCATATTCCCTGGGTCATGGGCATCATCGGCACGCGCTCCCTAACGGAACCTATCCCAGGAATTGAGGAGCTGGTTGACGTATCGAGGGAGCGTATCAAGAGCGGTATCGTCGCCTACGATGCTCTGATGAAGATTCGTACTGAGCGCGAAAAGGCACGCGCCAACGGGGCGCGCCCGACCGGAGAAGAAACCGACAGCTCTGTCTCACCGGAGCTTCGCAAAGCCTTTGAAGAGAACTCCGATAATCTCGGCTTCGCACTTCTTCTGAAGCGCTACGTCGATGATCCGAGACAGGCGACCCCGGAGCAGATCGAAAAGGCCGCCAACGACACCGTTCCCGGCGTAGCGCCGCTGTTCTGGGCATTCCGAATCATGGTCGGTTTGGGATTCCTGTTCATCGCCTTCATGGCCTATTTCTTTTGGATGTCGAGCTTCGGCGGCGAGCGCTATCCGCGTTGGGCACTGGTTTTCGCGGTCGTGCTCATACCCGCGCCATGGATCGCGGCAGAGATGGGCTGGTTCGTCGCAGAGTTTGGACGCCAGCCATGGACAGTAGACGGCGTGCTACCCACGGCCCTTTCCGCGAGTCAGCTCTCGGTTCAGGATCTGCTGATCACCCTCACCGGCTTCGTCACCTTCTATTCGATCCTCTTCATCATAGAGATAGCCTTGATGCTCAAGTTCATCCGCAAAGGCCCCTACCAAGATGTGGAGGAGACCGAGGCCTGGGAGGCGGAGCACCGGCGCCGTCTCGGCGCCATGGGTGTTGGCGGCGTCGCGCCCCAAGCCCCAACCGCCCCGGCCCCTGCGGAGTAATCGCCATGATCCTTGCCGACCTCATCTCCTACGACGTTCTACGCGTTATCTGGTGGCTCCTACTTGGCGTACTCCTCATTGGCTTCGCCATGACCGACGGTTTCGACATGGGCGTTGGCGCATTGCTGCCCTTTGCCGCCCAGACGGACCTTGAGCGCCGCATCGCCATCAACACGGTTGGTCCCGTTTGGGAAGGGAACCAGGTTTGGTTCATCCTCGGTGGCGGCGCGATTTTCGCCGCATGGCCCCTCGTCTACGCCGTCAGCTTTTCTGGCCTTTACTTGGCAATGTTCGCGGTGCTCGCCGCGCTAATCTTGAGGCCTGTCGCCTTCAAGTATCGTTCCAAGCGCGAGGGCAAGGCCTGGCGCGCGAGCTGGGATTGGGCCCTATTTGTCGGCGGCGCGGTTCCCGCCCTGATCTTCGGCGTTGCGGTCGGCAATGTGCTGCAGGGCGTGCCGTTCAGGCTGTCGCCAGAACTCATCTCTTACTACGAAGGCAGTTCCTTCCTTTGGAAGTTCCTAGACCTGCTCAACCCGTTCGCGCTGCTAGTCGGCATCGTATCCCTTGCCATGCTGATGACTCACGGCGCGGCCTGGCTGTCGCTGAAGGCTGAAGGCCCTGTGGCCGCGCGTGCCCGCGCTATTGGGTCGGTGACCGGCCTCGTGACCATTGCCGGCTATGCGCTGGCGGGGCTATGGCTTGCCTTTGGCATCCAAGGTTACGCGATCGTGGGCGAGGCCGTGACCGACGGGCCTTCGAACCCACTCTTCTCGGAGGTCGAACGCACTAGTACCTGGCTAACGGCCTTTGCCGATCGGCCGTGGATCGTGATCGCCCCGATTCTCGGCTTCCTCGGCATGATCATGGCTGTGCGCGGCCTGCGTTCGGATCGCGAAGTACCCACACTTCTGTGGTCGCAACTCGGGATTTTTGGCGCCATCTCTTCGGTCGGCCTTGTGATGTTTCCCTTCATCCTGCCCTCGTCAATCGATCCAAAGTCCTCGCTGACGGTTTGGGATTCTTCGTCCTCACAAACGACCCTTTTCATCATGCTGGTGGCGACGGTCATCCTCTTGCCGATCATCCTTGCCTACACGGCCTGGGTCTACAGGATTCTCTGGGGCAAGGTGACTGCGGCGGATGTCACCGCGTCTTCCGACTCCGTCTACTAGGAAAGGAGCCTGACACATGTGGTACTTCGCTTGGCTTCTAGGGCTCCCGCTCGCTGCAATGTTTGCCGTTGTGAATGCTATGTGGCTGGAAATGCAACGCGACCGGATGCTTATCAACCAGCAGAACAGCCAGGACGACGACCAACGCTCTTAGTCCCTGCCGGCTGGGCGGTCGGCTCACGCCACGCGCTCTAGAGCCTGGCCGGCGCGGCATTTTCTCTGCGGCGCGCCACCCCAATTCTGTGCTCTTATAGGCTCCGTGAGAGTTGTAATTCTGGTCCTGCAGCGCTTGGCGGTCCTGAGCCTCGGCGCTGTAGGGATTTGGCTGATTGTCAATGTGTTTCAGTGGGTCGATGGCGAACTGCCGTCGGTCCTCGCGCTCGCGGCCACCTATGCTGTCGCGGCCTATGTGATCCTGCCCTACATCGTCCGGATGGGGCTCATGGTCATCCGGCATCAGCATGTGCCGAGCTTCACGATCACCGGCGACGGCCTGCCGGGCGATCCTGTGAACCTGGCCCTTGTGGGAACCTTCGACGAGCTGCGCGCCGCATTCGCCAAGGCGGGCTGGCATGAGGCCGACCCCCTGACCCTATCGAGCTCCTGGGGCATGGTGAGAGCCTTTGTCTTCAATACGCCCTATCCAAGAGCCCCGTTTTCGACGCTATACTTGTTCGGGCGCGGCCAAGACATTGGCTTCCAGAAGGCCATCGGCAACAGCCCCCGCAAGCGTCACCATGTGCGATTCTGGGCGAAATGCCTGACGGAAGCCGAGACCGTAGACGATGTCTTCTGGCATGGCACCCATCGGCCGGACACCCGCGAACGGGTCCTTTGGGTTGGAGCCGGCACCAAGGATACGGGCTTTTCACTGACGCGCCTGACCTTCCAGATCACCCATGCCACGGACGCGGACACCAACGCGGAGCGCGACTTCATCATGGCCGAACTCTCGCGGAATGGCGCGATCGGGGTCGTCGACATGTATGAGGCGGGCGAGGAAATCGAGGCAGGCACCGTCAATCACTATGTGACCGATGGAATCATCGCATTGGCCACGCTTAAGGTAGAGACGAGCAGACAAGCGGCCTAGATGAGCAGCGCGCCTCAGGAGAAGGCCCCAGCCGCAAAAGGCGACCGGGGCTTTCTTTGGACTAGAAGATAGTCAGGGATGCCTGAACTCTAGCCCTGGCGCATGACAGATCTGCAACAGGCGACCAATTGGCCAGTCCGTCCCCGAAAAATCGTTCGGTCAGGTCATTCTTCCGCACCAGCAGCCGTCTAGAGTGCACCAATCAATGGAGGTACCGAAAATGCGACTGATGATGCGATTCTCTATTCCCGTGGAACGCGGCAACGAGGCCTATCAGGATGGCAGCCTGGGAGAGGCGATCGAGGCGATCGTGAGAGAAACCAACGCCGAGGCCGCCTACTTCCTGGTCGAAGGTGGCGAACGATCGGGCTACATCTTCTTTGAGACAGACGACGCAGCTGTGCTGCCAAAGCTGAACGAGCCGATGTTCGCGGCGTTGGACGCGGCGATCGACATCATACCCGCACTAACGCTCGACGATCTGAAACGCGGCCTGTCCTCATAGCCAAGCCCGCCTAGGTCCTGCGAGCCGATCGCGCCGACCCGTCCGCCTGCCGTCCAGGCCGGACAAACTTCTCCTGCCCGCTCCCTCGCCAAAGACCTGGACTGTCACGGTCAAGGCGGACTAAGAGGGGCGGCGCCGTGTCATCCGGCTTTCAACCACAATCCTCACTAGGATCGCCGATCACCGCACCACCGTAACGTTATGCAGGGCCCGAGACCGAGAGACGAATGAGCGACAAGACATTGATGGACCGGGCCTCCGGTCTGAAGAAACTCTTTATCGATATTCGCAGCAACAAGGTTTTCGAACTGTTTGTGATCACGGTCATCGTGATTTCGGCGCTCAAAGTCGGCATCGGCACATACCCATTGGGGCCGAAACTGACTGCGGGGCTCAAGGTTCTCGACTATGCCGTGACGATCTTTTTCCTGGTGGAGTTGCTCATCCGGATGGCCGCGGAGCCAAACCCAAAACGGTTCTTCTCAAAGGGATGGAACGTTTTCGACTTCGTGATCGTAACCGCGAGCCTCATTCCGATCGACGAAAGCGAGATGGCACTTCTGGGACGTCTCTTGCGCGTCTTCCGCGTGCTGCGGCTGGTGTCAATGATTCCCGAGCTTCAGGTTCTCGTAAGTGCCTTGCTGCAGGCCATCCCGCGCATGGCCTATGTGACGCTGCTGATGTTCATCATCTTCTATATCTACGGTGCCGCCGGCAGCATCTTCTTCGCCGAGATCAATTCGACACTTTGGGGGAACATCTCCATCGCCATGCTGACCTTGTTCCGCGTCGCCACGTTCGAGGATTGGACGGACGTGATGTACGAGACCATGGAAGTCTATCCGCTGAGCTGGCTCTTTTATCTCACCTTCATCTTTCTGGTGGCCTTCATCTTCCTAAACATGATGATCGGCATCGTGATTCAAGTGCTGCAGGACGAGCACAACAAAATGGAGGAAAACCCCGAATTGAAGGGGCCAGCGATGATCGCTGAGGAGAACCCAATCACGGCCCCGTCAATCGATGCTCGCCTTGCGAGGATCGAAGCGCGCCTCGAACACCTAACCGACACGCTCGCCGCAGGAGCAAAGCGCAGCGGCGCCTAGGCCATGCGGTCTTCGGGGCCGTCCGAACGCGGGCGGCGGGTATGCTGCGGAGGAACACCTTGCTGCATGGAGCCGCAGGGCGTTAGAAACAGTCATGCTGAAGAGTGTTATTCCCGCCATTGCTGCCGTTCTGTCGATGAGTCTTGCCGCACCGTTGCCTGCGAACGCCGAGTCTACGGCCATGAGCCGTCACAGCGCTGGGCAGCCGCCACGGTTGGGCCCGGCGGAGATCAGTGCATTAAGGGGCCCGCGGGTTCGGCATGAAACGCTCCATCGGCAACGCTCGTCGGCCAAGGTGCCTGGATCGCGGAGCGGTGATACGGCGTGGCTGGCACCACGCATGGCCGAAGAGCAGCAGCCCGATTCCGACCGTTCTCCCGTTCACGTCAACCCGCACGCGACCGACCCGGCCACACCGCACCAAGTCCCGGCGCGTTCGAGGCCGTTGGATGTTCGGGCACCGGCGATCCCCACGGCACAAAGGTCCACACCACTACGGGTGCCACGTATGAAGGTCTCGAGGGAGACGCGCGCGTCGCGCGCCAGTTTCGAGGATTGGCTCTTCGGGCGCTGATGCCACCCTCTAGCGTTCGTTGACGACGAGATTATCGAAGCTGAATGTCGCCGGTGCCTCGTCGGGCGAAATACCATAGAGGCCCACGGCGCCGCCCTCCTTGGGTCGCTTCGCCTTGAAGCGGCGGGTTTCTGACCCGTTGACAAGCAAGGTTGCGTCCTTTGGCTGCAGAGTCAGCCCGATGCTGTTGACGGCACCTGCGCCGCGCTTCAGGGCCTCTGCTTCCTGCGTGAACAGAGTCTTAGACTTGCCGTCCACCATGCGGCGCACTTCGAGCCAACCATCGGCCCAGACGAAGACCGCGTAGTAGTTCTTCCAGTCTTCCCACCAGAACACGACCCCCGCAGGGCTATCGGAAATGTTCGCGGCTTCCGTGATGCTCACATCGACGCAGATCGCAGCGCCCTTTGTCTTTGTCTCAAGATTAACCAGGCCACCGGAGCCCTTGATGAAGAGCGCTCCATCTTCAACGAGAATACTATCGTCAGCATTTCCCCAAGAGACATCGAGGAATTCGAAGTCGTCCTCATACAGAGCAGTCTCGGGATCGCATGCCGCGAAGGCGGCAGGGCCAAGCGTGAGCGCAATAAGCCCAAGAAGAATGGCTGCTAACCGCGAAGAAGAACGCCTCATCCGCCTTACTCCCCAAAAGGCTTTTACACGGGAACGGTTCTGAGACAGACCGACGTCCCGGCCCAAACCGCCACTCGTCTTGCGCCTAGCGCGTCGGCATGGGTTCGTCGCCACGATAGTCATAGAAGCCGCGGCTGCTCTTGCGGCCCAACCAGCCTGCTTCCACGTACTTCACTAGAAGCGGACAGGGCCGATACTTGGAATCGGCAAGCCCCTCATAGAGCACCTGCATGATGGATAGGCAGGTATCGAGCCCGATGAAATCGGCGAGCTGCAGCGGTCCCATCGGATGGTTTGCGCCAAGCCGCATTGCCGTATCGATGGCGTCGACCGAACCCACGCCTTCGTACAGTGTATAGACCGCTTCGTTGATCATGGGCAGCAGGATGCGATTGACCATGAAAGCGGGAAAATCTTCTGATACCGCAATGGTCTTGCCGAGCGAACCGACGAGGTCCTTGGCACGCGCGAAAGTCTCGTCATCCGTTGCAATGCCACGGATCATCTCCACCAGTTCCATGACCGGAACGGGGTTCATGAAATGCATGCCGATAAAGCGCTCGGGCCGGTCGGTCGTCGCCGCGAGCCGCGTGATGGAAATGGATGACGTGTTCGTCGCAAGAATCGTATCGGGTTTCAGGAACTGACAGACCGCGACGAAGATCTTGCGCTTGACGGTTTCGTCCTCCGTCGCCGCCTCGACGACGAGGTCGGCATCCGAAAAGCCTTCGAAGTTCTCCGCGAACGAGATGCGGGCCAAGGTAGCCGCCTTATCGTCTTCGGAAATCTTGTTCTTAGAAACCTGACGCGCGAGGTTTTTGGAGATGGCCTCAACAGCCGCGTCATATCGTTCCTTGGAAAGATCGTTGATGGCCACATCATAGCCGCTGAGCGCGACCACATGCGCGATGCCACTGCCCATCTGGCCCGCGCCAACGACGCCCACTTTACGAATAGGCTCCACTCTACGCTCCTGCTTCGAAATCGGATCGGCAAAACGATCCGAGCATCGTTTCTTGCCTCACAACACACGCGCCCCCGAACGCGCGCTTAGTCTCCGTAGCCCGCTTTACTCAACTCATCATTGAGTTCTGGCAGGACCTCAAAAAGATCACCGACCAAACCATAGTCTGCGACCTGAAAAATCGGCGCTTCCGCATCTTTATTGATCGCCACGATCACCTTGGAGTCCTTCATACCCGCAAGATGCTGAATGGCGCCTGAAATACCGACCGCGACATAGAGTTCAGGCGCAACCACCTTGCCGGTTTGACCGACTTGATAGTCATTCGGCATGAAGCCGGAGTCCACGGCCGCTCTCGACGCGCCGATGGCAGCGCCAAGCCGGTCGGCGACCGGTGCGATGAATTTCTCGAAGTTCTCGCCAGACTCCATACCGCGCCCACCGGAGATAACCACGCGAGCGGATGTGAGTTCGGGCCGCTCGCTCTCCGTGATCTCCGCGCCAACAAAGCTGGAGGACGGCACTTCATCGCCTGCGCTAACTGTCTCGACACCGGCAGAACCGCCGTCGCCTGCAGCGGAGAATGCGGTCGTGCGCACGGTAGCGACGATTGTCTTGTCCGACGTCTGGACTGTCTCAAGGGCGTTGCCGGCATAGATTGGCCGCACAAACGTGTCCGGAGACTTCACCTCAACGATATCCGAAACTTGCCCCACATCGAGCAGCGCGGCCACACGGGGCAGCACGTTCTTGCCTGTGGTGGATGCCGGCGCGAGCAGCACGGAGTAATTGGCCATCAGCGGCAGAATCGTCGCCGTCGTATCTTCGGCGAGCCGGTGCGCTAACTGCGGCGCATCGGCCAGCAGAACCTTGCGGACACCTTCGAGCTTGGCGGCCTCGTCGGCGACGGCCTGGCAACCTTCTCCGGCCACCAAGATGTCAACGTCGCTTCCGAACTCTCGCGCAGCCGTCAGCGCCTTGGCGGTCGTCGGTGCGAGGGTCTCGTTGTCGTGTTCTGCAAGCAGGAGGACGGCCATCACAGAACCCCCGCTTCGTTCTTGAGTTTATCGACAAGGGTCGCAACGTCGTCGACGGTGATCCCGGCTTCGCGCGCCTTGGGCTCGTCGACCGCAAGCACTTTCAGCCGCGGAGCGATGTCGACACCCAACTCCTCGGGCGTTGTCTCGTCGATCGGCTTCTTCTTTGCCTTCATGATGTTCGGCAGCGACGCATACCGCGGTTCATTCAGACGCAAATCTGTGGTGATCACAGCCGGCTTCGTGAGCGACACGGTTTCCAGACCTCCGTCGACCTCACGCGTGACCTTCACCTTGTCGCCATCAAGCTCGACCTTCGATGCGAACGTCCCCTGCGGTACGTTCAGAAGGCCGGCCAACATCTGTCCCGTTTGGTTGCAGTCGTCGTCGATTGCTTGCTTGCCGAGGATAATGAGATCGGGGCTCTCGTTCTTGACGACGGCCTGCAGAACCTTCGCCACCGCCAACGGCTCCATGGTTTCGTCGGTCTTGACCAAGATCGCGCGATCCGCGCCCATCGCGAGTGCCGTGCGCAACGTATCTTGAGACTTTGCGCCGCCGATCGAAACCGCAACGACCTCTTCCGCCTCACCGCGCTCCTTCATGCGAACCGCTTCCTCTACAGCGATCTCGCAGAATGGATTCATCGACATTTTAACGTTGGCCAGGTCGACTCCGCTTCCGTCGGACTTCACCCGGATCTTCACGTTGTAGTCAATGACGCGCTTGATAGGTACTAAGATTTTCATGTGGTACTTTTTGGTCCCCAAAAGGGTTTGACTTGCCCCAAAGCCAATATCTCGCACGTGCGAAATGGCGGCGACCGTAAAGCCCGAAATGTCTCAAGTCAATGGTGGCACAAGGCCTCCAATTGGACCCCAGGAGGTCTCATGCGCCGCCCCGCGTGCGGTCGAAAAGCATGACACCACGGCGGCGCATGAAGAGGATGAAAACTGCGCCTGCGAGCAGGCCGCCGAGATGCGCCCACCACGCAACGGCTTCTTCGTTGGCGAAGAAGAGGCTCGCAATCTGCGCCAGAATCCAGATGCCTAGTGCCCAGGCTGCCGTTATGCGAATGGGGATCCGCCAGAGAGCCAGCACCCAGACTTTCACTTTCGGATGCAGGATGAGATAGGCAGCAATAACTCCAGCCACCGCGCCGGAAGCGCCAATGAGCGGAAGATCAGAGGCGGGCAGCATGTAGGTGTGAGCGAGCGCGGCAAATATCCCGCACATGAGATAAAACATAATGAAGCGGATATGCCCCATCGCGTCTTCGATGTTGTCGCCGAACACCCACAGAAAGAGCATATTGCCGGTCAGGTGAACCCAGCCGCCATGCAGGAACATATAGGTTACTAACGTGAGCCGTTCCGGCACCAGGACCGCACCGGACGCAAGAAAGGCAGTGCTACCGCCCGCGTCCGCGAGCAACTGGGCTGGTACAACCGCGAAGGCAGATAGGTCCTCATCCTCAAGTGGAACGACCCAGCCCGTTTGCAGCACCACATAAACCGCGACATTGAGAACGATCAGCCCCACGGTTACGTATGGAAAACGAATTTTCTTGAGTGGGTTGGTGTCGTGGAGAGGGACGAACACGGATGACCACCCCGCTTCACCGGTTTTGACCGGGCACCCACAACACATCGGAAGCGCCCTTGTCGTTTGCGTAGCGCGCCGCAACAAACAGGAAGTCCGAAAGCCGGTTGATATAGCCGACCGCTTGGGCGCTAACCGGCTCGACCGGGCGCGCAGCAAGCGCCGCGACCAAGCGCTCGGCGCGGCGGCAAACCGTTCGCGCTAGATGCAAGTAGGCCGCAGCCGGGGCGCCACCAGGCAGCACGAACGAACGGAGCGGATCGAGGTGTCCATTCATCTCATCGATCTCCGCTTCCAGCCGCGCAATCTGAGCCGAGGTGACCCGAAGTGCCGCCTCGCCTTTCTTCATTTCCTCAGGGAAACAGAGGTCGGCGCCGAGATCGAAGAGATCGTTCTGGATGCGCATCAGCATTGCATCGAGCTTGGGATCCGATGCGCCCGTATGCACCCGCGCAAGCCCGATCGTTGCGTTGGTCTCGTCAACCGTGCCGTAAGCTTCCACGCGCAGATCGTACTTCGCGACACGATCGCCCGTTCCAAGAGCCGTGGTGCCGTCGTCGCCGGTTCGCGTGTAAATCTTGTTCAGCCTGACCATTGTGCCCCAGGAATAAGGCCTCACCACCTGTGAGCCCAGCTATAGATGATCCAGCGTAGCCCCAACCCGGAAGGGGTCAACCCTCGGCTAGTGCGGTCGCGTCCCCGCTAGATAGGCAATGGCCATCGCCACGATAAGAGCCGCAAGCTGCAAAAGTACGCGGGCTCGCATCAATTTCTGGCTGAGATTGGGATTCCCGCCCCGGAGCATATTGAACAGTCCAAGAACAAGGACCACCACAACAAGCAAGACAGCGAACGGCAGGATCCAACGAAGTACGTATTCCAAAGCAGCCTCCAGGCGCCCCGCTTCACACGGGATATGTTGGGCGCGATCCGCGCCAAGCGATTAAGTCTAGTTGCTGGCCGCAACAAAATCGAGCGCACGCGCGGGCAGTATGCGGCGCAAGTAGGCGCCCACAAAGGTTGGGAGAGTCACGTAGTAGCGTGCCTTAGGCCGCCTCGCCTCAAGGGCATGGATAAGGCGGCGGCAAACCGCCTCTGGCTCCAGCTTGAAAGCCATTTGTCCGCCATCCTCCATCTTCGCGAGCCGAACCCGGTAGATTTCGGCATGGGCGGAATTCTCCATGTCCACATTGGCTTTGTAGTGCTTGATCGCCGTCTCGACAAAGCGCGTGGCAATCGGACCGGGCTCAATGATGGACACGTCGACGCCCGAGCCCTTCAGCTCCATGCGCAGAGCGTCGCTCATGGCCTCGATCGCGAACTTCGTCGAGGCATAGACGCCACGATAAGGCGCGGCGACCAAGCCCAGCACGGAGGAACACTGGACGATGCGGCCCGACCCTTGCGCGCGCATTGCGGGAATGACACGGCGGGTCAGGTCGTGCCAGCCAATCACGTTTGTCTCGAATTGCCGCCGGACCGCATCGGTCGGCACGTCTTCGATGGCGCCCGCCTGTCCATAGGCGCCATTGTTGAAGAGTGCCGTGAGAGCACCGTCCGTTGCGCTCAGCACACGGTCCACTGCGTCCGCGATTGAGTCCGGTTCCGTGTAGTCGAGATAGACACTCTCGACGCCCGACTCATCCTGCAAGCGCTGAAGATCCTCGGGCGCTCGGGCCGTTGCGAAGACCCGCCAGCCACGGTTCCGCATTGTCTCAGCAGCAGCGAGTCCAATCCCGGACGAGCAGCCTGTGATGAGAACCGAGCGCTGAGCCATGACTTTCCTTTTAAGCAGCGCCGGTGCTGGTATTCAGCGCCCAAAAGGCAAAGTTCAGGCCCGCGGCAAAACCAACCCAAAGCAGATAGGGCGCGAGCAGCAACGCCGCGAGACGGTTCACCCGGTCGAAGAAGACCATCGTCATGACAATCGCAACCAACAGCCACAAGATCACAGCAAGCCCCGCGATGGGACTTTGCATTTGAAAGAAGGCGAAGGACCACGCCACGTTGAGCGTCAGTTGAATGCCAAACCACGTCAGCGCCGTCTTCTTGTTATCCGCATCAGCGGGCGTGCGCCAGATCATCCAGGCGGCGACCGCCATCATCGCAAAGAGGATCGTCCAAACGACAGGGAAGACGCTATTGGGCGGGGCGAACCCTGGCCTTTCCAGCGTCGCATACCAACCCAAATTCGGCGTTGTGAACGCGCTGCCGAGAAACGAAGCGGCGAAGCATATCAGCAGCGCGACGCCGAGCCCGATGAGCGACCGTTTGGATGTGATTGGCTCGGCCGCAGCGCTCATTGCTCAAGCAAACGCCGAGCGATCACGTGCGCTTGAATCTCGGCCGCGCCCTCGAAGATCGACAAGATGCGCGCATCGCACAGCACACGGCTGACCGTGTACTCAAGCGCGAACCCGTTGCCGCCGTGAATCTGCAGCGCATTGTCGGCGGCGGCCCAGGCCACGCGCGCGGCCAAGAGCTTGGCCATGCCCGCTTCCAGGTCGCAACGCTCACCGGCGTCTTTTTTGCGTGCCGAGTAGTATGTCAATTGACGGGCAAACAGAATCTCCGCCGCCATCATGGCCAGCTTGTCGGACACGCGCGGGAACTGAATGATGGGCTTCCCGAACTGAATGCGTTCCATGCCATAGCGCAGGCCGATATCGAGCGCCGACTGAGCAACGCCCACCGCGCGCGCCGCCGTCTGAATACGGGCGGCCTCGAAAGTCTGCATAAGCTGCTTAAAGCCCTGACCCTCGACGCCGCCAAGCAAATTCGCTGCCGGCACTTCGAAGCTGTCGAAGGAAATGTCGAACTCCTTCATGCCGCGATAGCCGAGCACTTCGATCTCGCCCCCGGACATGCCCGCCGCCGGGAACGGGTTATCGTCCGTACCGCGCGGCTTGGGTGCTAGGAACATTGACAGACCGCGATAGCCCTTCTCGTTCGGATCGGTGCGCGCGAGCACCGTCATAAGGTCGGCGCGGGCGGCGTGCGTGATCCAGGTCTTCTGGCCGGTGATCTTGTAAACATCCCCGTCCTTGACGGCACGTGTGCTGAGCGAGGCCAGATCGGAGCCGGTGTTCGGTTCGGTGAAGACTGCCGTCGGAAGGATCTCGCCGCTCGCGATCTTCGGCAGCCATTCTTCTTTCTGAGCGTCCGTACCGCCATTGTGGATCAACTCCTCGGCGATCTCCGACCGCGTGCCCAAAGAGCCGACGCCGATATAGCCACGGGAGAGTTCCTCGGAGACGACGCACATGGCCTCCTTGCCCAGACCCAGGCCGCCATACTCTTCCGGCAGGGTCAGCGAGAAGACGCCGAGTTCGGCCATCTGATTGACCAACTCCAGCGGAATGTACTCGTCTTTGAGGTGCCACTCCTGCGCATGGGGAACAACCTCAGCCAAGGAGAAGCGCCGCATCTCGTTGCGGATTTCCTCATAGGTCTCGTCCAATCCCGGATCGCCGAAATTTGCCGCCGCGGCGCCCTCGGCGTCCTGGATTAGCGTCGAGACACGTGCGCGCATTTCTGGCGTTACGTCATGAATCAGAGCAACGACTGTGTCGGTGAGGAATGCCTCTCTTGCGGAATCCGGCACGCCAAGTTCGTGCAGGCGAATGACCTCGCCCTGGCTCATCACCACGCCATCAGCAAGCTGAGCCAGATACTCTCCCACCACGATGTGGGTTAGAAGGGCCTCGAACTCGCCAAATCGCCCCTCCTCATTGGTCCGCTTGGCGTAATCGGCCATCTGACGGATACCCACGACGTAGGTGGTCATCCAGGCAAGGCCGTGGGCGACATGCTGCTCGCGCTCCAGCGCGGCATTGTCGATCTTCCCCTCCGGCGCGACCTTAGCCTTCACAGCCTCAGTGGCCGCGGCATTGAGCGTTTCGGCGGCGTCGGCTGCGGCGTCCAGTAGGGGGAGCAAACGTTCTGTGATGGTTTCGGGGGCGTTCACGACAGTATCCTCGAAAGACTGGAAATATCAGGTTTTGGACAACGAACCCCGACAGGCGGCGGGAGTCAAATGCGAAGTTGGATGGCCACGCCTTAGAGCGGCGATGAAGGCCCTCGACGAACCTGAAGGCTCTTCATTTCAAGACGAGAGAGGTTCGCTTTACTTACGTTTCACAGGCCTCAATGGTTCAACATTCGGCAGCGATTATTGGATGCCCGTTGCGCCAGAAGCCAAAAGCCCCGGACAGGTCTGTCCGGGGCTTTTTCTCGCGGCCGCCGAAGCAGCCGAATTCTACGGAGGCAGAGCCGTTAGGCTTTGCCGTGCGTCTCCTCACTCGCCTCGATGACATCTTCGAAGGTGCGAAGACCGGTGACCGGTGCGCTCACCAGAACGGCCATGTTGCCAGGACGGTGCTCGTTGTTCCACATGCGCATATGCGCTTTCGGGATCTGATCCCATGGGAACACTTCAGACATGCACGGGTCGATATGACGCTCGATCACGAGCTTGTTCGCCATGCTCGCTTGCTGCAGATGCGCAAAGTGCGATCCTTGAATGCGCTTTTGGTGCATCCAGACGTAGCGTGCGTCCATTGTGAGATTGAAGCCCGTGGTGCCCGCGCAAAACACGACCATGCCGCCGCGCTTGGTGATCAAGCATGAAACCGGGAACGTCGCCTCGCCTGGATGTTCGAAGACGCAATCAACGTTCACGCCCTTTCCGGTAATGTCCCAAATGGCCTTACCGAACTTGCGCGCCTCTTTCAGCCACGTATCGAACTCCGGCGTACCCACCTTCGGGAGCTGACCCCAACAATTGAAGTCCTTCCGGTTGATCACGCCCTTGGCGCCAAGCGACATCACAAAATCGCGCTTGTCGTCTTCAGACACCACACCGATTGCGTTGGCGCCGGCTGTTGCGCAAAGCTGGATCGCCATAGAGCCCAGGCCGCCGGAAGCACCCCAGACCAAGACGTTGTGTCCAGGTTTCAACGTGTGCGGACGATGGCCGAAAAGCATGCGGTAAGACGTGGCGAGCGTTAGCGTGTAGCAGGCCGCCTCTTCCCAGGTCAGATGCTGCGGCCGCGGCAGAAGCTGCCGATCCTGAACGCGGGTGAACTGCGAAAACGCGCCATCTGGTGTCTCATAGCCCCAGATGCGCTGGGACGTGGAGAACATCGGATCGCCACCGTTACATTCCTCGTCGTCGCCGTCGTCCTGGTTACAGTGGATGACGACTTCGTCGCCAACCTTCCACCGCGTGACCTTGGAGCCGACGGCCCAGACGATGCCAGAGGCATCGGACCCTGCGACATGGAACGAATTCTTATGCACGTTAAACATGGAGATGGGCGTACCGAGCGAAGCCCAAATGCCGTTGTAGTTGACGCCAGCGGCCATCACCAAGACGAGCACGTCATGAGAGTCGAGCTCCCATGTTGGAACCACCTCGACCTGCATGGCCGAATCCGGTGGGCCCTCACGATCCTGACGGATCGCCCACGCGTACATGTTTTTTGGAACATGACCCAGCGGCGGTATCTCGCCGATCTCGTAGAGATCCTTGATTTCGCCGCGCGGTGCGGGTGCATCCGCTGAAACTTCACCTATTGACATCTCATTCATCCGGTTGTCCCCCCAGTCCTCTGTTTATCGGGGCGCCTTATTTCGCACTAGCGAGAATTCTCTTCGATCCATCTCGCGACTGCAACAAATTTGCGGTTCGCGGTCCAAAACCGCACAACCGCGCCAAAAGCGCCGGGGCTCTCTTGGAAATGCCCAAATCTTGGCAGGGCTGCCTTAATCGGAGAGGAGGGTTAGCAAAAAGAAACGCCTCTTGCCAGGGGTAGAATTACCAATGAGGCAGGGGGCCCTCCAGGTCGGACCTGCTTCACGGGTCTTCAAAGGGCCGCTGGGGCGGTTTACAACCTTCTTAACGGCAGGTTGCCCGCGCGCCTCGGGCATGCTTCGATGCACCGCACACGAACAGGGAAAGATTCTGGCAAGAGCTATGAGCCGCACAACAGACAGCGAAAAGCCGACGCGCGACAGGCCGTGGATGTTCCGCACCTATGCCGGCCATTCAACCGCGAAGGCATCGAACGAACTCTACCGGAAGAACCTTTCAAAGGGACAGACGGGCCTTTCCATCGCGTTCGACCTGCCGACACAGACCGGATACGATTCCGATTCACCGCTGGCGCGCGGCGAAGTCGGAAAAGTTGGCGTGCCCATCTCCCATCTCGGCGACATGCGTACGCTGCTCGACGGCATTCCCCTTGGCGAGATGAACACGTCGATGACGATCAATGCGCCCGCCGCATGGCTGCTGTCGCTTTACGTCTCGCTCGCCGATGAGCAAGGCACCGACCGCGCCAAACTAACAGGTACGGTACAGAACGACATCATCAAGGAGTATCTGTCACGGGGCACGTACGTGTTTCCGCCGGAACCTTCCTTGCGGCTCATCAAGGACGTGATCGTCTTCACGAACCAGGAAGTGCCGAAATGGAATCCGACCAATGTCTGCTCCTATCACCTGCAAGAGGCAGGAGCGACGCCGGCGCAAGAACTCGCTTTCGCACTGGCCACGGCGCAGGCCGTACTCGATCGCGTGAAGGAGTCCGGAGAAGTCCCCGAAGAGAGATTTCCGAGAGTCGTCGCGGCCATCAGCTTCTTCGTGAATGCAGGGGTTCGGTTCATCACGGAAGTCTCGAAGATGCGCGCCTTCGTGGATCTCTGGGACGAAATTGCCCGCGAGCGCTACGGCGTCGAGGAGCCGAAGCTGCGCCGATTCCGCTATGGCGTGCAGGTCAACTCCCTTGGATTGACTGAGCAGCAGCCCGAAAACAACGTCTATCGCATCCTGCTGTCCATGCTTGCGGTGACATTGTCAAAGAAGGCCCGCGCCCGCGCCGTGCAGCTTCCCGCTTGGAACGAAGCACTTGGCCTGCCCCGCCCCTGGGACCAGCAATGGTCCCTGCGGCTGCAGCAGATCGTAGCCTATGAGACTGATCTGCTCGAGTATCAGGACATTTTCGACGGCTCGGACGTGATCGACCGAAAGGTCGAGGAGTTAAAGGAACAGGCCCGCGCCGAACTCGCCAAGATCGACGCCATGGGCGGCGCCGTGGCGAGCATCGATTACATGAAGGAGGCCTTGATCGCCTCGAACGCAGCGCGGGTCGCCGATATCGAACGGGGCGATCAAGTCCTGGTTGGCGTAAACGCGTATACGGAGACTGAACCCTCCCCGCTCGACTCAGGGGTCGAGGGTATCCTCACGGTCCCAGAGTCCGTGGAACTCGAGCAGATTGCAGCACTTCAGGCCTGGCGGCAGAGCCGGGACAACGCTGCAGTGAACCAAGCTCTGACCGACTTGAAGGCAGCCGCTGTAGAGGGGCGCAACATCATGCCGCCGTCTATTACTGCCGCGAAAGCAGGCGTCACCACCGGCGAATGGGGCGCAGTTCTTCGCGAAGTCTTCGGAGAGTACAGGGCGCCGACAGGCATCGGTGCATCGCACGATGTCGACGAGGCGCGAATGGCGGAGATTCGTGATCTTGTCAGCCAAGTGTCCGGAAGGTTAGGGCGTACACTGACTTTCGTCGTCGGCAAGCCTGGTCTCGATGGTCACTCAAATGGCGCGGAGCAAATTGCCGTGCGCGCCGACGATGTCGGCATGAAGGTGGTCTATGACGGTATTCGTCTGACACCGGCGGAAATCGTGGCACAAGCCAAAGACGCTGAGGCCCATGTGGTTGGGCTGTCCATCCTGTCTGGTTCCCATGTCTCACTCGTTCGAGACGTGGTCCAGAAGCTCCGTGAGGCTGGGATGGGGGGTGTTCCCGTCGTGGTGGGCGGTATCATCCCGCAGGAAGACGTCAACATTCTCAAGCAGTGCGGCGCGTCCGCGGTCTACACGCCCAAGGACTTCCAGCTCAATGAGATCATGACCGGTATCGTCAATCTCGTGGATGAGAATGTCGAAGCGTTGGCCGAGGCCGGTTAGCGAAGTAGGTTGGCTTAGAGCCTTCCATGGCTAGATTGGATCAATTCTGTTGCGCATCTGATGGATGCGCTGTGGTGAACCAGACCGCAGCGCGATGTGCCCGCATCGGGCAAGGGCTGTTTCGCCACGGAGCGCCGTCAGGGTGCAATCCCTTCGGGACCGGGCGTTTTGGGCCCATGATCGCCGAAAAAATTCTCGACCGTATCTCCAGATATGCTCTCAAATTTTTCCTAGATCCTGAACCCAAAACGCCTCGGCAGAATGGTTCAATCTAGCCAGGAAAGGCTCTAGTAGACGGGGGTCCAAGCCTCGTCTTCGGCGTCTTCTTGCTGCGCAGGCACAAGCGGAACGAGCGCGGCATAGAGCTCAGCCCCTCGAATAGGCTTGTCCACGGACGCGTTCACGCCGGCTTCGACATAAGTCTTCTCGTCTTCGTTATCCGACAGCGTGGCGAGCGCCACGATCGGAACATGCGCAGATGCCGACTCCTGTGATCGAATGCGCTGAACCAGTTGCAGTCCGCGATAGTCTGGCAGGACCGTGTCCATCAGCACGAGATCGTAAGGACGCCGGTCTAGGCAAATGAGGGCCGCAGCGCCTGTCTCGGCGACATCGTAGGTCAACCCGAATTCGTCGAGATAGGCGCCGATTAGGAGCCGGTTGACCGTGTTGTCTTCAATCATAAGAACGTGCCCCGCCAACGAGCCCACATGGCCAGGGGTTGCTGCTGCCTCGGGTGCCTTCTCCGGCGCACACTCAACTGCCGGTTCCGGCATCGGCACGGCAAGCGGCTCAGCTTCAGGCGCGAATGCGGGTTCCATGCCGGACTCGTTCCCGACCGGTTGAGCGTTGAGGCCAAAGGGCTTCGGCACTACCGGCGCGACAGCGTCCTCGGCACCGAGCTCGAGCACGTCGGCCGATCCCTGTTCTAAGACCTGCGGTTCAGTCTGCCGCTCGTCGACAAGCGCTTGGAACGTGAACCAATACAAAGCGCCCTGCCCGATTGCGCTGTCGCAGGAAACCTCGCCTCCCATCGCCTCGGCGATCCGCTGCGCGATCGGAAGGCCTAGCCCCCCGTCGGAGCGAGACATGTCGGTCGAAGGCTGAAACAACTCTATCTGCTGCTCGGGCGTCAGACCCGGGCTCGTATCAGTAATGTCGAAGCGGACAGTGACGGGCGAGGCGAGATCGTTCACGCTGACATAGAGGCGGATGGAGCCATCGGCCGTGGCTTGGATTGACGTTTCCATCAGCGCCATCAGCACCTGACGGACGCGCATGCCGTCACCGACGAGATGGCGAGGGCAATTGGGCGCCATGTCGACGCTGCTGGTGAGCCCCTTGGCCGCCGCACAGGCTTGCAGCGCCGAGGCTGTCTCCCGGACGAGCGCGTGAAAGTCGAACGGCTCCACGGAAAAGTCAGCCTCGCCGGACTGAAGCGTGCTGAAGTCAAGCA
Source organism: Methyloceanibacter sp. (assembly GCA_030064755.1). Lineage (GTDB taxonomy): Bacteria > Pseudomonadota > Alphaproteobacteria > Rhizobiales > Methyloligellaceae > Methyloceanibacter. The sequence continues at coordinate 7,496 of JASJEH010000043.1, read as the reverse complement.
CCTCCGTTAGCGCGCTCAAGATTCGATGCATGGAATGAGACAGGCTCTGCGCATCGCGCCTTTGCGCGAGATTGAGGGGGCCTTCGAGAAGGCGGTCGGACAACGCCGTCACCGATTCCATTGGCGGGCGCAATTTCTTACTAACAAGGTCAATGAGCCCAAGTGTGCCTGCGTTTGCCGCCTCCGCGGCAAGACGCGCCCGCCGCTCGGACTCTAGCTGTGCGACTAACCCCTCGATCTGTCCGTACAGATCGTCAGCGTGAATTTCGTTGCCCTGCATTTGCCCCACCAAATGATCAACTATTTCTTCGATGGCACAGCATCGGGGAGATGATTTAAGAGGCCGCTAAGTGGGTTGGTTGACGATTCCCTAAGTCGCCGCTTTAAAGATCGGCAGCTCTGCATTTACTCCGGCGACGAGCCGGCCGCCCGTTCTACTCTTGCGGGCTGAAAGACAAAAGCACTCGCGATACCTAGAAAACCAGAATGATCATCTGCTCTTGCACCATCCTCACCTCGGAGGAGATCCATGAAGCTGTCGCGGCACTACGCACGAAAGACCCATATGTTGTCTTGACGCCTGGGCTCATCTACCGGACCCTTGGAAAACGGCCCAAATGTGGGGATTGTATGCCTTTGGTTGTCAGAATGATCGTGGGCTACGACGAAGAGGGCCCCAGTTCAGCTGCAGCTTTACCCCACAGGTCACCTTTTGATGACACGCCAAGTGCGGACTAGCCTTGCGGGGAAATCAACATTATAACTATTCTAAACTAAGCATTGAGATGAGGATTCGATGAAGGGCAACCCGAGGGTTATCGACTACCTGAACAAGTCGCTGACGCACGAGCTGACTGCGGTCAACCAATACTGGCTTCACTACCGGTTGCTTGACGATTGGGGCTATCAGAAGCTCGCCGCGAAGGAGCGCGAGGAGTCGATTGAAGAGATGCATCACGCCGACAAGCTGGTGACGCGCATCATCTTCCTCGAAGGATTTCCGAACATGCAGAAGCTCGATCCCCTGATGATCGGGCAGAATGTCAAAGAGATTCTAGAATGCGACCTTAAGGCGGAGTACAGCGCCCGCGCGCTGTATATGGAGGCCCGCGCCGCCTGCCGCGAGGAAGAGGACTATGTGAGCATGCTGCTCTTCGAAGACCTGCTCAAGGATGAGGAAGGGCATATCGATTACATCGAGACCCAGCTCGGCCTGTTGAACGATATTGGCGCGCAGAACTACGGTCAGCTCAACGCCAAGTCCGCCGACGACATCGAAGGCGACTGAGCGTCACTGCGGCAGGATCAGCAACCCAATGACAATACCAGAGCTTGACGGCCCCCGCCTGGCGCCCGCCGCCGGCGGGGCCCCCAAGCAACTCGTGGTCTTCCTCCATGGCTACGGTGCGGATGGAAACGACCTCATTCCTCTTGGGCGAGAATGGGCGCCGCTCCTGCCCAACGCGGCCTTCGTCTCTCCAAACGCGCCCGAGCCGTGCGCCATGGCGCCCATGGGGCGGCAATGGTTCGATCTGTCCATGGGAGACATGTCCATCATTTCAGCGGGCGTGGAGCGCGCCACACCGGCCCTCAACGCCTTCCTCGACGCTGAACTCAATCGCCAAGGGCTTACAGCGGACTCATTGGCGTTGGTGGGCTTCAGCCAAGGCACCATGATGGCGCTCGCTGTCGGCCTAACGCGCTCGGCGAGGCCCAAGGTGATCGTCGGCTATTCCGGAGCGCTGGCGACGGTTGAGGAGTTGCCCCCCCCGGGGCAAGGTCCCGCGATACTGCTTGTCCATGGCGACATGGACGAAGTGATCCCTATCGAAGCGATGGCGATGGCGCGGGAAGCGTTAGGACAGGCGGGTCTGAGCGTGCAATGGCACATCAGCCGGGGCATCGGCCACGGAATCGACGCAGACGGGCTGCGGCTCGGTGGCGACTTTCTGAAGCGCGCGTTTGAAGAGATGCCAACGGTGGACTGATGCTGTCACAATCACATCATCTGGGGTTCTTCACATTCGTGACACGTGCTTATAGTATCTCCCGCGATAACTGAGGTTGAGCCCGAGTGCGACGGGTAACGAAGAGGACTTGAGGGCCTTGAACGTCGCAGCAGCATCGGCCGCACCGGGGACCTACCCCGCACTTGTGCTGAATGCTGATTACAGACCCCTCTCTTACTACCCCCTCTCTCTTTGGAACTGGCAGGACACGGTCAAGGCCGTCTTTCTCGACCGGGTGAACATCGTCTCGGAATACGATCACGCGGTTCACTCGCCTTCCTTCGAGATGAAGCTGCCGAGCGTGGTCTCACTGAAGAACTATGTGCGCCCGGCGCTCTATCCCGCCTTCACCCGGTTCAACGTGTTTCTCCGCGATCGTTTTGCCTGCCAATACTGCGGGGCCACTCAGGATCTGACGTTCGACCATCTGATCCCGCGGAACCGGGGCGGCCTCACGCGCTGGGACAATGTCGTAACGGCTTGTGCGCCGTGTAATTTGGCCAAGGGTGGCGACATGCCGAGCCGGGGCAAGATGTGGCCCGCCCAGGCACCCTATCGCCCAACGGTGTTCGAGCTTCACCGCAATGGCCGGCTGTTTCCGCCGAACTATCTCCACGAGAGCTGGCTCGACTATCTGTACTGGGATACGGAGCTGGAGCCGTGACCGGCGCCACAGTAGAGCGGCCGCTCAGTAGCGCGTGGTCAGGCTGTTCAGCCAATCCGGCGACACGTTGACCAAGTAGGTCTCCAGCGCCTTGTCGGCGCCCGTTGCCACAAGCAGCCCAACAATCACAAGCACGGCCCCCAAGACCATCTTACCGCCTCGACCCGCTTCAGCCAGCTTTGCACGCCAACGCAGCATGGCCTCGCGTGAGGCAAAGCCCAAGGCCATAAGCGGCAAGGCCGCCCCAACACCGAAGGCAAGCATGGTCAGCGCGACCTGCCCGAGGTCTTCGCCCTTGGCGGCCAGAACGGAGGCTGCCCCGAGGGTTGGACCGACACACGGGGCCCAGACCGCGCCGAGAAGTGCCCCGACGCCGAATTGACCCCAAAGACTGCTGCCACTGAAGCCGCCGAACCGGTCATCAACCCAATTCCCGACCGGACCTGCGGCCACGGCAACCTGCGCCTGCAGGCTCGGCACGAGCAGAACGACGCCCACCGCAATGAGCAGCACGGCCGCCAACAGCCGGAAGAAATCCGTATCGAGTCCGATTGCAAAGCCGATCGTGGCCACGAACAGCCCGATCAGGGTGAAAGAAACTGCGACACCTAGGGCGAGCGCTGCCGGCCCCAGCCGGTGCTCGCTTTGCGCTGTGCCGAATACAATGGGGAGCAGCGGCAGAACGCAAGGCGAGAGGACCGACAACATGCCGGCGAGAAGCGCAAGCCCGAGAGTTGCGAGCATGATGAACCCCCAATCCGACGCCTAGAGCGTCAAGTCGAGCATCCCTTCGATGGCCATTGGGTTAGTCGACCCAACCGACCGGACAAGTTCGTCATTGCCCTTAAATACGATCAGCGTGCTCTGGGACCGCACATTGAGGGCCTTGAGGTCTTCCTTGTCCTTGTCATAGTCCGCCCGCAGCACCAACAGCCCTTTGTATTTCGGGTTCTGCGTCAGCTCCGCCAGGATCGGCTTCTGCGCCTTGCAGGTGGAGCACCACTCCGCATAGACATCGACGAGGATCGGCTTGCCGGCAGACTGCGCTTCAGCTAGCGCCTCTGGGCTGTAGGGTTGCACCTCCGCCGCCGTGGCCGGCACGGAAGCGACGAGGAACACGGCCACCAGGCCGGCAAAAAACGCACGAATCGGGGTCATAATCATCCTCCAAGTTGGGATCTACTCCCAATCTTGGTACAGCCGGCCCGGCTCGGCCTCCAATCAAGGTGTTTGAACTTGTCGTGAGCATTGCGCGGTCGGAAAACGGCTAGCCGCGACGCGCGGCGCCCCATAACGCGAGCCCGGCGAGCCCCGCTGAGACAACCGCGTTCCAGCCTGCGAAGGACAGGCCAAGGAAGTGCCAAGGCGCCTCGTCGCAGCGGATGACCGGCGTATCGACAACGCCCTCTTCACCCCACTCCAATTCGAAGCCACCAGCACACGTGTCTGGCCCAGGCCAGAACTTCCACTCGGCTCCCGCGTGATAGATGCCGAGCCCCATGTTCAAAAGAAAGCCGATCCCGATCAGGACCAGGACGAGGCGGGCGAAGCCGAAGCTCTCGGAACGGGCGGCAAGAAACGCGATCACCGCCGCCGGCACACCAAAGTAATAGGCATATCGCTGTTGAAGGCAGAGTGGGCACGGCGCATAGCCGCCGATCTGCTCGAAGGCGTGGGCAGCCAGCACGGTTAGCAACGCAGCACCGAAAAGGACGGCGCTCACCGCCATCATCTGTCCTGCCAAGCTGTCGCGCCGATCGTTCATCGTCACATCACATATTTGATGAGTACGAAGCCGCCGATCAATAGCACCACGAAAAGAACCGACAGGATCCCAAAATACTTGTCGATGAAATCCTTGATCGGCGGGCCGAACCAATACAGCAAGCCGGCAACGGCGAAGAAGCGCAGACCCCGTGCTAAGACACTGGCGACCATGAACACGAAAAAGTTCAGTTGGGTCACACCGCTGGCAATCGTGATGACCTTGTAGGGGAAAGGAGTCACGCCCGCGATGAACACGATCCAGGCACCAAAATCGTTGTAACGCGCGGCGAAGTCATCGAACTTCTCGGTATACCCGTAGAAGCTCAGGATCGGTTTGCCAATCGTGTCGAACAGGAAATAGCCAATCAGATAGCCAAAGACGCCTCCAAGGACCGACGCGATGGTGGCGATGGCGGCGAAGAGCCAGGCCTTGCGCCGCTCGGCCAGCACCATGGGAATCAGCATCACATCCGGCGGAATCGGAAAGACGGAACTCTCGATAAAGGACACCCCCGCAAGCGCCCATGGCGCTCTGCGGTGCGCCGCGAGGTCCATCATTTTGTCGTAAGCGCGCCGAAACATGGCGCTTCCTTTACCGGGGTGCGTAGCCCCTGTCTATCGCGCTTGTTGGCGCAAGGGCTCATGCGGCGTTTGCACAACCGAAGATATTGACCGGGCGAAGGGCTTGCCCCATGTTCGCGCCCCTTGGTCTTGAGTGGCCTTGGCCCCAGTGGCGGAATGGTAGACGCGACAGACTCAAAATCTGTTGTCCGCAAGGGCGTGCTGGTTCGAGTCCGGCCTGGGGCACCACCACCAACACCTTCCTCGATCGCTGACCATCGAATAGGGGATCGACCCTATCGAGGGCCACAGCGCGCTGCGGTAGCATCTCCTCACTGGCCGACATGGCCGAAACGCATTTCTCGTGTCGACAGAAGGCACGCCCCGAGGAAAGGACCATCGCCATGACAACCGCACCTGCATCGAAAATTCTCTCAGGCCTCTTTGCAAAATCCGCCCGCCTTCTTGGCGCGTTGGCGCTCGGCGGCGCCCTGTTCGCGGCAGCAACCCCCATAACCGTGACGGACGCCCAGGCCGCTTGCGTCACCGGCGTCGCAAGCAATGACGTCCTCAACATCCGCAGCGGCCCCAGCACCCGGTTCGAGATTACTGGCTTCATCCGGCCTGGCGAATGCGGTGTGGTTACCGGCCAACGCGAAGGCAATTGGATCTGGGTCGACTATGGCAAGGGCGGCTACGTGAACAAGCGCTACCTCCGCTTTGGCGGTGGTGGAGGCGGCGGCGGCGGCGGCGGTGGCGGCGGCGTGAATCCAGCATTCCGCTGCGTTGTCGGAGTCGCCTCGAACGACGTGCTGAATGTGCGCTCCGGTCCTGGCGCCTCAAACCGTATCGTTGGCCAGCTCCCCCCAGGCACATGCTTCGTGGAAGTGATCGACCAACGCGACCGCTGGTACAAAGTCACCAAAGACGGGACACGCGGCTGGGTGAACGGCCGGTATCTGACACACTAATCTGACGTCTGATTAATTAGAGAGAGTGGGGCCAAGCACCGTCTTGGCCTCACCTTAATCGCGATACCACCGCCCTTGCGCGAATGTCACCATCGCCGCGATCAATGTTGGGCGTGCCGCCGTTGCCCGCCTCGAAGCTCAGGCGAACGGCCTGGCCTTTTTTGGATCGCAAGCCGCTCAGTCCTACTGCTTGGAGTCGCTCTGTTTACGGTTAACTAAGAGTTGTGCGTGCACTCTTGCACCCGAAAACGGGGCAGTCACTCTGAAAACGATCCAACCAAAGCTAATGAACCTCTAATCCGCCCATCGGTGCGCGAGGCCTATTCCTCTCGGAGGACCAAGGAATATGAACTTACCGGCGATCGCCGTCACCATACTCACCGTGCTGTTGTCAGCATTCTTTGTCCTGACGAGCTCGATCAAGATCTTCGCATGGAACAAAAAAGTCTTCGATATGCAGATGGCGTTCATGCGGAAGTATGGCCTCACACGGCAGCATTTCTTCGCTATTGGCGTGATAGAAATGGCTTCAGCGATCGGTCTCTGGTTTACGGACTCCTGGATCGGGCCGGCATCCGCTTTGGCGCTCTGCATTGTTTCAATCGGCGCCATAGGCTTCCATCTGAAGTTCGACACCTGGACCGCAGGGATACCCGCCTTCGTTACCGCATGCCTCAGCGGCGTGCTTATCTATGCTTACCTTCCGTCAGTCATGGCGCTTCTTGGGACCTGAAGGCCGAGGCACAAAGGAGGCTGGCCGACCTGCGCCCAACCGCAATGTCCCCCAACCGCCTTGTTGACCAAGGACCTTTCGGAGGTTGCTGCCTAGCAGCAGCAGCCACAACCCTCACCCGGATGGCCCGTGGGCGGGGTATCGTCCCAGGCGAAGACAGAAAATAATCAGTCTGCGGACTTATTCACCCTGATCAAACCAGGGCGTGCCGCAATATTCGACATCGAACTCCTCACTTTGAAGAAGCGGGTCGTAGATCAGAGCCAATCCAATGGCCATAATGCGCAAATCGTGCGGAGGCTTTGGCAAAGGTTCCGTCCACTTTTTCATCCGCCTCGTTGCGCTGGGACGCTCCTCATCCCACTGCCATCCATTCCAGGTCAAAATGTATGGCATCAACTTCTCGCCAGGGAAGTTCACCGACACATCGAAGTACCGGATGTAAAAGCGGGTCGGATCCTCTGGGTCTCTCTCCAGCTCAACGAAACCAGCAGTCTTGATCAGGACTTTCCCCGAAGGGTCTCTCAAGACATGGGCCGGCAGTTCCTTGGGGTCGGGGTTGACGATGGAGGCATAGCCAAGGGTATAGCCACCGGGCATTGCGATGCAGCGTCCCTTGTTTGTGTAGAGTGGGAGTCCAATCAAAACCGCGAATAGAGCAGCGAATGCGACAACTCCCATCGAGATGTGCTTTGCGCACCGCCAGATCATGTCCCGCGCTCATAGCGAAATTGGCTAACAGAACGGTCTTCAAGAACCCGCGCGTTGAAGCGTCCGGTCCACCGATCGAC
>JASJEH010000032.1 GCA_030064755.1 Methyloceanibacter sp. | reverse complement strand
GTGTTTTCCTGCACGAACATCATCTGGGAGACATCGCTCAGCTTGTCATCGGGATCTTCGTAAAAGGCTAAGCCAGAAATCATGCGAAGCAACGCGTTGAGGGTGATCGCGCCCCGCATGTCGTCCCGCCCGAGCCACTCGGGCATTAGGCGCAGTTCTTCGAGTGCAAGCTTGCCGTCTTTGACCCGGAGCCCGATGAGTGCATTCGTCCCCGTCTTGCTCATCGACCAGCCAACCAGCGGCATCTGAGCATCGAACCCGGGCGCATAACGCTCGGCTACAAGGCGGCCATTGTGGACAACAACAAGCGCGCGCGTGTTTCGTGGCTTCTCTGGATTGGGTTCGGCAAAGATCGCGTCTAGCGCTTCGCTTGCCGCAGGAGCATCGACGCCCGCAGGCCAGTCGATACTGGCGCCCTGGGCGCTTGCGGCGACGCCCGCACCGATGGGCCACGCGGCGTCCGAATCTGGAGGCTTGGCGGCGAAGAGGCCGGGCGTCTTTGCGCGCAGGGCCTCCGCTGATTCGTGCCGGATCAGCGTACAGCCGAGTCCATCCCGGTACACCGCCGTCTGGCCGGCGATGCCATAAGCGGATGCGCGCACCGTCATGGCGGTCTCGTCCACATGAGGCTTGAACAGGGACAAGGCGCCAAGGCCAGGACCGGTGAGGTCCTCCGACATGACATGGCCGAAACTGCGGCCCGAAACGAAGATCCCCGCGCATAGCTGCTGGGCCATGTAGCCGGAACCGAGCAAGGCAATGCGGTATAGCGGCGGTCCAAAGATCGAGGCGGCGAGTGCCAGCGCCGCGACAACGACGCAAAGCCAAAATCTTACGGACAGCAGAAGTGCCATCGAGACAGACCGCGGTGCGGCCCCCTAAAGCGCTTGCGCGGCCTTCAACACTTCGTCGACATGACCGGGCACCTTCACCTTGCGCCAAATGGCGCGGACCACGCCTTTGCCGTCGATGAGAAAGGTGGAGCGGTCGATGCCCATGTATTTGCGGCCATACATGCTCTTTTCGACCCAGGTCCCATAGGCCTCGCAGACTTTGCCGTCCTCGTCGGAGGCGAGCGGAAAGGTGAGGTCATACTTCTCCTTGAACTTGTCGTGCTTCTTCACCGGGTCCTTGGAGACGCCAATCACTTTCGCCTTGGCTTTGGAGAAGTCGGGCAGCGCATCGCGGAAGCCGCAAGCCTCCTTGGTGCAGCCTGGTGTGTCGTCCTTGGGGTAGAAGTATAGGATTACCGCCTCGCCCTTGAGGTCATTCAACGAGATTTTACCGCCGCCATCGGTAGGCAGGTTGAAACTGGGCGCCTTGTCTCCAACCTCTAAGCTCATTATCCGCTCCTTTTGAGTTGTCCCTTCCTGACGTCCCGCATATGAGGCTCCAAGCATGACGAACGCCAATGAAACTTGGCCAGACTTACCATACGCCGCTTGGCGTGACACCGCTGCCACCTTGCACCTATGGACGCAGATCGCCGGCAAGATGCGCCTGGTCCAAACGCCATGGCTCAACCATTCCTGGCACTGCACGCTCTATGTCACCCCGCGCGGTCTGACCACCAGCGCGATTCCTCATGGAAATCGAACATTCGAGCTGACCTTTGATTTCATCCGCCATGTCCTCATAATCTCGTCCGACGACGGAGCCACCAAAGAGGTTGAGCTGCGGCCACGGACGGTAGCCGACTTCTATGCGGCGGTCATGGCGGCGCTCTCGGAGCTCGGGCTTCCAGTGCGTATTCACCAGGTGCCGAACGAAATCCCCGACGCGATTCGGTTCAGTGAAGACGAGACCCATGCGTCCTACGACCCGGACTATGCAGAGCGCCACTGGCGCGCGCTACTTCAGATCGACCGGGTGTTCAAGCTGTTCCGAACAGGATTCTTGGGTAAATCCAGCCCCGTGCACTTTTTCTGGGGCAGCTTCGACATGGCGGTCACGCGGTTCTCGGGCCGGACGGCGCCGCTTCATCCGGGCGGCGTGCCAAATCTTCCCGACTCTGTCGCGCAAGAAGCCTATAGCCATGAGGTAAGCAGTGCAGGTTTCTGGCCCGGAAGTGCCGGGGTCGAGTACGCCGCCTTTTACGCCTATGCCTATCCGGAGCCAGAGGGTTACGCCAAGGCTCCGGTCAAGCCGGCCGAGGCCTTCTACGATGACACGCTAAAGGAGTTTGTGCTTCCCTATGAGGCGGTTCGGACCGCGGCAGATCCAGACCAGGCGCTGTTGGACTTTCTGATCACCACCTATGAGGCGGCGGCGAATGGCGCGAACTGGGACCGCGCAGCCCTTGACTGTCCGCTCGGCGTTCCGGGAAAACCCCGCGCCTTGTGACGGGTTCTCTTAGAGCAGGCGCTTCCTCACCAAGAGCTTCCTCACCAAGACATGGGGGATCGTCTGTTCGAAAAAGGTTTCGCCCGCCTGCACATAGCCGTGCTTGAGGTAGAACCCTTCCGCGCCAACGCGGGCATGGGCGATCATGACCCGAAATCCGGCCGCGGCGCCCCATCGCTCAGCGTGGTTTACGAGGCGTGAGCCGACGCGTGCTGACCGCATCGGCTCCGTCACCGCCATCTGTTTCAGATGGAGTGTTGTCTCGTCCAGGGGCCGCAAGGACACCGTACCGACCACTGCGCCGCAGTCCACGGCACAGAAGTGCTGCCGCATGGTATCGTCCGCCAACTCTTCGTTGCTGACAGTGAGCCCGAGCGGCCGACGCAGGATTTTCTCGCGCAGGCGCAAGGCATCTCGATAGAGGCAGGAGTCAAGCGGCGCCTCGAAGATCAGGACGGGTCTGCCGCTGGCCATGGTCGTTACTCCTGCGTGGGCGACGCTGCCTCCTCTGCAGCCGCTTCGGAAGGCTCCGCCAGGCGCTCGATCATCTTCCACAGCGCATTGATCTGAGGCGCGTCCTTGCCAAGATAGTCGAGGCCCGTATAGCCCCACCAGTCCCAGCACCCTTTCGGGTTCACGGCACTGGAAGCGATCTGGGGAAATAGGATAATCAGCCGGTTCGCGTCGGCCAACTCCGCAAAGCCCGTCTCTTCAATGAAGGCGCCCCCGACGCGGGCGCGCGACTGCTGGCAGCCATGTAAAGCCACGTGGACACGGCAGCCCGGCGCATCCCGGCAGGAAGGAGGAATGTAGACCACGCCTTCATCGGCGAGCCCCTCGCCAGAACCGGCGAATTCGTCCTGTTCGAACACCACGAACTCGCCCTTGGGCTCCGAGGCGGCCGGGTTCAGCGGCCCATAGATCCAGCCCAGAATGGCGCGAGCCTGATCGTAGTCGCAGTCGCTCACATAGGGGGTCTCGGAGAGCCCGCAGGCAGCACCGCCTTCTTCCGTGATGAAGGCGTGGCCCCCATCGCCTTCCACGTAGGAAAGGTTGCCTGTCGGTACGCCCGCGCGTTCGTAGAACTTCCTAGCTGCCTCGACCACAGGCCGGCTGACCGTGGTGTCCTTGTCACCGGAGTAGAGATACACATTGTGCCTACTGAGCCCAGAGAGCGGGTCGATGTCACCGTCCTCCGCCAGCTCGCGTGCCCGCGCGATCAGCTTCTCGGGGTCGGGCTCCCCGAGCGTCGTCTGCATACAGCCTTGTACCGCGCGGATAGCGTTCTGCGGCATGGCTGTTGGCCAATAAGGGAATAGACGCGCCATCGACGATTCGGCACAGGCATAGGGGCCGCCTGCCACGATCCCGGCGCCAACGATGTCCTTGGAGTGAGCGATCTGGAACTGGCCCGCCATAAACGCGCCGGACGAGAGGCCCGAAACGGACGTTTGCGACAACGCCGCACCAAGCTTGGGGAGCGCTTCTGAAGCAGCTTCGCTGGGGGTCAAGAGGATCCCCAGCATCAGGATGCCTAGAGCGGTGCGCTGTGCCAGGGACAGACTACGGGCCAAGAAGATCATGCGCGTGTCCTCTCCTTTAGTCAGGGTGGCGGGGCTGGTCTAACGCCTCGCTGTGACCATCGCAGTTAAAGCGCGTCCGCAGTGTGCGTAACACGCGTCACGGAGTCCCAATGTGACCAACCGCACCAAAAACCGCTTGCAAGGGTGACTCGCGCGGTGCAAGAAACTGCCCCTTATTCGACTGGATCTATCTGCTGGTTGGGGAGGACGCCATGTCCAGTGACGCCCTCTTCCAAGTGGGGATGGACTTGGATCATGGTTCAAGCACCGCCCAAACGGAAGAAGCGCAGGCCGTGTCTGTCGATCCCAAAGGGGGCGAGGGACACAATGATTTTTTCTGCGAGAGAGACGGCATCCGCTACGCGGGCACCCATCTGTTAATCGATCTTCTCGGCGCGGCGCGGCTCGACGATCTCGACCACATAGAAACGACACTGAGACGTTGTGTGGACGCCGCGGGCGCAACGCTGCTGCATATTCATCTGCATCGTTTTGAGCCCAATGGCGGCGTCTCGGGCGTGGCGGTGCTCGCCGAGTCGCACATCTCGATCCATAGCTGGCCAGAGCACAGCTATGCGGCGCTGGATGTCTTCATGTGCGGGGACACCAATCCGGAAGCTTCGATCGACGTGATGCGAGAGGCCTTTTCGCCCGACAAGGTGATTGTGAAAACCGAACTTCGGGGCAGGGAGCTTGAGCGATGGAACGCTGGGTCGAAGAGACACTCCATGACGGCTTCCGCGTCCGCCTGAAGGCGGACAAGGTTCTGTTCGACAGCCAAACCGACCATCAGCAGCTGATCATCTTCGAGAACGAGGACTTCGGCCGCGTGATGATGCTGGATGGGGTGGTCCAGGTCTCGACCAAGGACGAGTTCGTCTATCACGAGATGATGGCGCATGTGCCGCTCTTCGCCCACGGCAAGGTGAAGACCGTGCTTGTCGTCGGTGGCGGCGACGGCGGCGTGTTGCGCGAGGTCTTGCGGCATCCGGAGGTCGAGCGGGTGACGCTATGCGAGATCGACTGCAGCGTGATCGATCTCTGCCGCGAGCATTTTCCAGAAATCTCGGGTGGCGCCTTCGACGACGCGCGTACGGAAGTCGTCATCGCCGACGGCACGAAATTCATGGCCGAAACGGACGACCGCTTCGACGCGATCCTCGTCGACTCCACTGACCCCATCGGCCCTGGCGCTGTGCTCTTCACCAAGGCCTTCTACACGGACTGCAAACGAGCGCTTGCACCTGGCGGCGTGCTCGTCACTCAGAATGGCCTGCCGTTCCTGCAAGCGGGCGAGCTCCGCGACTCCGTCGGCTGTTTCCGTGAGCTCTTCAACGATGCGTACGCCTATATGGCGACCACGCCGAGCTATTTCGGCGATGCCATGGCCTATGGCTGGGCGAGCGACAATCTAAGCCTCCGGCAATGCGCAGTCGGCGAGATCGAATGGCGCTACGCCTCGGCAGGGGCGTTCCCGACGCGATACTGGAACCCACAGGTCCATGTCGCTGCGTTCGCGCTGCCCAACTACGTCCAGGATTTAGTCGAGGCCTAGTCGGTCCGGTTAGAGCTTCCCGAACGTGGGCAGCTCCCCGACGAGCGGCAAGCAATAGTCGTAGAAAGCCGTGCCGATATTGTTCCCGTCGTCGGAGAAGTCTGCCGGCATATGACGGGCATGGCGTGCAACCGCCGACAGGTCTGCGCGGCCGAATTCACTACGGTAGTCGCCGGGTATGTTCGATGTCCTAATGATGGTGATAGACGCGCCGGCGTCGCCGTCGGCGGCGAGCTTGGCCGCATGCCGCCCAACCCCCCGGGCTTCCATGGCATCGATGGGCGATGTCACGGGCCAGCAGCGTTGCAGATAGCCGAATGTGTCGGCGCGTACGCGGGGCGCCTTGCCACCCTCTGGCGTCAGCGCCTTCTTCACGGCGTCCGCGAGCCCGTCACCCAACGCGCCCGAGCCGGAAAGCTGCACATTGCCGTGGGCGTCAACTTCACCTGAGCGCATGAGCTGCGGCCCAATCTCGTTGCCGTCAGAGTCATGAATACCCTCGCTCACCGCCACCTGGCAGCGCCCCAGCTTCGAGTAGACTCGCTCAACGTCGCGAAGGAAGTGATCCATCACGAATGGAACTTCGGGGACGTAGATCAGATGTGGCGCCGGGCGTTTTGCGGCGTCCTTGTCGGTCTCCCGGGCACCGCGTGCGAGCGACGCGGCGGCAGTCAGGAAGCCGGCATTGCGGCCCATGACGATATTGATCTTGATCCCCCCGAGGCTGGCATTGTCCAAAGCGTCGCCCATATGGGCGAGGGTTACGAAGCGTGCCGCGGAGGCGAACCCTGGAGTGTGATCGTTCTCTCTAAGGTCGTTGTCGATGGTCTTGGGCACGTGGAAGCAGCGCATCTCATATCCGGCTTCCGCGGCTTTCTCGTTCACGATCCGGCACGTGTCGGCGGAGTCGTTGCCGCCAATGTAGAAGAAGTAGCGGATATCGTTCTGCCTGCAGCCCTCGAGAATGCGCGCGCAGTAGTCGTCATCCGGCTTGTCGCGCGTGGACCCGAGCGCGGCGGAGGGCGTCTGCGCAATGGCTTCAAGGTCTTGCGCCGACATGGATGTCAGATCGACCAGATCGCCGCCGGTTTTGGCGACGCCGCGTACCCCATGGCGCATGCCGAAAATGGTCTTCACGGCACCGGAAGCAGCAAGCCCCGACTGGAGCCCTTCGACGACGCCGGCGAGGGACTGGTTGATGACGGCGGTCGGGCCGCCCGACTGGCCAATGGCCGCATTCCCGGTTGGAAGATCAGACACGCGCTACGCCCTCCTGGCTCTGGTTTTCGGCGGCACAATGCCCCGGAGCCTTAGTAGGTTGCAAGGGTTGGCCGGTTCCAAGGGCTCGCTGGTTGCAAGGGTTCGTGTTCTTGCGGCAGGAAGCTTTTGCCTTGGGTGGCTAAGCGCGTCGTAATAGATGAAGGCAGAACAGGTCGGCGTCGTCGGTCCAAACCTGCATCGGCTCCCAGCCGCCACGCCGCGCGAGGTTCTGAAAGCCCTCTATGGTGTACTTGTGAGAGTTTTCAGTATGGATGCGCTCGCCTTTGGCAAAACCGAATCGTTGGCCGCAGACGTGAACCGTCTGATCCAAGAGACTCTCAAGATAGATCTCGATCCGCCCTGCCTCCGCGTTATAGAGCGCGCGATGAGCGAAGCGCTCTGTGTTGAAGTCGCCGTCGAGTTCTCGGTTGACCCGGGTTAGTAGGTTGAGGCTGAAGGAGGCGGTCACCCCGCGCGCATCGTCATAGGCCGGCAGCAAAATATCGAGGTCCTTCTGGAGGTCGACGCCGATCAGGAAGGTGCTCCCCTCTCCCAGAAGCTGCGCCGCGTTCCGAAGGAACCCTTCAGCCTCGTCATGGGTGAGATTGCCGATGGTGGACCCGGAGAAGAACCCAAGCGGCCGATGGGCGTCGGTGCCGTTGAGATCGCGGGTCTTGGTGAAGTCGCCCACGACAGGGCGGACGCTCAAGTGCGCAAAGTCTGCTTCAAGACCTTCGGCGGCTTCCGCGAGGAAGGTCTCCGACACATCTATCGGGACGTATGTCTTAAGGCCGTCCAGCGCTTCGATCAGGAGGCGGGTCTTGCGGCTTGATCCGGAGCCAAACTCAACCAAGGTTTCGACAGGGCCAACACGCGCGGCAATCTCGCGGCCAAATGCCCGCAGGAGTACGATCTCGGTGCGGGTCGGATAGTACTCGTCGAGTTTCGTGATTTCCTCAAAAAGGGCAGATCCCGCTTCATCGTAAAGGAAGCGGGATGGAATGCTGCGCTGCTTGCGCGCAAGGCCGTCCAGCACAGCCTCGGCGAACTCTGCGGCCTGGGCTACGAGCGTCGGCTCGGCCGCGGTCTGAATGTCTCGGGCAATCTCGCCGCGTGCCTGTGGCATGGACAATGTGCGGGCCATTACGCGTCCGCCGCGAGCCGCAGGCCCGTAAACTGCCAACGTTGATGGGGGTAAAAGAAATTGCGGTAAGTGCGCCGGACGTGGCGGTCGGGTGTTGCGCACGAACCGCCCTTGAGCACGAACTGATTGCACATGAACTTTCCATTGTACTCGCCGACTGCTCCAGACGCCGGCTTGAAACCGGGATAGGGAAGGTAGGAGCTCCCGGTCCATTCCCAAACATCGCCGAACATCTGAGTCAGGCCGGCTTCGTCCGGCGCGGGCTCGGCGCAGAGCGCGCCGTGTCCAAGCGTCCGGCCGGTTTCGGCAAGCTCGGCCGAGGCGTGTTCCCATTCGAATTCCGAAGGCAGCCGGCAGCCAGCCCATCTTGCAAAGGCGTCCGCCTCGAAATAGCTGACATGGGTGACCGGTGCGGCCGGGTTCACCGGGCGGAAGCCTCGCAAGCTCATTTGCCCAAACCCGCCGTCGGCCTGCTCGAAATAGAGCGGCGCGCGCCAGCCCTCAGCGTTGATGAGGTTCCAGCCATCCGCCAGCCATAGCGCGGCGGTCTCGTAGCCTCCGTCTTCGATAAAGGCGATCCATTCCGCGTTGGTCACGCATCGGGTAGCAAGCTTGAATGGACGAATGAGCTGCTCATGGCGAGGGCCCTCATTGTCGTAGGAGAAGCCTGCTCCGTCGTGCCCGACGCCGAACACGCCGCCGCCGAAGCTTACGAACTTTAGCGGACCGGCCTCGGCGACCGGTGCGTCTCCATTTGTCTCAAGATAGACCGGTTTCAGCGGCTGGGAGGCGAACAGGCTCAGAATGTCGGTCAGCAGCAACTCCTGATGCTGCTGTTCATGATTGATGCCGAGCTCGACGAGCGTGGCCGCCTCCGCTGGAACGTCGTCGGCGAACAAAGTCTCCAGGGCCTCGTCGACATGGGCGCGATAGGCGCGCACGGCATCGCCCGATGGCCGGGTCAGCAAGCCGCGGAACGGTCGCGGATGGCGCGGGCCGACGGCCTCGTAATAGGAGTTGAAGCAGTACTCGAACTCCTCGTCGAAGCGCGTGTAGCCCGGCAGAAACTGGGACAGCACGAAGGCTTCAAAGAACCAGGTCGTGTGGGCGAGGTGCCATTTGGTCGGACTGGCATCGTCCATCGCCTGAACGACCTGATCTTCGTCGCTCAAGGGATCGGCAAGTTCCAGTGAGAGTGCCCGCGTTTCCATGAGCCGCTGGCCAAGGCGACTTTGGGGTGATGGCGCATCTGGGGCTGTCTCGGTGAGGTCAAGCTGGGTGAGGCTCATTGTTCCTCCCATCGTTTGCGGTCACTTGAGTAACACATACGCAGGATTCGGGCACATCGATCATCGGAACAACGAATCGCCTGAGGTGCGCGCCCATGGTGGCGTGCTGCCGCTTGTTCCACATCTCAAAACACGCCACCATGCACAATTCCGTGACGATGATCGGGCAGCTTAAAGGGAAAAGTCATTGTCTGACTGGGACCAAGACCCATTGATTATTGCCGACGGCCGCCAGTCGGATGCCGCCGCAGCGCTTCAGCGCGGCGTTTGCCGGACCTTGCGCGCACATGGGCATTCGGTGATCACCGAGCTGCCACTGGCCAACGGACGGCGCGCCGATGTGGTCGGGCTCTCCGGTTCGGGCGGCATCATGATCGTTGAGATCAAGTCTTGTCTGACTGACTACCGCACGGACGGGAAGTGGCACGAGTATCTCGACTATTGCGACAAGCTCTATTTCGCCGTGTCCGCGGACTTTCCGAGCGAGGTTATTCCTCAGCATGCCGGCCTTATTCTCGCGGATCGTTATGGTGCCGAGCTGGTCCGAGAACCAAAGGAAGATCGGTTGAACGCAGCGAGACGCAAAGCGATGATGCTTTGCTTTGCACGCGCTGCCGCCCTCCGGCTCCAGCACCAGCTGGATCCAGGATGTGGACTGAGAAGCTAACTTAGCGCGCCGCTACTTGGGCGCGCGCTTCGCAAGAATGCGCTGAAGTGTGCGGCGATGCATGTTTAGCCGCCGAGCCGTCTCGGAGACATTGCGATTGCAGAGCTCGTAGACGCGCTGGATGTGTTCCCAACGGACCCGGTCGGCCGACATTGGGTTCTCAGGCGGTAAGGCCTTATCGTCGGGTGCGGCAACAAGGGCATTGTAAACATCGTCTGCGTCCGCGGGCTTGGCTAGGTAGTCCACAGCGCCAATTTTCACCGCTGAGACCGCGGTGGCGATATTGCCGTAGCCTGTCAAAATCACGGCCCGGGAATCGGGGCGGATTTCTTTCAAGGCCGCCACGACATCGATGCCACTGCCGTCGTCAAGACGCATGTCGACCACGGCAAAGGCAGGTGGCCGCTGCCGAAGCATCGCCAGACCTTCGTCAACGGATCCTGCCGCTTCGACGGTAAAGCCGCGCGTTTCCATCGCGCGCGCCAATCGTTGGAGAAACGCACGATCATCGTCGACAATCAGCAGCGTGTTGTCCTGCGGGGGTACGCTGGTTTCCTCTGGCATCGGTAATACCGGCTGCATATCCATCAATCTGCTCCCTTTGCGGTCGTAGATGCCAACCTTAAAGGGCGTGTCCTCCCGGACGATAGAATTTCTCTTATATAGATTGGCCTAGAGGTAAGGTCTCAGAACGGACATGGCAAGTCTTGGTCGATTCCGCTACGGCCTAAAGTAGTAGAAACCTTGGAAATCTAAGGACGCGTGAAGGGTAACTCTGATTTGTGGCGAAAAATACGGCGAACGATCATACCAAAGTGTATGCCCTTCCTAGTACGCCGCCCCCACGCGATCACAGCGTTGCGGCGTTTCGAATGCCTTTCTCGGCCAGATCACCGTCACTATGGCACCCGTCTGTGGCTCTGAACGATTCGAAAGTTCGAGGCGTGCATACGACCTTTCCAACAGCGTCTTCGCTATAAAGAAGCCTAATCCCATGCCGGCGTGGCTGAGCTCGTCGTGATCTACGGTTGATGCTGGCCGCGTGGTTACGAAGGGCTCTCCAAGCTGCTCGAGAACGTCGGGAGGGAATCCGTCTCCGTCATCGGTGACGACAATTCGGACTTCGTCGCGCGACCAAGTTGCATCGACACTGACCTGTTCCTTAGCGAAGTCCAGCGCGTTCTCGATCAGATTGCCAAGGCCATAGAGGACGCCGGGGTTACGGTCGGTCACAGGCTCACGGACTGCGCTACTCTTGGCGTACAGGCCCTGTTTCGGACCCGCGGTCACCGCAATCGGGACCCCGAGCGGCCGGTACGGATCGACGACCTCGTCGATGAGGTGGCTCACAGGGAGTCGCGAGAGGATCGTATCGAGCTCCTCCGCGCGTGCGCTGAGTTCCTTCAGGATGTCGCGGCAGCGCTCGGCCTGGTGTCGGACAAGAACAAGGTCGTCATAGATGGGGTCGCCTTCCTCGGCCTCATTTAAGAGTTCCTTGGTCGCGACTGCGATCGTGGCAAGCGGGGTGCCGAGCCCATGGGCCGCCGCTGCGGCCATGCCGTCAAGCGCCGACAGCCTTTGTTCGCGTGCAAGCACCATCTCGGTTGCAGTTAGCGCCTCGGCCATGCGTCGGTTCTCCTGGGCTGTGCGCCAGGTGTAGAAGCCGATGAAGCCGATGCCGAGTACGACGGCTGCCCAAACCCCCACGAGGTAAAGCTGCGGGATGGCGATGGTCTGTGAGTGACACCAGGCGACCGGGTGGTGAAACATAGCTGCTGTCGCGTGGTCGTGCTGGCACCAGGGCAAGGGGAGGTGGGTGTACGCGAGTAGGCTCGCCGCCAGGATTGCCAGAAAACCAAGTGCAAGTGTGGTGCGTAACGGCAGAGCAGACGCGGAGACCGCAACCGGCGCGACCAAGAGAAAGGCGAATGGGTTCTTCAGACCACCGGTGAGGTAGAGCAGCGCGGCAAGTTGGATGATGTCGAAGCCAAGCATCAGAAACGCTGAGCGGCTCGTCAGGCGTTGGCTTTCTGGAAAGCGAATGCGCAGAGCGACGTTGAGCCAGGCCGACAGGGCAATCACGGTGAAGCACCAGCCGATGGGGACCGACATGCCGAGCACCCAATGGACCACGAGCACGGTCAAGCTCTGACCGACGACGGCCAGCCATCGGAGTCGGACGATCGTGTGCAGACGAAGGCGGGAGTCGCTCGCCCGCAACCATTCCGGTGTCGCGGGTTCGACGGTCGCCCGGCTCGTTTCACTGAGGCTCATGGGGCCAATCCTATCACGCAGGGGAAGCTATAATTCCGACAAAGATGTTCCGTATCGCATGCCGCCATAAACTGGCAACTTGGCTTGGCGAACCGGCTCAGAAAGCTGGCCCAACCAAGAGCGAACACTGAGACACAAGGCGCAGCGAGGACAGGCAACACGTGACGCGAGATGCAGCACAGAACGGCAACGAAGCGGCCGCGGTATACGCTGCGCCTGTGGTTGTGCGCGGTCTGACAAAGCGCTTCGGGTCGGTGACGGCGGTCGACCGTCTCGATTTCTCGCTCGATGCCGGATCCACTGTGGCGTTGCTTGGGGGTAACGGCGCCGGAAAGACGACGACGATTGCAATGCTACTCGGTCTGATACGACCCAGCGCTGGCGTCGTGTGCGTCTTCGGGGCCGATATCGCCCGAAGCCGTTATGCGGTCGCGCAACGGATGAATTTTCAGAGTCCCTATGTGGACTTGCCGCAGCGGCTGACGGTTAGCCAGAATCTCATGGTCTATGCGGGTCTGTATGGGATCGCCAATGCGCGGGCGCGCATCGAAAGCGTCGCCGCGCAATTGCAGATCGAACCGCTGCTTAACCGGCCAACCGGCAAGCTGTCGGCGGGGCAAAAGACGCGCGTGGGTCTTGCCAAGGCACTGCTCAACGCGCCCGAGCTCTTGTTGTTGGATGAACCGACGGCGTCGCTCGATCCAGATACGGCGGACTGGGTCCGCCAGACAATCAAGGGGTACGCGTCCGAGCGTGGCGCGACACTGCTGATCGCGTCTCACAATATGTCGGAGGTCGAGCGGTTGGCCGACCGGGTCATCCTCTTGGACAAAGGCCGCATCATCGAAGACGAAACGCCTGCCGCGCTCATCGCCGCCTATGGCCGCGAAACACTTGAGGACGTGTTCTTGGATGTCGTCCGCGGCCGCACCGCGCCTGACTTTGCTGATCGCGCCCAGAGGAAAGCGTCATGAGTGCGCGGCCGCCTATCGAGACAGTCAGTCCCGAGCTACTGCCGCCGATCGGCGCGCATGCGTCGGCGCGTCGTATCGCCGCGCTTTTGCGGCGCTACATCTACCTCTTGAGAAGTTCGAGCGTGCGGATTGTCGAACTCATCTATTGGCCATTCCTGCAAATGCTTACCTGGGGCTTTCTACAACAGTTCCTGGCAAGCACAGACAATCCTTATGCCAAGGGGGCTGGCGTTCTTATCGGCGCTGTTCTCCTATGGGACATTCTCTTTCGGTCAAATCTTGGGTTCTTCACAACCTTCATCGAGGAAATGTGGTCCCGAAATCTGGGCAATCTGCTGATCAGCCCGCTTCGCCCGCACGAGCTTGTCATGGCGCTCTGCATTTGGAGTATCATGCGCCTCTCGGTCGGCATGATCCCCGTCGCGCTGGCGGCATTCTTTATCTTCGACTTCAATCTGCTGGATCTCGGTCTTTGGCTTGCGGTCTTCTTCGCCATGCTGGTGCTGACCAGCTGGTCCTTGGGATTGATCGCCGCCGGCGTCATGCTGCGCTACGGCCTTGGTGCGGAGGAGCTGGCTTGGTCGCTCGCCTTCTTGCTGTTGCCGCTCGCCTGCGTCTATTACCCGCTGTCGGCGCTGCCTGATTGGCTGCAATATGTAGCCCTCGCGCTTCCGCCGACACATGTCTTCGAAGGCATGCGCACGATTCTGTTGGAGCATCGTTTCGATGCGAGCGACTTGTGGTGGGCATTTGGGTTGAACGCGTTCTATCTGGCCGTGGGGTATGCGGTCTTCCGTTGGTTATTGAGTCGTGCACGCGACAACGGCTCTCTGTTGCAGCTTGGTGAGTGAGAAGATGAAGCGTCGATTGGTTCTTGTGATTGTCGGAAGTTTTCTGCTGGGATCTTTGATCGGTGTCGGCGCGCTCATGCTCGACCGAAATACCCCAAGCAAGAACCGCGTCATCACGAGCGGGCAGGCGCTGATCGGCGGCCCCTTTGAACTCGTGGGCAAGGACGGCAAGACCGTCACCGACAAGGACTTCCTAGGGCGCCACATGCTCGTGTTTTTCGGCTTCACACATTGTCCCGACATTTGTCCCGCCGAACTACAGATCATGTCGGCGGCCCTCGACAATGTCGGCAGCAAAGCCGACCAAGTGGTCCCGGTCTTCATCACCGTCGACCCCGAACGCGACACGCCTGAACTCGTGACCGCCTATGTCGAGAACTTCCGGCCAGACTTCGTGGGCCTAACAGGATCGCCTGAAGCCATCGCCAAGGCCGCGAAAGCGTACCGGGTGACCTACCAAAAATTTCAAGAAGAGGGCGCGGGCGAGAACTACAGCGTCGACCATTCCGCGCTTGTCTATCTCATGGGCCCGGACGGCAAGTTTGTGACGCATTTTCCTTACGGAACATCCCCAGAAAAAATGGCTGAGACGTTGCGCCGGTATCTTTGATCGAGCGACAGTCGGCCTGCGGCCATCTGTCATTGCGCCGCAGCACAAAATCACCATTCTATTTTGCGATGCAGCATTAGAATGAAGTCGGGGGATTTATGCTTTACCACCTGTATGAGCTAAATCAGGCCGCGCTGCATCCGGCCCGGGCGGCGGCGGAGGCCTACCGGATGATGTGGCGGAATCCGCTCAATCCCGCGTCTCATACGGTCGTCGGGCGCGGCGCTGCGGCCGCTCTTGAGCTCTTCGAACGTTCCACACGCAGGTACCGCAAGCCGGATTGGGAGATCGACCGCGTCTCGGCGCACGGCCAGACGGTCAGCGTGAAGCCCGTCACCATCCTGGCTAAGCCCTTCTGCAACCTGGTTCATTTCCAGCGTGACCTGCCGCCCGCCGTCCAGAAAAAGGACCCAAAAGTCTTGCTGGTGGCGCCCATGGCGGGTCATTTCGCGACGCTGCTTCGCGGAACGGCGCGCGACCTGCTGCCAGACCACGACGTCTACATAACCGAGTGGATCGATGCCCGTTTCGTGCCGCGCGTGGCCGGCCATTTCGATCTCGACACCTACATTGATTATATCATTGAATTTATTGAAGCTTTTGGCGGCAATGTCCATGTTGTCGGGGTTTGCCAGCCGACGGTTCCGGTTTTTGCAGCCGTCTCGCTCATGGAACAACGGCGCGACCGCAATGTGCCGAAATCCATGATTCTCATGGCGGGTCCAATCGACGCCCGGAAGAGTCCGACAGCGGTCAACAAATATGCGATCGGCAAACCCCTGAGCTGGTTCCGGCGGAACGTGATAACCCAGGTGCCCTGGCCCTATCCCGGCCACATGCGGTTGGTCTACCCGGGATTCCTACAGCTCTCGGGGTTCATGGGCATGAACCTAGAGCGCCACGTGACCGCGCATCACGATCTCTTTCATAATTTGATCCAAGGCGACGGCGACTCCGCGGACAAACACCGGGAGTTCTACGACGAGTTCCTCGCTGTGATGGACCTTTCAGCGGAATACTATCTCCAGACGATCGAGACCGTGTTCATGGAGCACAGGCTGCCCAGGGGCGTGATGCACCATCACGGCATACCCGTGGACCCATCTAAGATTAAGCGTGTGCCCCTGATGACTGTCGAAGGGCATAAGGACGACATCACGGGAATCGGCCAAACGGAGGCCGCGCATACCTTGTGCACGGGGTTGCCTCAGTCGATGCGGGCCCATCATCTCCAAGAAGGTGTCGGCCACTACGGCGTGTTCAACGGAACGCGATTCCGCAAGGAGATTCTGCCGAAGGTGCGCACGTTCATGCGCAAGCATCAGCGTCAGAAGAGTGTCCTAAGGCGGGTTCTGGAGCGCGTCGCGTAAACCCGAACGCGTTTGTGCAGCCCTCCGTGTGATAGGCTCCAGTCCAATGATTCGGGGCCTCGACAGGCCCATGAGCCGGGAACGCTGCGGGAACGCTGCATGCTCAAGCGCCTCAATCCCGGACGCGCCAGAACGACGGAAGTCGAGATCAGCGGTCTGGAAGTACCCTTAGTTCTGCGTCGCAGCGCGCGCGCGCGGCGCTTTAGCCTTCAGGTCAGCGAGGCGCGGAGGAGCGCGGTACTCACGGTGCCGGCCCGCTCCAGCCTTGCCGACGCGCAGCACTTCCTGTCGCGCCATCTGGACTGGCTGAAAGAGAGGCTCGATGGGCTTTGCGATCCCGTGCCCTTCTCGGACGGCGCTGTAATCCCTTTGCGGGGCCTCGCCCATCGGCTCAACTTTGTCGGCCCCATCCGCCGGCGCGGTGTGGTCTGGGTCGAGGACTCGGATGAGGCGCGGATTGCACCTGTGTGGCCCCATGGGCTTGACGATGCGGTCGACGCGCTTCCCCTGCTCAATGTCGCCGGTGAGGGGCAACACGCGCCGCGCCGGCTGCTCGATTGGTTGAAGCGGCAAGCGCACGATGATCTCAGGCTGCGCGTGGATATTCACGCCAAACGCCTCGGCCTTGTCCCGAAAAGGATCAGCGTGCGCGATCAAAGCACGCGATGGGGCTCATGCTCCTCATCCGGCGCCTTGTCCTTTTCCTGGCGCCTCATCCTCGCGCCGCCCTTTGTGCTGGACTATCTCGCTGCACACGAAGTTGCCCATCTCGAAGAGATGAATCACGGCGCTAAGTTTTGGGCGCTGGTGGAGCGGACGATGCCGCGCCAGGCCGAAGCGCGCGACTGGCTGCATGCGCACGGCTCGCATCTTCATGCTTTCGGGGCAGATACGGCTTCAGCGCCGATGCGCGACGACTAAGGCGACACGGAAAGTTCGTGTACCGATCAGCCGCCGCCAAAGAAGCCCATGACACGTTGGAACAAGGGCCGTGCGCGGGCGCTGCGATTGTTGTCGCCACCGCCAAAAAATGGGAAGCGCGACGCCACGGCACCGCCACCTTGCCACGGCGTACCAGGGCCGCGCGGACTGGGCAATGCCGCGGGACGCTTGCCCTTGTGCGCGGCAAGCATGATTTCGCGCCACAGCTCTGCGGGCAGCGACCCGCCTGTCACCTTCTTCATCGGCGCGTTGTCGTCGTTGCCGATCCAGATGCCCGCGACATAGTGCGCCGTGTACCCAACAAACCAGGCGTCGCGCGAGTTCTGCGTGGTGCCAGTCTTGCCGCCTGCCGGATGCCGCGGAATGGCCGCGCGCCGGCCCGTGCCGCTCCGCACGACGGCACTCATCATGTCGTTCATGGCCGCGACATGGGGCTGAGCAACCACGCGACCTGCAGACGCGCGTTGCCGCGTGTAAAGCGTTTCGCCGTCTTCTGTGCGGATATGGGTAATGACATGAGGCAGCACGCGCGTGCCCCCGTTGGCAAACGGCGCGTAGGCTCCAGTTAGTTCGACCAGCGTCACTTCGGATGTGCCGAGGGCAAGCGAGGGCTGTGCGTTGAGCTTGGATCCGACCCCAAGACGTTGCGCTGTCTGGGCGACGCGGGCAGGCCCCACATTGGCGGTGAGCTTTACGGCCACCGTATTGATCGAATGTGCCAGAGCATAGCGGAGCGAGACCCGGCCCTTGTAGGTCTTCGTGTAGTTGGAGGGCCTCCAGCCACTGATGTTGACGGGGCCGTCAAGCGCCACGGAACTTGGCCGATACCCCGCTTCCAGCGCCGCGAGATAAACGAAGGGCTTGAACGCTGAACCCGGTTGCCGCTGGGCATGAAGGGCGCGATCGTAAGGGCTGTGTTTATAGGAGCGCCCACCCACGAGCGCCCGTACCGCGCCGCTGTTCGGATCGAGCACGACCACGGCGCCTTCGCCCGCTCGGAGCTTCCGCCCCTTACCATCGAGCAGTTTGCGCAGCCGCTCTTGCGACAGCCGCTGAAGTTTTGCATCGATCGTCGTTTGGACCACCAGCGCATCGTCGTGCTTGCCCACATACTCTGGCAGCATCGCTGCAACCCAGTCGACCGCGTAGGGGTAACCTGTCGCGTCGCCCTTAGCCTGAATGCGGAGCGGTTGCTGGCTCGCCTTTTTCGCGTCCGCCGCGGTGATGAACCCCGCATCGACCATGTTGTCGAGCACGACTTGCGCCCGTGCGCTCGCCGCCTTGATGCTGCGCGTCGGTGCGTAGCGCGATGGCGCCTTAAGTAGTCCCGCTAACACCGCCGATTGCGCCAGCGTTACGTCGCGCGCCGAACGGCCAAAATAGCGCCGCGCGGCTGCTTCGACGCCGTATGTCCCCCCGCCGAGATAGACACGGTTGAGATAGAGCTCAAGAATCTCGTTCTTAGTGAAGCGTTTCTCAAGCCAGACGGTGTAGATCAGCTCTTCGAGCTTCCGGGTCACAGTGCGCTCAGGCTTCAAAAACAGGTTCTTGGCAAGCTGCTGCGTAATCGTCGAACCGCCCTGCACCACAGTGCCAGCGCGGAAATTGCGATAACTCGCCCGGATAAGGCCACCAGCATCGACGCCCCAGTGATCGTAGAAGCGCCTGTCTTCCGTCGCGAGCACCGCCTTGATGAGATGGTCGGGTAGTACGTCGACACGGATATGCCCGCGGCGCAGGCCCCGCTCGGCTAGGACGGAGCCGTCGGCGGCCAGGACCGTGACGTTCGGCGGCCGGTCGTCCAGTGTCGCCAGAAGCGGGTCAGGCACACGCGAAATGAAGAAGAGAACAGCGCCCGCTAGGAGGGCAAACCCAACGAGCGAGGCGATCAGGCCGGCGCGTGCGGTTCCGACAAGAAACGGATGGCGCTGACATAGACGCTTGTAGCGCGCCCATAGACCGCCGCGCCGACCCCGCGTCCGTCGTGTCGCCGGTGTCCGGCGGCGCGCGGTCGACTTCGTGCGTGACTTCGCCGACGCAGTCGTCTTTGCGCTCGTTGGTTTGGAGGCAGACGAACGGGACCGGGCGCGTCGTTGGCCTGTGCCTCTGGTTGCGGGCCTACGCTTCGCGCCGCTCATACGCAATACGACTCCATGCGACCTATGGAAGTGGAACCCGCCGCCAAGCCACAAAAGTTGATCCCGCCAAAGCCTGATTTCGGCGATACCTTTGGGCCACGACGAGGCCTGGGGGCCTTCCGTCGACGGCACTGTAGGGCAGCCGTGTTGCCATCTCGTTAAGGATACGGCGGGGTAGCTTGGCTAAACGTCCAGATTGGCCACTTCGAGCGCGTTTTCCTGGATGAATTCGCGCCGGGGCTCCACCACGTCACCCATGAGCCGCGAGAAGATGTCGTCGGCGTCTTCGCCTTCCTTTATCTTCACCTGCAGAATAGTCCGCGTCTCCAGATCGAGTGTGGTCTCCCAAAGCTGCTCGGGGTTCATTTCACCGAGGCCCTTATAGCGTTGTAGCGACATCCCCTTCTGCCCGGTTTCCATCACGGCCCCAAGAAGGTCGGATGGTCCGTGAACGGCGAGGCTCGTTTCTTTCCGCTTCAGGAGGGCCGGCTTCGCATACACCTCCTGAAGGTGCTCCGCGTACTGGTCCAGCTTTAGTGCGTCGGCCGAAGCGATGAACGGTCCGTCGATCAGATGAGATTCCATCACGCCACGAAGCTCGCGCCAGAACCGCAAACCCCCTTCGGCCAGCGCCTCGCCTTCCCAGCCCTGTTCGGTCTCGTCGGCGAGTGCGTCCAGTCGACGGGCGATGTAGTCGGCGGCTTCCTGAGCCTGAGCTGCGTCTTTCAGCAGCTGCGGATTGAGAATGCCAGCGATGGCCGCCTGCTCCACGATGAAGCGCGGGTAGCGGCTGTGCAGACCACTGAGGATCGACGTGATCTTGCGCGCCTTCTCGACAATGTCGCGCAAGTCGCCGCCACCTCTGGCCGCATCGTCACCGGTCATCAAAACGGCATCCTGAAGCCCCTCGTCGATCAGATAATCCTGAAGGCCTTGCTCGTCCTTGAGATAACGCTCTTGCTGCCCGCGCTTCACCTTGTAGAGCGGCGGCTGGGCAATGAAGAGATGGCCCGCTTCGATAATCTCGGGCATCTGCCGGTAGAAGAACGTTAGCAGCAGCGTACGGATGTGCGATCCGTCCACATCGGCATCCGTCATGATGATGATCTTGTGGTAGCGCAGCTTCGACAGATCGAACTCATCGCCGATACCTGTGCCGAGTGCGGTGATCAGCGTGCCAATTTCGGCGCTGGACAGCATCTTGTCGATACGCGCGCGTTCCACATTCAAGATCTTACCGCGCAAGGGCAGCACCGCTTGGAAGGCCCGCTCGCGCGCTTGCTTTGCGCTACCCCCGGCCGAATCGCCCTCGACCAGGAAGATCTCAGACTTCGCCGGATCGCGCTCTTGGCAATCGGCAAGCTTGCCGGGCAGGGACGCCACATCGAGCGCGCCTTTGCGCCGCGTCAGCTCGCGTGCCTTACGGGCCGCTTCACGCGCGGCGGCGGCCTCCACGATCTTCTGCACGATGTTGCGCGCTTCGTTCGGATTTTCCTCGAACCACTGTGAAAGCCGCTCCGACATGACGCTTTCCACGATGGGACGCACCTCCGAGGAGACGAGCTTGTCTTTTGTCTGGCTCGAGAATTTCGGATCCGGAACCTTCACCGATAGAACGCAGGTGAGGCCCTCACGCGCGTCGTCGCCGGTCAGCGAGACCTTCTCCTTCTGGGCGATGCCGGACTCAGCAGCGTAGGTGTTGACTGTACGGGTGAGGGCGGCGCGGAAGCCGGCCAAATGCGTACCGCCGTCACGCTGGGGAATGTTGTTTGTGAAACACAACACGTTCTCATGATAGCTGTCGTTCCACCACAGAGCGGCCTCTACGGTGAGACCGTCTTGGGATTTCTCCACCACAACTGGCTCGGAGATCAACGGGTGCTTGGTCCGGTCCAGGAACTTCACGAACGCCCGCAAGCCCCCTTCGTAGTGCATCTCTTCCGATTTCGGCTCGACGCCTCTGTGATCGGTGAGGAGGATGCGTACGCCCGAATTCAGAAAGGCGAGTTCGCGCAGCCGGTGCTCAAGCGTCGCGTAGTCGAAGTCGGTCATGGTGAACGTGTCGGTCGACGGCACAAAAGTAATCTGTGTACCGGTCTTGCCGCCTGAGTCGCCCACGACTTCGAGAGGCCCTTCGCGCTCACCATTGGCAAAGCGCATCGCGTGCTCTTGGCCATCCCGCCAGATGGTGAGATCGAGCCGGCTGGAAAGAGCGTTGACCACTGACACGCCCACACCGTGGAGCCCGCCCGACACCTTATAGGAGTTCTGGTCGAACTTCCCACCCGCATGGAGCTGGGTCATGATGACCTCGGCGGCCGAGACGCCTTCTTCCGGGTGTATGGCAACGGGAATGCCGCGGCCGTTGTCATTGACCGTCACCGAGCCGTCAGCGTTCAGCACCACATTGATCAGATCGCAATAGCCGGCGAGCGCCTCGTCGATGGCATTGTCCACCACTTCATAGACCATGTGATGGAGCCCCGATCCGTCGTCCGTGTCGCCGATATACATGCCCGGCCGCTTGCGTACGGCATCGAGCCCCTTCAGGACTTTGATGGAATCGGCGCCGTAATTGGCCGCGGCTTCAGCCTTGCGTTTGGCAGCAGGTGTCATGGCTTACAAGAGTACGTTTGGAGGTCTTTTCGAAAGTCGTCGATGCGCCAGGCGGTGGGGCCGGCGGAGGTGTGAATCATGTGGTTATTATACCCCGATTCACGTCCAAGATTTGAGCATCTTGCCCCAGGGGTGAAAAAAGTTCCTTGTCCGTTCCGGTCATCCAGGCCTGGACGTTGAGCCTTAGAATCTCGTCAAAAAGGCCCCTGCGGCGGATCCCGTCGAGATGGGCCGCGACCTCGTCCAAAAGCACCAGCGGCGCGATTCCCTCGATGGTCTTAATCAGCTCGGCCTTGGTCAAAACCAGGCCCAGCAACAGGGCCTTTTGCTCGCCGGAGGAGCACATGGCGGCAGGCACGTTTTTCGGGCCATGGACCACCAGAAGATCGCTTCTGTGCGGGCCTTCCAGGGTGCGGGCCGCAGCCCGGTCGCGCTCCCGGCCATCTTCCAACAAGATCCGAAAGGCGTCCTCCGCCTCGGTTGCCGATCGCTCCGCAAGATCGGCCTCGACCGTGCCATGGAGGGACAGGACAGCATAAGGGAACGGCGTCTGCGTATCACTGCCGCGCCGCTCGTCAATAAGCGCGCAAAGGCGTTCCACCGCGTCGAGGCGCGCGGCGGCGATAGCGACCCCTGCCTCAGCCATTTGTTCCTCCAGGCCCTCAAACAGGCTGGCTCCGAATTCGCGCATCTGGAACAGGCGATTGCGTTGGCGCATGGCCCGTTCGTAGCGGCTGAGTGAGCTGCGGAGCCCGGGCGCGATAGCGATAACAAGACGGTCCAGAAAACGCCGCCGGTCCGTCCCGCCGCCGGTGAAGAGACCGTCCATAGCCGGGATCAGGAAGACCTGTTTGACGTACTCGCCGAGCGCGCCGGCGCTCGCGTCCTTCCCGGCGATGCGCACGGTTCGGCCTGTGTTCTCGTCGCCTCTGCTTGCGGCACAGCCCGTCCCGATATCGATCTCTCCGTGACGCGTGCGCACCGTCGCGGCGATCGCGAAGCCGCCTTGGCCATCCTTGCGCGCGAGCTCTGCATACGGACGGCCCCGCAAGCCATGGCCGGGACCAAGGAGCGACACGGCTTCCAGGAGGTTGGTCTTCCCCGATCCGTTCTCGCCCACAAGGACGACGGGCCGCGCGTCGAGGTCCAGCCGGGCGGACGCGTAGTTGCGGAAGTCCGTTAACCTCAGTGTACGGACGGAAAGGCGTGTCGCGACGGGTTCGTCCTGGTCTGCTGTGTGCTCGTTCGGGCTTGCGGTCATACCCGCATCGGCATCAGAACGTAGAGGGTCGACGCATCCTTGACGTCGCGCACCATTGTCGGCGAGCCCGGGTCGGCGAACAGAAACTCGGCCGTCTCGCTCTCAAGCTGCTGTGCGATGTCGAGCAGGTAGCGGGCGTTGAAGCCGATCTCGAGCGCATCGGCATCGTAGCTGACGGGTAGTTCCTCGGTAGCGCTCCCGGACTCCGGATTGTTGACCGACAGGGTCAGTGTGTCGCCCGCAAGTGCAAGCTTCACGGCGCGGCCCTTGTCGCTGGACAAGGTCGAGACGCGATCCACCGCCTGCTCGAACGTAACGTTGTCCAGTTCGAGCCGCTTGTCATTCCCTTGCGGGATGACCCGCTCATAATCCGGGAACGTCCCGTCGATCAGCTTGGAGGTCAGGACCACCTGCCCTGCGGACACACGTATTTTGGAGGGCGACAGCTCAATCTGAACATCCTCGTCCCCAGCTTCCGCAAGCCGCAACAGATCCGCCACTGTCTTGCGCGGCACGATAACGCCCGGCATGCCCTTGGCGCCATCGGGTAGAGGTATCTCGACTTGGGCGAGCCGATGCCCGTCCGTAGCCACCGCGCGCAACATCTCGGTGCCGTCAGTCTCGGCGGCGTGCAGATAGATGCCGTTCAAGTAGTAGCGGGTCTCTTCGGTCGAGATCGCGAAACGCGTTTTTTCGATGAGTCGCTTGAGTTCCGCAGCCGGCACCGCGAAAGCATGATCCATGTCTTCAACGGATAGTGCGGGGAAGTCGTCGGCGGGAAGAGTCTGAAGTGAGAATTGCGCCGGGCCAGATGTGATGGTGAGACGCTCCTGCTCTGCGTCGCGATCGAGCGAGATGTCGCCATCGGGAAGCTTGCGCACAATGTCGTTGAACATATGCGCGGGCACCGTGATCGCGCCATCGGCCGAGATAGCGCAGTCGACGGTCTCCACGACCTCCATGTCGAGATCGGTGGCGGTCAACGTCAAGATGCCGTCGCCAGCTGTCAGCAGCACGTTGGACAGTATAGGTATCGTATTGCGACGCTCGACCACGCTCGCAAGATGGGCGAGGGCTTTGGCGAGTTTCGGCTTCTCGATTGTAAGGCGCATGGTTGGAGCGTTTCCTGAAGTCTGGCGCTTCTTCGCTGATTTGTCCCCGGTCCAAGACTCGAAATCTGGCTGAGCCCCAGCTCATGCTGGAGCCGTCGCGCTCCTGATGGAGCCTTGGCGAGGCGGGCGAAAAACCCGCGGCAAATAGTCAATTGAACTTGCAGCGCTAAGGCGGAATTTGCAAGAGCGCCGGGTGCTCAAACGGCGCAGTCATGCCCGTAGTTTTGCTTCTTGAGACGCCAGCTGCCGGCGGGCCCGGAGTCTGTGAGTCCAGGCCCAGCCAGCCTCTAAGCGCTAGTCGCGCAAGAGCCGTTTGAGTAGCTCGATTTCCTCGCGGAGTTGACCGTCGTCGCTCATCAGCTGCTCAATCTTGCGGATCGCGTGCAGCACGGTCGTGTGATCGCGGTTGCCGAAGCGTCGCCCGATCTCGGGCAGAGACCGGGATGTCAGCAACTTGGCTAGATACATCCCGATTTGCCGGGGCCGCACGATGGAGCGGTTCCGGCGCCCGGAGAGGAGATCGCTACGATTGACGCCGTAGTGTTTCGACACGGTCCGCAGGATGTCGTCGATGCGCACCCGGCGCGGCTCCGCCCCCCGCATCAGGTCGCGGACGATCTGCTCGGCGATGGCGATCGTCACCGGCTCGTCGGTGAGCTGGTAGCTCGCCCGCAGACGGTGGACGGCGCCCTCAAGCTCGCGCCCGCTTTCCGTTAGCCGCTCGGCGAGGAACGCCAACACCGTGTCCGACACTTCAAGACCGTTGGTTTCCGCGCACGCCTCTTGTGCGCGCTTCTCAAGTATCTTGTGGCGCAGGTCGTAGTCCATCGTCTTCATCTCGGCCACGAGGCCGCCACCGAGACGAGAGCGCATCCGCATGTCGAGTTTGTCGAGATGTGTGGGCGCGCGATCCGCTGCAACAACAACCTGCCGTCCGCCATCAATCAGCGAGTTCAGCGTATGGCAGAACTCCTGCTGGATTGTCGGACCTTGGAGAAACTCCATGTCGTCGATCAGGAGAATATCGATATTGCGGAGCTTCTCCTTGAAGGCGAGGGCGTCGCGGGCCCGAAGCGCCTGCACGAAACCCGACATAAAGCGTTCGGCTGTGAGGTAAAGGACCTCGGCCTCGGGCTTCTGTCGCTTCACCTCCCAGGCGATGGCATGCAGGAGATGCGTCTTGCCCAGTCCAACATTGCCGTGCAGGAACAAGGGGTTAAAGGGCGACTGCGGACTCGATGACGACAGCGCCACCTGATGGGCCGCTGCATGCGCCAGTTTGTTCGTGTTGCCAACGACGAAGCTGCCGAAGCTCAGGCGCGGATCCAAGGGCGAACCCTCGAAGCCGTCATAGCCAGTGCGCAATGGCATCGGCAGTGACGAGCGCTCTGCCACCGCTAATGGCGCCACTGGGCGCGCCATTGCGACATCCTTCGGCGGCTCGACAGTGAAGTGCGGCTGCCGAACGGAGAATTCTAGGCGCTCGGCCTCTGGCCACTCGCCTTGTGCCTGCCGCAGGACAGTGTCGTAGTAGTGCGTCCTCAGCCAATTGCGCAAAAAGCGCGTCGCGACCGTCAGATGGAGGACGCCTCCGGCAATATCGTCGACTTCGACGCCGCGAAACCAACTTGCGTAGACATCCTCTCCCAGCTCGCCGCGAAGCCGAGATTTGACGCGCGTCCAAGCTTCGCCCGGCGCGCATTGCTCCTGTTGATGGGCCCCATGGTCATGTGCCCGTGCCTGTGCCTCTGCCACGATTGTGTTCTTTCCCTAATCATTTTTTGTCGCGCCAACACGCACCGTACGCAGTTACAACAGCGGTCAACAATTTGAACGCGGACCATCCCGACAGTTCCAATAACCGGCTCCCTAGCCTTGCAGCCACGGGAGACCAATCGCTTTCCAACCAGATAGCGTGCCGCGGTGCCTGTCGTCATCGAGCGGTCCTTCGAACCCTTCCGAGACGTTATGACAAGCGCCATACCCTGCAGATGCCATCACCTCGGCAGCTGCCAGGCTCCGGCTACCCGAACGGCATATGAAAAAAAGATCATCGTCTGCTTGGACACCGAGCGCTTGCAGTTCGCGTGCAAGGCGTTCGGCAAAGCGCGGATCGACGGACTGATCGGGAAAAGTCTGCCACTCGACGAGGACAGCCCTTTTACCTAGGGACCCAAGATCCGGGATTCCCACATAAGTCCACTCCGCGCGTGTACGCACATCGACTAACTGCGATCGAGGATTCCCCTGGAGCGAGCTCCAGGTTGACGCCACATCAACCTCGTCGACCGTGTATTTGTCCACGTGCGCGCCCAAAATCGAGCCTCCTCCTCAAATTTATGAGCACGGTACAAGAACAGAATTCGTGCCGCCCACTATCCGTGGTGATCTTGTGCGACTTGCGCACGTAATATTCACAACTTACGCATAAGCATTCCACAAGATATTCATGACGCCCCTCACTCAAGACAAAGAAATCCTGTCTCGGAAACGGCCAAGATCAAGGTACTCAATTGTAAGGAGGGGACGTCCCCGTTCGGATAACTAGACTATACACTCGCCTATCGTGCCAATCAAGCAGACGAGACTCGGGCGAAATTCAGTATTCGTCAGTAGACTCATCAATGAGTGCCGCTAGCCAAACCCCTGGGCAAAAAGCGCGAATCGGCAGGCTGTCGCACTTTCCGCAACGGAAGTGTGGGCTTTTCCGGGAGTTGGGGCCCAAAAAATTTTTTTTTAGGGGCATTCAGTGGAAAACTGCGGCTCTGAGGCCACAAAGAACGAGCGTCAATTGCATGACAGCGCTGTCAAGCAATTGATATCTCAGTGTCAAGCAATTGAGATATTCGCGGACAACGCCCAGCCGCGACGCGCACATGAGCTGCCATTAACCCGAACGCGCGAGGGCAGTTGCGGGTTCCGAGCCGTCGGCGCGTCTCTTGAGGGTCTGGCGGCAGGACTGCCAACCGGTCCCTGATTTGGCCATGGGCCCCGCCGATCCTGCGAGGATGGTCGCAGGAGGAGACGGGCGACATTGCGCGACACTACGTCAGGCGTCGCCGCGACGCAGAACCGCCGGTCAGTCACATTGAGTAAACGGAGAGGTTAAGCGGTTGCCCGCCAAGCACCCAGTCTGCTAGGCACCCATGGCGCCGACGCGCTTGGCAAGGCGCGAAACCTTCCGCGACGCTGCACGGCGATGAAGAATGCCAAGCTGGGCCGTACGCGCGACAACCGGCTCGGCGACGCGCAGCGCAGCCTGGGCAGCGTCCTTGTCGCCTGAAGCGATTGCTTCCTCGACCTTGCGCAGATAGCTGCGCATGTTGCTCCGCCGGGTCTTATTCACTTCGGTACGGCGGGTAATCTGGCGAACGGCTTTCTTCGCCGACTTGGTATTAGCCATGTGTAGGATCCTTGAGGGCTGCTTCCGGTCCGCACGAGGCGGTCTCGAAAAAGCGCCATAAACACGAATTTGGCATGCTCTATAGCGAGCGCCCCAAGGGGCGTCAACCGGGAGCTGGCGTCAACCTGAGGCTGGCGTCAATCAGGCGCGGGCGTCTGTTCTGCGTACCGCCTCCAGGGAGCCTGCGGGCCGTCAGCCCTCAGCGGCGCTCCACAGCGTGATGTTGGGCGGTTCCGCGAGCAATTCACCCGCCACCTGCCGGAAAGCGTCGATATGGGGCGAGGCCAGGTGCCTATCGAGGTCAGCCTTGCTCACCCAGTTTTCGTGAAACACCAGCAGGCCCGGGTCCTCGGCGGAAACGTGCAAGTCGTAATTGATGCAGCCTTGCTCCTCGCGGGTTGGCCCGCAAAGAGCCAGCAGCGCCTCGCGTAGCGCATCTTCCTTGCCGGATTTGGCGCGGTGGAATGCAATAACCGTGACTTTGCCAAGCATAGTTCTGTTCCTCCCACGCAAGAGGGTGGCGGGCCAGCTTGGGCTTGGCAAGCTGTCTCGGCAAGTTGTCTCGGCCTGTCGTGGCGGCGGATGGCCTCGGCAGGAGCGCCGCCGCCTAGCGGTTCTTGAACTGCGGCTTCCGCTTCTCGATAAAGGCGGCCATGCCTTCTTTCTGATCTTCAGTCGCGAAGAGCGAGTAGAAATGATTGCGTTCGAAACGGACGCCCTCCGATAGCGTCGTGACGAACCCGCGATTGATCGATTCCTTGATCATCATGACCACGTGCGTCGGATAGCCGGCGATCTTGGAAGCGTCTTTCAAGGCTTCGTCGCGCAGCGACTCGACGGGGACAATACGGCTCACGAGGTTGGAACGTTCGGCCTCGTCGGCGCGCATTTGACGGCCCGTGAGGCATAGCTCCATGGCCTTCGCTTTGCCCACTGCGCGGGTCAGCCGCTGCGTGCCACCAGCGCCCGGCATGATGCCAAGATTGATCTCGGGCTGGCCGAACACGGCGTTCTCCGCCGCCAAAATGATGTCGCATGACATCGCCAGTTCGCAGCCGCCGCCCAGCGCGTAGCCCGCGACGGCTGCGATGATCGGCTTGCGCGTAGCGGCGATTGTGTCATAGGGCGCAAGAAAGGCAGTGCTGTAGGCTTCGACGGACGTCTTGCTCTGCATCTCTTTAATGTCGGCGCCGGCGGCGAAGGCCTTCTCGCCCCCCGTGATGACGATGCAGCCGATCTCTGGGTCCTTGTCGAAGACGTTGAGCACCTCGCAAAGCTCGCCGACCAGCTGCGAGTTAAGCGCGTTAAGCGCCTTTGGACGGTTGAGGGTGATGACCCCCACCCTGCCTTCACGCGTCACAATGATCGTGGCGTATTCCTTGTTGGCTGGTTCACCGCCGATGGCGGCCTGATCCATGTACATGTGTGTCAGTTCCCTTATCGCTGGCAGATTGGACAGTAGAAGGTGGAGCGTCCGCCTTGGGCGATCCGCTGGATGATGCCGTCGCAGCCGCGCTGCAGGCAGCGCTCGCCAGCGCGGCCATAGACACGGAATCGGTGTTGAAAGCGGCCGAGACTGCCATCGGCATGGCGGTAGTCGCGCAACGAGGAGCCACCAGAGCGAATAGCCTCCCGCAAAACGGATTGTACGCCTTTCACAAGCGCCGCCGTCTTCTCGGTCGGGCGCCCTGTCTTCGTCGCAAGCGATCCGGCACGCCGCGTGGGCGAAATGCGCGCACGGAAGAGCGCTTCGCAGACATAGATGTTTCCAAGGCCCGCGATCAGGCGCTGGTCGAGCAGCGCCGCCTTGATCGGCGTCGTCTTGCCTTTGAGCTTCTTCGCGAGCCAGGCCGGCGTTAGCTCCTCATCGAGCGGTTCGATCCCGAGCCCCTTAAAGAGAGCGTGGCCGTCGAGTTCGCCTTCTCCCACAAGGTCCATGATCCCGAACCGGCGCACGTCCGAGTACCGGACGGTTGAGCCGTCGCCCAGGTGAAAGACGATATGCTCATGCTTCGGGAAGCCGAACTCGGATGAAGGTTCGTGCACGAAGTCGCCGGGCGCCGACGTCTCGCCACCCGCCTTTTCAATCGCGAAACGGCCCGTCATGCCGAGATGCATGATCAGCACTTGCCCGTCGTCCAGCCGTGCCAGGAGATACTTGGCGCGTCGCTCAAGTCCCTTGATCGCCCGGCCTGTTAGCCGCTCGGCGAAGCGCTTTGGTAGCGGAAAGCGCAAGTCCGGCCGGCGTTGTTCCACCCGAGCGAAGGCGTTCCCCACAAGGACGGGCTCCAATCCACGGCGAACGGTCTCGACTTCGGGCAATTCAGGCATGGTCGTCGGCGTATCTGCGGTCAGAGAATGGCAGTTTCGAGCGGTTTTCCCAGTTCATTGCGGTGCAATGTAAGCACATTGCACCGCAACAATAGCCTGAACTATGGGCTTAGGCTATTGTCCGCTGCCATGCCGGATGACTTGAAAAACGGAGGCGACTTCGGGACCGAAACGAGCTTCGGTTTTGCCCGGGTTTCGGAGAACGCCCGCCAGGGCCTGGTGAACGAGGTCTTCACCAAGGTCGCCAGCCGCTACGACCTGATGAACGATCTGATGTCGGGCGGCCTGCACCGTTTATGGAAGGCCGATGTTGTGACCGCGCTGGCACCACCCAAGTCCGATGCGCCCTTCGCGCTGATCGATGTGGCGGGGGGTACCGGCGACATCGCGATGCGCGTCCTTAATGCGGCGGGCAAGGGCGCCACGGCCACGATTTGCGACATCTCGAAGGAAATGATGGATGAGGGACAGAAGCGCGCGGACGGCCGCGAAGGCTTATCCTTCGTCCAGGGCAATGCGGAGAGCCTGCCCTTCGAAGACCGGCGTTTCGATGCCTATACGATCGCCTTCGGGATTCGAAACGTCACCCATATCGATAGGGCGCTTGAGGAGGCCTACCGGGTGCTGAAGCCGGGTAGCCGCTTCCTTTGCCTGGAGTTCTCAAATGTTGAGATGCCGCTGCTCGACCGGCTCTACGATGCCTACTCTTTCAATGCGATTCCGGCGCTCGGCCAACTGGTGGCCGGGGACGCGGAATCCTATCGCTATCTCGTGGAAAGCATAAGACGCTTTCCCGATCAGGAACGCTTCGCCGGCATGATAAAAGAGGCCGGGTTCGAGCGCGTGCGCTACCGGAACCTGACCGGCGGCATCGCCGCCATTCATTCGGGCTGGCGAATTTAAGTGAGGCGATAGACGTGAACGCCATCCTCAATATGGCACGTCTGACTAAGGCGGGTGCGACCCTTGCCTGGAGCGGGGCGCGGGTACTGCCAGACGACGCGCGCGTGTCGGGTCCGCTTGCCGTATTCGGCCGGGTCACGGCCCCCTTGCGAAAAGGAGTCAGTACGGAGAACGAAGCGCGCTTGTCTTCGGCGCTCACGTCGCTCGGTCCCTCCTACATCAAGCTCGGGCAGTTCCTTGCGACGCGGGACGATATTGTCGGCAGGGAACTAGCGCGCGATCTGTCGACCCTGCAGGACCGCTTGCCACCGTTCTCGCAAGACGAAGCGGTCAAGCTCGTCGAGAGAGAACTCGAAGCACCGATCACGGCTCTGTTTACCGAGTTCGGACCGCCCGTGGCCGCTGCCTCCATCGCACAAGTTCATAGAGCCAAGACCAAAGGTTCTAGCGGCGACCTCAAAGACGTAGCGGTCAAGGTGCTGCGCCCCGGTATCGAGCATCGCTTCAAGAAGGACCTTGATTCGTATTTCTTCGCCGCACGGATGATTGAGCGCTTCCATGCCCCGTCGCGGCGGCT
The DNA here is from genome assembly GCA_030064755.1 of Methyloceanibacter sp. Taxonomy (GTDB): domain Bacteria; phylum Pseudomonadota; class Alphaproteobacteria; order Rhizobiales; family Methyloligellaceae; genus Methyloceanibacter. The sequence continues at coordinate 4,120 of JASJEH010000032.1, read as the reverse complement.
GCGTCCCATCGCGGTCGTGGACACGCTGGCCAAGTCCGTCGCAATCGAGATGGATTTGCGCATGGAGGCTGCCGCCATATCCGAGATGGCCGACAACATCGCCGGTGAGGAGGGATTCCGCGTTCCGAAAGTCGATTGGCAGCGCAGCGCCCGCCGCGTTCTCACCCTCGAATGGATCGACGGTACGCCGATGGGGGACCTTGAGGGGCTTCGGGCAAAAGGCCACGACCTCAAGGCGCTGGGCGCGACATTGATGCAGACGTTCTTACGCCACGCTATGCGCGACGGCTTCTTCCATGCAGACATGCATCAGGGCAATCTCTTCGTCGACGCGGCGGGGCGTATTGTTGCCGTCGATTTCGGCATTATGGGGCGCCTCGGCATGAAGGAGCGCCGGTTCCTCGCGGAGATTCTGTACGGCTTCATCACGCGTGACTACCGGCGTGTGGCGGAAGTGCATTTCGAGGCGGGCTATGTGCCGCGCAAACACTCCGTGTCGCAGTTCGCCCAAGCTATGCGCGCTATCGGCGAGCCCATCATGGACCGGCCCGCCAGTGAGATCTCTATGGCACAGCTCTTGGGTCAGCTCATTCAGTACACTGAGGTCTTCGACATGCAGACCCGGCCTGAGTTGATCATGCTGCAGAAGACTATGGTCGTGGTCGAGGGCGTCGGCCGGACGCTCGATCCTGAGCTAAACATGTGGGTCGTGTCCGAGCCGATTGTGAAGGAGTGGCTCGAGAGTCAGCTCGGTGCCGGAGCCCGCATCGAGCAGGCGGCCGAAGGCGCGGCATCGGTTGGCCGCTTCGTTGGCGATCTGCCGAAGCTCTTGCGCCAAGCGGAACGCACGGCGGATTCCTTCGGTGCGATGGCCGAAGACGGGTTACGCCTGGACGATGAGAGCGTCACGCGGATCGCCCAAGCCCAAAACACCCAAGACCGCTGGACGCGGATTGGTATCTGGGTTGGCGCGCTTGCGCTCCTTGCCATCGCTGTCGCGCAAATCCTCTGAGGCTCAACCAGAGCGCGCCACTGTGATAGACTACCGCCACCGAACCCGAGGACAGACCCCATGTTAAACGGCAAACGCATCCTTCTGATCGTCGGCGGTGGTATTGCAGCCTATAAGGCCTTGGAACTCGTCCGGCGCCTGCGCGATCGCGGAGCATCCGTGCGGGTGGTCCTGACCGACGGTGGCGCTCAGTTTGTCACGCCGCTCTCTTTCGCGGTCCTATCCGGCGAGGAAGCCTTCACTGATCTCTTCGACCTCAAAGGCGAAGCGGAGATTGGCCATATCCAGCTCAGCCGCGAGGCTGATCTCGTGGTCGTCGCGCCAGCCACGGCGGACCTTCTCGCCAAGATGGCGAATGGGCTGGCCAACGATCTCGCCTCGACCGTTCTCATGGCCACGGACAAGACTGTGCTCGTGGCGCCCGCTATGAATGTGCGCATGTGGGAGCACCCCGCGACCATGCGCAACGTCGCGACCTTGAGGGCCGACGGCGTGCGGTTTGTCGGCCCCGAAAAGGGCGACATGGCGTGCGGCGAATATGGCCTTGGGCGCATGGCCGAGCCCGACGATATTGCGGACGCGATCCAGCGCGTCTTGCCAAGCCCCGGTGGCGCGTCCTTGGCCGGCCGCCATGTGCTGATCACCTCCGGGCCGACTTATGAGCCCATCGACCCCGTACGCTACATTGCGAACCGGTCTTCCGGTAAGCAGGGCAATGCGCTGGCCCGGGCGGCCAAGGACATGGGCGCTAACGTCACGTTGATCTCCGGCCCGACCAATCTGCCCGACATTCCGGGCGTCAACACGATCAAGGTCGAGACCGCGTCGGACATGCTGGATGCGGCCCTTGCGGCCTTGCCGGTAGACGTGGCGATCTGTGCGGCGGCAGTCGCCGATTGGCGGGCGGCCACTCAGGCGATGGAGAAGCTGAAAAAGGAAGAAGGACAGACGGCCCTCAACCTCGCTCTTGCCCGCAACCCCGACATCCTTGCCACGCTCGCGGCGCCAGGCGCGCGCCGGCCCACACTCGTGATCGGTTTTGCCGCCGAGACCGAGACCATCATCACCCACGCCCAGGAAAAGCTCAGCCGCAAAGGGGCCGATTGGATCGTCGCCAATGACGTGTCGCCAGATACGAAGATCATGGGCGGGGATCGCACGGAGGTTCATCTGGTCTCAGCAACGGGCGTCGAGGATTGGCCGGCCATGGGCAAGGACGAGATGGCCACGAAGCTCCTCACGCGCGCCGCCGAGGCCCTGCACGCCATGCAGCTGGCGGCGGAGTAAGGGGGCCTGATGAAGCCCCGGTTGCGCGTCTTGCGCTTGCCGCATGGGGACGGGCTGCCGCTCCCCGACTATCAAACCGAGCATGCGGCCGGATTCGATTTGCGCGCTGCCATTGGCGACGGGGAGCCCCTTATGCTGAGCGCAGGCGCGCGGGGCGCTGTGCCCACCGGGCTCGTTTTTGAGTTGCCGGTAGGCTATGAGGCGCAGGTGCGCCCCCGGTCGGGTCTTGCCTTGAAGCACGGCGTGACGGTGCTCAATAGCCCTGGCACGATCGATGCGGATTATCGCGGTGAGGTGCAAGTCGTGCTGATCAATCACAGCGATGAGGTGTTCCGCATCGCGCGCGGCGACCGCATCGCGCAAGTGGTCATTGCGCCGGTCACCATGGTCGAAATCGCCGAAGTCTTGGAGGTCGGCGCGACCGAGCGCGGCAAAGGCGGGTTCGGCTCGACCGGCTAAGGAGGCCGAGGCTGCCAGCGGACGCGCCGCAGATGCAAGCCTTGGCGGGAGATGTCTCGATCAACACGACGCTCACAGACGATGAAATCGCCAGGTACCGCCGCCATCTCGTCCTGAGGGAAATCGGCGGTGAGGGGCAGCAGCGCCTGAAGGGCGCGCGCGTGCTCGTTGTCGGCGCGGGCGGGCTGGGCTCGCCGTTGATCCTCTACCTTGCAGCGGCAGGGATCGGCCAGATTGGCGTCATCGACGACGACCGGGTCAGTCTCGACAACCTTCAGCGCCAGGTTCTACATGGAACCGAGACAGTCGGGCGGCATAAGACGCGCAGTGCCGCCTCGCGCATCATGAGCCTAAACCCTCACGTGGACCTGAAGCTCTTCACAACGCGGCTGGTTTCGGAGAATGCGCTCAGCGTCGTCAGCGCTTTCGACATAGTAGCGGACGGTTCCGACAATTTCGCAACCCGCTATCTCGTCAACGACGCCTGCTACTTCGCGAAGCGGCCGCTTGTGGCCGCGGCGGTCGGACCATTCGATGGTCAGTTGACCACGTTTCGTGCCTTCGAGACGGACGGAGACGGGAAGCCCAATCCGAACTACCGCTGCCTGTTTCCGGCCCCGCCGCCAGACGGGACCGTTCCGGCCTGTTCGGAAGCGGGTATCCTCGGCGCCGTGGCTGGTGTGCTGGGGTGCCTTCAGGCCGTGGAGGTCGTCAAGGAGCTCCTCGGGATCGGCGAAGGCCTTGTCGGCCGGCTCCTGCTCTACGATGGACTTCAGGCGCGTTTCTCGGACATTCGGTACGCGTGGGATCCCGACAACCCGCTAAATGGCCAAAACCCGACTTTGCAGGACCTCTCGCATCACACCGGTTGAGACACCTCGTGGGCGGTGCACCCTCGTGGCGACGCGGGGACAGGGTTTCTCAATCTTTTGACTGCAGGGTTGACCCATGAAACTCTAAATTGATCACCGGATCGCCTGGCGATCATGCTAGGCGCCGTTAGAGCCTTCCATGGCTAGATTGACCCATTCTGCCGAGGCGTTTTGGGTTCAGGATCGAGGAAAAATTTGAGAGCATATCCCGCGATACGGTCGAGAATTTTTCCGACGATCATGAGCCCAAGACGCCCGGTCCCGAAGGGATTGCGCGCTGATGGCGGTCCGTGGCGAAACAGTCCTCGACGGATGCATGGGCATCGCTCTTCGGCCTGGTTCACCACAGCCCATCCATCAGATGCGCAACAGAATTGATCCAATCTAGCCCTGAAAGGCTCTCGCCCGATGGGGCCTAAATCTCTCGCCTTCCGACTCTTCGTCTCCGCCGCCGCATGGGTGCTCGTGGTGATCCCCATCGCCGCAATAC
>JASJEH010000031.1 GCA_030064755.1 Methyloceanibacter sp. | reverse complement strand
TCCTCCATCGGAACGACCTGCGCATAGCCGCCACCGGCCGCCCCGCCCTTCATACCGAAGCAAGGCCCGAGGCTCGGCTCACGCAGACACATGATCGCTTTCTTGCCAATGCGATTGAGCGCATCGCCAAGACCGACCGTAGTCGTGGTCTTACCCTCGCCCGCAGGCGTTGGCGTGATCGCGGTAACCAGGATTAGTTTGCCGTCCGGCTTATCCTTCAAGCTGTCGATGTAATCGAGCGAGACCTTGGCTTTGTAATGCCCGTAGGGAATGAGGTCCTTCGCCTCGATCCCGATCTTGTCTTTAGCCACGTCCAGTATAGGCCGCATCTTCGCAGCCTGACTAATCTCGATATCGGATTTCGGCTTCTTGTGTTGTTCGCTCGAGCCCTCGGACATGATCGTCTACTCCCAGCCTCTTTATGTCTTTTTGAACACGCGAGATTTCGCGAAACGGACGGGCACCGTATTCATTCGCTTGCCTTCTGGCAATCGTCTGTGCAGTTTCAACAGCAATAACAAGCGACAGGGAGCGGAGCGGATCAAATGTCCCCAGAAGAGTTGTTGAAGGCCATGTTCAAGGCGGGCGTGGATGCTGCCTTACCATCGCTCTGCGTTCCGCCCTACCTGCCCGAACGACCCAAAGGCCGCACCGTCATTATCGGCGCCGGTAAAGCGTCCGGCGCCATGGCGAAAGCGCTGGAGGATACTTGGGACGGTCCGCTCGACGGCGTCGTCGTCACGCGCTACGGCTATCGGCTGCCCACGGAACGGCTTGAAGTCGTTGAAGCGGCGCACCCGGTGCCAGACGCCGCCGGCCGCGAAGCGGCGCAGCGCATATTCGAGACGGTTCAGGGATTGACCGAAGACGATCTCGTGCTCGCGTTGATCTCCGGCGGCGGCTCAGCGCTTCTAGCGGCCCCCGCGGAAGGCATTTCGCTTGAGGACAAGCAAACGGTAAACAAGGCACTACTCGCGAGCGGCGCGACGATCTCGGAGATGAACACGGTGCGCAAGCACCTTTCGGCCATCAAGGGTGGACGGCTTGCCCGAGCTGCCTACCCGGCAAAAGTCGTTGCCCTGATGATCTCGGATGTGCCTGGAGACGACGCCTCCATCATCGCCTCAGGACCGACCGTTCCGGACCCATCGACAAATGCGGACGCGATCGCCATCGTCGAGAAATACGGCATCGACCTGCCAGCCAACGTCCGGCAAGTCCTTGAAACCATCGACGAAACACCGAAGCCCGGCGACAAGTGCTTTGACCGGGTCGAGAACGTTATGATCGCCACACCCCAAGCCTCGTTGGAGGCCGCCGCCGCCGTGGCCCGGGAGGCTGGCGTAACCCCTGTTATTCTCGGCGACAGCATCGAGGGTGAGTCTCGCGACGTCGGCCTCGTCCATGCGGGTATTGCACGTCAGTGCGCGATGCGCGGCCAGCCGGTCGAGCCTCCTTGCGTGCTGATCTCCGGGGGCGAGACGACTGTGACCATCAAGACCAAGGGCGGCAAAGGTGGTCCGAACACGGACTTTCTTCTATCCATGGCCATCGCGCTTGACGGGGCGCCGAACATCTATGCGCTGGCGGGAGACACAGACGGCGTCGACGGTTCCGAGGACAATGCTGGCGCGCTGATCTACCCGGAAACGCTCCGGCGCGCGGAGGCAGCCGGCATCAGCGCAAAAGCCCACCAGGCGGCAAACGATCCGTATACGTTCTTCCAAGGCATCGGCGATTTGCTCGAAACAGGGCCGACGATGACCAACGTCAACGATTTACGACTTGTGCTGATTACGGAGCGAGACTGAACTCATCGCTGGTTAGCGAGCGCAACGGATGCACATTGAGACCGTGGGATCCGCGGCCAGACGTTTCGCCGCGATCTCTTCCCCACATGCTGTGCAATAGCCATAGTCGCCCTCGTCGATCCTCTTAATCGTGGCCTCGATACGCCGCGCCTCGTCGCGCCGCCGCTGTTCGGTGGCCACGGCCATGGCTTGGCCTTGCATGGCGTCCATTCGTGATAATCGGCCGACGGATGTTTGGTCGAGCTCGACGGGACGTCGATTGTCCGCCGTCGACTCACTATTGTCGCTGAGCGCTCGCAGTCGCGCCACCAACTGCGCCCGTAGTTTGCTCATGTCCCCGTACGCATCGGTCATGACGCAGGCTTCTCGTATGCCCGCGCAAGATAGACCGTCTGCGTGAAGGGCCGGTCCTGCAGCGGATTGTGAAACGTGACCGGTTCGGCGCGCGCCTCCGCAAAGACACTCCCCAGACGCGCGAGGAAGCTCTCGTCTGGCAGTGCGTCCGACCACAGCCCAAACACGCCACCGGGGCGAAGATGGCGGGCAAGGCGCCGCAAACCATCGGTCCGATAGAAGGACTCGCTGCGCTCATCCAGTAGCGCCTCCGGCGAATGATCGATGTCCACGAGGATGGCGTCGAGCTGTCGTCCTGGCGCCTGCGGATCGAAGCCCTCGTCCGATGCAGCCATGGCGAAGAAGTCGCCCTGAACGAGTTGGCAGCGCGGATCGTTCGCAATAGCCGTTCCCAGTGGGAGCACACCGCTCTGGTGCCACTCAATGACCGGTGCCAACGCCTCGACAACAATCAGCGATGCGCCCGCGGATGCCTCCAACACGGCATGGGCGGTGTACCCGAGGCCAAGTCCACCGACGACAACGTCAGGTTTGGCAGCAGTGCCCAGCGCAGCGAGCCCGCGCCGCGCCAACGCGATCTCGGACGCGGTAAAGAGGCTCGTCATCAGGGACTCGTCGCCAAGCCTGATCTCGAACACATCCACATCAAGCTTAAGGTCCCGGCGGCGGCGCAGGCTCACCGCGCCGATCGGCGTCGGGCAGTAATCGAGCTCTTCAAACAAGGCGCTCATGTTGGCCAAGACCTCATTCCACGGATTGTAAACTGGGATACAAGACTAGTGCTGTTGGCCGAACGGAGATAGGGCCCAACCAATTCGGGCCCAATAATCTTGGGCCCAATGGTAGCCCGCGACGCTGCGGCTCTTGATCCAGACCAAGTAAGTGCGCAACGCTGCAACCATGATCCGCGGCGTCCTTCTCGACTTAGCAGGTGTGGTCTACGAGGGAGACCATGTGCTTCCGGGCGCGGTCGAGGCAGTACATCGCCTTCATGCCGCCAGCCTGCCGATCCGCTTCGTGACAAATACCACGACGAAGACGAAGACGGCGTTGCTGAGCCGACTGGCTGGCCTGGGGCTGGAGATCACGAATGAGGAACTCTTCACGCCCGGCCAAGCCGCGCGTGCTTGGCTCGACGCAAACGATGCCTCGCCGCATCTACTGGTCCACCCGAACTTGGAGTCGGAATTCGCCGACATCCCGTCGCGCCCCAACCGCGCGATCGTCGTCGGCGACGCAGGCCAAGGATTCTCGTTCGACCACATGAACCGTGCCTTCCGTGCGCTGATCGACGGCGCGGCGTTCCTGGCGCTCGCGAAGAACCGCACCTTCATGGATGACGACGGCAAGCTTAGCCTGGACGCAGGCGCCTTCGTGACAGCGCTTGAGTATTCGAGCCAAAAGAACGCGATCGTTCTTGGCAAACCATCGCCAGATTTTTTTCACGCCGCTCTTTCGAGCATGGGCGCTACGCCGGACAGCACCGTCATGGTGGGCGACGATGCAGAGAGTGATGTCGCGGGCGCGCTTAAGGCGGGTATTGCGCAGGCTATCCTCGTGCGCACCGGGAAGTACCGCGATGGCGACGAGCATCGATTTGATCCGCCGCCAACACATGTGGCCAGGGATCTCGCCGAAGCGGCCTCTTGGATTCTCGACAACAAGGAAGCCAGCTAGAGACTTTCAAGGCTAGATTGAACCATGAAAGGCTCTACGACCTGGCTTGCGAAACCAGGCAAGGTCGCTAGTGTTGCGGCGGGTCCGGCGATCGGCCGAGTCTTCGATCGACCGAGTGCGTGCCTGTCACGGAAGAGTCGAAATTGCGTGTGAAATAGGGCGGATGATCCGCGCTGCGTGGGTTGTGGCGTTGCGCATCGGGCACACGCGCCGAAGGGACTGAAGGGGATCGTATTTCATGCTGAGGCGTGCCTTCTTTTGCTTTATCGCCGTTTTTTCCCTTCTCGGGCCGACTGCCGCCAAAGCCAGCCCCGCCCTTGTCTTCGAGCCCTATAACGGCACCGTCTTCTATGCCGAGGATCCCGACACACTCTGGTTTCCCGCATCGCTAACAAAGATGATGACGGCCTATGTCGCGTTCCACGCGCTGCGGAACGGCGAAGTCACGCTCGATACTCCGGCCATCGTCACCAAGAATGCCCTCAGCGAGCCGCCGACCAAACTTGGTCTTCCCGTGGGCACATCGATGACACTTGAGAAGGCCATCCGCGTGATCATCGTGAAATCCGCGAACGACGTGGCCGTCATGGTCGCGGAGACGGTGGGTGGGACCGAGGAGGCCTTTATCGACCGCATGAACGAGGCTGCAAAACGGTTGGGCATGACCAGCACGCAGTTCGCCAACCCGCATGGCCTGCCAAACGCGCAGCAATACACGACCGCGCGCGATCTCGCCCGCCTGGCCCGCGCGCTTATCATCGAGTTCCCCGAGTATTCGGACATCTTTGCGCAGAAGTCAGTCAGTGTCGGCAAGAGGCAGCTAAGGAGCCATAACGGACTCTTGCGCACCTTCAACGGTGCCGACGGCATGAAGACCGGATTCATCTGCGACTCCGGTTTCAACATCATCGTCAGCGCGACACGTGACGGCCGCAAGCTTGTCGCCGTTGTCCTTGGCGAGCCTTCGACCCGCGTACGCAATGCCCGTGCGGCGCAGCTGCTCGAGAACGGCTTCAAGCGCTATTTTTGGAAGTCATTGTTCGGAACGAGCCTGAATGGTCTCGCGCTCCCGGCTGACCGCGCCGACAAGCCCGCGGCTCTGCGCGCGGTCATTTGCGGGCCGCGACCGAAGAAGAGACGACGGTCGGAGCTGATGCCGGACCCCTTCCGCCAAGAAAGGCCGGTCTCGCAGCTCGCCGAACTACCTGCACTGCCGTTCCCGCTCAACTAAGACCCACGCTGATCATGTCAGTACGGCTTGCAATTACGATGCTCGCGGCATTAGCCATGTGTCAGGCACCGTTCGTGCCGCATGCGGCTGCGCAACTCTTGGCTGAGTTCCCCGACGAGATGGCTGAGACGGTCGCCGAGGCCGCGGACCGATGCCGCAAGGACGGCGGCACGGCGGACGTCGCTAAAGTGCTGCAAAGCGACGATCTGAATGGCGACGGCCGGCCAGACTGGGTCGCCGACTATGAGAAGCTGTCCTGCAAGAATGGCAGCAACCCCGCCTGCGGCCCACACGGTTGCTTGCTGCAGCTCTACTATTCAAGTGGCGACGACTGGGACAAGGTTTTTGAGGACTTTGTGAAGGGCTACAAGTTTTCGACCAGCGGGACCACACGCATGATTCATGTGACGACGTCGGGGATGCCCTGCAACAAGCCGGACGATGAGACCTGCAACTACACTTACCGGCTGGATGAGGACGCCGTCACGCCTGTCCGCTAGCCGCGTCTTGGCCGAGACGCAAGACCGCTACGGCGTGTTGCCGTCGGCTGCCGCGATGGCCGCTTCCACGATCGCTTTGGCCTCCGGCGAAGACCAATCGGCTGGACCAACCAGGCGTCCCATTTCCTTGCCCTCCGTGTCGATCAATAATGTCGTCGGCATCCCTACGGCCTTGAACTTCGCAAAGAGCTTGCCGCTCGGATCGTAATAGGCCTTGAGATCGGTCGCGCCTGTCTCGTCGAGAAACCTAACGGCCTTTTCCGGTCCACCCTTATCGATATTGAGCGCGACCACTTCGAATCCATCGCTCCCAAGCTCCGCTTCCAAGGCATTCAGCTGAGGCATCTCCTCGCGGCACGGCACACACCAGGTCGCCCAGATGTTGAGCAGCACGACCTTGCCCTTCAAATCGGCGGAGGATATCTCGCCACCGCCCGGTTTCTCGAAGGCGAATTCGGGTAGCGCCGCCGGCTCTGGCCGGATCACGAAAGCGGTCATAGCGCCCGTATTGAGCCCTTTCAAAGGCCCTGCGCCGATGCCCCTGGCTTTGCCTGCGCCGGGCTCGGAAGCCGTGTCCCGGGGCGAAGGCATGCCCGAACGATTGTCAGAAGGGGTGGAAAGCCAATATACCGTGCCAAACCCGGCAAGAAGTGCGACCGCGATGGCGACCGCATATGTGACCGGGGATATCGTGTTCTTGCGTTTTTCGGAACCGTTCACGTCGTTCTCTTTGAATTCGAGCTCCTTCGAGCTCAGCTAAGCTTCAGACCGGACACCATGACCAATACAATGTGGGGCGGCCGCTTTGCCTCTAGCCCCTCTGACATTATGGAGGAGATAAATGCCTCCATCGATTTCGACAAGCGGCTCTGGCGGCATGACATCGAGGCGTCGAAGGCCCACGTCACCATGTTAGAGGCGACTGGCATCCTTGCGCCAGACGAGACGGCTAGGATCACACAAGGTCTTGACCAAATCCTTGCTGAGATCGAGGCCGGTGACTTCAAATTCTCGCGAGCCTTGGAGGACATCCACCTCAACGTGGAGAACCGGCTGAAGGAGATCATCGGGCCGGTCGCGGGCAAGCTCCATACGGCGCGGTCCCGAAACGATCAGGTGGCCACCGACTTCAAACTCTATGTGCGCGACGAGATTGGTCTCATCGATGCCGGGCTCGCCCAGCTCCAGCTTGCGCTGACGACGCGCGCGCTCGAAGAGGCGGCGACGATCATGCCGGGCTTCACGCATTTGCAGACAGCCCAGCCCATCACGTTCGGCCATCACTGCCTCGCCTATGTAGAGATGTTCGCGCGCGACCGGAGCCGGTTCCAGGACGCCGCGAAGCGGCTGAACGAATGCCCGCTGGGCTCCGCGGCGCTCGCAGGCACCAGCTTCCCGGTCGACCGGCACAAAACCGCGAAGGCGCTCGGCTTCGACAGGCCAACCGCAAACTCGCTGGATTCGGTCTCCGATCGCGACTTCGCACTCGAGACGCTGGCTGCGGCCGCCATCGCCGCAATCCACCTCTCCCGGCTGGCCGAGGAACTCGTCCTATGGACATCTCCGCAATTCGGTTTTGTGCGGTTATCGGATTCTTTCTCAACCGGCTCCTCGATCATGCCGCAAAAGCGCAACCCCGACGCGGCCGAGCTCGTGCGCGCCAAGACCGGGCGGATCGCTGGGGCCTTCCAGACGCTACTCATGGTGATGAAGGGCTTGCCGCTCGCCTACGCCAAGGACATGCAGGAGGACAAGGAGCCGGTCTTCGACGCGCTCGATGCGCTGAAACTGGGGATTTCTGCGCTTGCCGGCATGGTTTCGGACATGGTCGTGAATGCCGAGGCTATGAAGAAGGCCGCCGGTAGCGAGTATTCGACGGCGACCGATCTTGCCGATTGGCTGGTTCAAAACCTCGATACGCCCTTCCGGGAGGCTCATCATATCACCGGGACGATCGTCGCACTGGCGGAAGAAAAAGGCATAGAACTCAAGCGCTTGAAACTAGACGACCTGCAAGGGGTGGAGCCCCGGATCACTGAGGACGTTTTCGATGTCCTAGACCCGGCGCGGTCGGCCAAAAGCCGGACAAGTCTGGGTGGAACAGCGCCAACCAACGTTCGGCGTGAGGCGAAGCGCTGGATAAAGCGTTTGGAGAAGGACGCCGTCTCGCGATAAAAGAGAGGTTGGACGGGTTCTCTAAGAAGCCCGCCAACCGCGGGACATAGAAGTTAGGACAGGGTCAGACCCTCAAGGGATGGTAGCGATGGGAAGCGCCGCGCGCATTCTCTTGTCATTCGCGCTTGTTCTCGCCGTTGGCCTCACGGCCTGCGGGCGCCGTGGCTCGCTCGAAAGGCCGGAGGCTAGGTACCCCGAAGTCGCCGCCGATCCCTCCACCAAACAGTCGCAGGCGCCGGATCGCCGCATTCCGATCCTTGACGACATCATCCACTAGCCAGGCCAAGATCTGTTAGACCGACCAAGATCCATTAGACGAACCAAGACGATCTAGGCCCCAGCACGACCAAGTCCCATGCATCATTTCGCCTACCGGCGCGGCGTATCCGAAGCCAGTGTGCTTCACGCCGAAGACATCGATCTATGCGCCCTAGCCGCCGATGTCGGCACGCCGTTCTATTGCTATTCCACCGCGACATTCGAGCGGCACTTGGCCGTGTTTGCGGACGCGTTCACGGCACGCCCCGATACGCTTGTCTGCTACGCCATCAAGGCCAACTCTAATCTCGGCGTGCTGGCGACACTCGCAAGGCAAGGCGCTGGCATGGACGTCGTTTCCGAGGGCGAACTGCGCCGGGCGCTGGCCGTCGGTGTGCCCGGCGAGCGCATCGTCTTTTCCGGCGTCGGCAAGACCAAGGACGAGATGGCGTTCGCGTTGGATGCTGGGATCTACGCCTTCAATGTCGAGTCCGAACCGGAGCTTCACGCCCTTAGTCAGGTGGCGGCCGCGAAAGGCAAGACAGCCAGGTTCGCCATTCGCGTGAACCCGGATGTAGACGCCGGCACCCACCATAAAATCTCGACGGGCAGGGCGGAGAACAAGTTCGGTATCGCCTTCGAACTCGCGCCCTCGCTTTACCGCCAGGCAAGCCAGCTTCCGGGCGTTGAACCCGCCGGCATTCACATGCATATCGGGAGCCAGATCACCGATCTTGCGCCCTTCGCGAACGCGTTCGCCCTGCTCAAGGAACTCGTGTCGACCTTACGCGGCACAGGCGTCCGTATTGAGTTCGTCAACCTCGGCGGCGGCCTTGGAATCCCCTACCGTACGGACGAGCCGGAACCGCCATTGCCAAGGGAGTATGCACGGCTCGTCAACGAGGCGATGGGCGATCTTGACGTAAGGCTACTGTTCGAGCCCGGACGCATGATCGCGGGCAACGCAGGCATCTTGGTTTCGCGTGTTATCTATGTGAAGACGGCGCCAGAAAAGACGTTCACCATCGTGGATGCGGCCATGAACGATCTGATCAGGCCGACTCTTTACGAGGCCCATCACCGAATCCTACCCGTGATCGAACCGGGTCCAGAGACACAGTCGGTTGTGACAGACGTGGTTGGACCGGTATGCGAGACGGGGGACTATTTGGCACTCGGGAGGCCGCTGCCGGTGTTGAATCCAGGCGATCTCATCGCGATCATGACTGCAGGCGCGTATGGCGCGGTTCAGGCGTCTGAGTACAACACCCGTCCGCTCGTTCCCGAGGTGCTGGTCGCTGGCTCCGATTATTGCGTGACCCGTCCGAGGCCCAGCTACGAAGATATGCTGGCGGCCGAGCGTCTCCCCGACTGGCTCTGAACCGCGGGCGCCAGCTTCGCGCCCCGATTTCGCCTGTTTGAGCGGAGAATGTTACCGTGTTGTAATTCTGGGCTCCGCGCCCGCCTGTGCTAGACACTTTGGACCATGGCGACGCCTTCACGCTCGAAAGAGGCCGATATTTCCAAGAATGCTCCCGACACGCTGAAGCGCCGCTTCGAGCGCCGCGTGCGCTTGAGCTGGGTCGCGCTCCTGGCCGAGCGCGGGTTCGAAGCGTTGCTGTGGCCCTTCGTCGTGATCTGCGCGTTTCTCGTGTTCTCGTTGTTGGGCGGTTGGAGCCTGCTCCCAAGGCTTGTTCATCAGATCCTGCTTGCGCTCTTTCTTATCGGTTTCGTGGTGTCGCTCGTGCCCGTCTGGCGTCTTGCCGTGCCCACCCGGAACGAGGCCTTGCGGCGGTTAGAGCGAGACTCAGGGATTGAGCACCGCCCTGCCTCCTCTTATGAGGACACGCTCGACGCCGCCCCCGGCACGGCGCCGGCTCAGCTTTGGGCCCTACACCGCAAGCGCCTGGCGCGGTTGGTGGCCCGCTTGCGGCCGTCATGGCCAAAGCCGCGATCTGACCGCGACGATCCTTATGCAATCCGCGCTGCCCTCGTGCTTGCGCTTGTTGCCGCGTTCTTTGCCGCTGGCGGTGATGCTGGTTCGAGGATCAAGGCCGCCTTCTTGCCGTCAGCAACCGCGTCAACACAGCTGGTGCGTCTCGATGCCTGGATCACGCCGCCTGTCTATACCAGCATGGCGCCCGTGGTCCTGGCAGACGGCACGGAGCAAGTGGGCCACGGCGCGGAGACTTTTCGGGCGCTGTCCGTGCCCGTTCGCAGCCAGCTCATCGTTCGGGCGCACGCGCCTGACGGCGACCGCGTAACCCTCGCCTTGGAAGACGAAGAGGGACAGACGCGCACGGTCGAGCCGAAAGACGGATCGGCAGCGGGCCTCGTGGAATTCAATGCCGGGCTTCTGAGCACGGCAACCGCAGATTTGCGTATCGGCGGCTCGACTGTCGCCCAATGGCACCTATCGACGATCGAGGACGCCCCACCCCAGATCAACCTGAGCCAGGCGCCGACCTCTATGCCGCGCGGCGCTCTAAGGATCGAATACAGTGCAGTCGACGACTATGGCGTGGCGAGCGCCGAGGCGCGCTTCAAACTGGCCAACGGCGACATGTCCCCGTTGCCCGATGACATTTCCATAGAGGATCAGCAGGACCGCGCCGAGGTCGAGCCGCTTTTTGCGCCACCAAAGGTCGCGCTGCAGCTGCCACGCAACAACGCTAAGAAACTCGATGGCCGGGCGACCCAAGATCTGACGGCCCACCCTTGGGCCGGGCTGAACGTCATCATGACCCTCTCGGCCCGCGACCAGGCGGACCAGGAAGGAACAAGCGAACCCTATCCTCTGGTGTTGCCGGAACGCCGGTTTACCAAACCGCTGGCAAGGGCCGTGATCGAGCAGCGCCGAGCACTTGTCGTGGCCCCCGACCAAGCAAAGCGCGTCGCCCGCGCGCTGGATGCACTGACCCTCGGCGGCGACAAGGCAACCGACGACACGCTTGTCTATCTCTCTTTGCGCAATTCGTTCTGGCGCCTTGTTGGGGATCGCTCACGCGACACGGTGAAGTCCGTTGTCGATCAGCTTTGGGACACGGCCTTGCGCATCGAGGAAGGCGACCTGCCAGCCGCCGAACGCGATCTCCGGACCGCGCAGGATGCGCTGATGCAGGCGCTGCGTGACAATGCGCCAGCTGAGGAAATCAAGAAGCGTATCGAGGAACTGCGTGAGGCCCTTTCCCGCTATATGCAGGCGCTGGCCTCGCAGCAAAACGAGCAGACCGACATCGCTGGCCAGCCCCAGAACAATCAAGACGAGATGATTACCGAACAGGACCTCGACAAGATGCTCGAGAGCATCAAGGACCTGGCGGAGTCGGGGTCGAAGGAGATGGCGGAGCAGATGCTGTCGGAGTTGAACGACATTCTCGACCGTCTGCAGGCAAACAACACCCCCCGGAGCGAACAACAGCAACAAGCACAAGAGATGATGCGAGACCTCGACGAGGTCGCCTCCGATCAGCAGGAGCTCATGGACGACACCTTTGCCGAAAAGCGCAAGCAGCGGCAGGGGCAGGGCGAAGGCCGTAGTCAGAATCAGCAGTTCGACATGAGCCAGCCGGGTTCGCCCATGGGCTTTGGCAACCAGATGTCACCCATGACCGATCAGATGCCGCAGGGCGGGCAACTTGGCGCGCGTGCGCAAGGTCAGTCTGGCCGTCAAGGCGATGCGCCCGGCGGTGGCCAGGAGCAACTTAGCCAGCAACCGCAGCAGCAAGGCTCGCAGCAAGGCAGCCTTGAGGAAAGGCAGAGGGCGTTGCGCGAAAAGCTGGATCAGCTCATAGAGCGCATGCGTCAGGCCGGTGGCGAACCCCCCGAACAATTCGGTGAGGCGAGCGAGGCTATGGAAGAAGCCGAACGCGCCATTGGGGAGCGTAGCTTCGACCGCGCGGCGCAAAACCAAAGTCTAGCGCTGGACCGCATGCGGGAAGGCACCGAGTCGATGGCCCAGCAGATGGTGGCGCAAGGCGAAATGGAGGGCGGGCAAGGCCCCGGCTCTAATGGCCGCGATCCGTTGGGGCGGCCTGACCGCTCGAACCGCCCGGACTTGGGCCTATCGGTCTCGGTCCCCGACGAGATCGACGTTCAGAAGGCCAGAGAGGTCCTCGATGAGTTGCGCCGGCGCCTCGGCGATCCAAACCGCTCAACCATAGAGCTCGATTATCTGGAACGCCTGATCCGCTCATTCTGATCTCGTCTCGTTTCTTGACGCCCCCGTCAGAAAACTGCCATCCCTCATACTATATGTCTGAGCAGCATTCCTCTCGCGTTAGGAGACGGCCCGCGCATGTTGCAATCGATCCTCAGTTTCGTGGCAAAGCCCTTTGTGTGGCTCGGCGGTCTCTTTGGCCGGCTCGGCACGATGCTCAAAATCGCGATCGGCCTGGCGCTGCTCTTGCTGCTGCCGTTCTACGGCTACTTCTTCTGGAATACGCAAGTCTGGAACGGCTTCAACCCGGATTACGCGGATGCATACAACGTCGCGTCGCGGCAAGCCGGTGACGTGCCGGAGCCCAGCGGCGGTATCGTCAGCGACGATGTCACCAAAACAGACACCCAGACCGAGAGCGGCGGGCCGCAAACTTGCCGACGCTCCATGATCGTCGAGGCCGCCGGAGACTTGGTGAACTTCAATGTCAACGAGAATGCCTGGATTTCATCGATGCTGCTCTACAAGCTCGGCCTCTTCGGCGTTCCATGGGACGCGACGCCGTACTTCGACAACAAGGCGGTGTTTCAGCGCGGCATCCATCAGGCAGTCCAGCGCACGGCTGTCGAGCTCGTAGATACACTTGGACGGGTCAGAGGAACATCGGAGCCCGACAAAGATCTACAGACGGCGCGCAGCGACCTTCAGTATAATGAGTTCTATTGGTATTGGTCCTTCAGCCCATTTGGGCCTAAGACCCCCTCGCCCGCCGTTTACCGCACCGCGCGCAAGAACCTAGAAAAGTTCAATACGCGGCTTGAGGACTGCGACGCGGTGTTCGATGCGCGTGCCGACAACCTGCTGTCGTTCTTGGACCGCATAGCCAAGGACATCGGCGGAACGTCAGCTGTGTTGAGAGAACGCTCCGAGAATTACAGTAGCGGCTGGTTCGACACCCGCGCCGACGACCGCTTCTGGTTCGCCTATGGTCAGCTCTATGCGTATTACGGAATTCTCACCGCCGCGCGCGCCGACTTCGAAGATGTGATCAAACAGCGCCGCCTCGAAGCGATCTGGGACGAACTGGAAGGCCAGCTGCGCGCCTCGCTCAACATCACACCTTTCATCATCTCAAACGGCGCGGAGGCTGGTTGGCTTATGCCGTCTCATCTCGCAACGCTCGGCTTTTACATTCTCCGGGTTCGCTCAAATCTCGTGGAGATCAGAACAATCCTGGATCGTTAACCGGCTGTCTCGATGATCCCGATATAGGGAAGCTCGCGATAGTGGTTGCCAAGATCCATGCCGTAGCCGACAACGAACCGGTCGGGACACTCAAAGCCAGTGAAGTCCGCGGCGACAACTTCGGTACGCCGGGCCTTCTTATCGAGAAGAACGCAGCTCAACACGGTTCGTGCGCCCTTGGATCTGAGCCGCTCCCTGGCGAACAGGAGTGTCCGGCCCGAATCCAGAATGTCGTCAACAATCACAACGTCGCGGCCTGTGATGTCGGATTGAACATCGCGCAGGATCTCGACCGGGCCACCGCTCGTTCCGCCGCCGTAGCTTGCCAGGAAGATGAAATCGATCTCCGGCTTTAGACCATGGGCATGAAGCGCTCGAATGAGATCGGCTGCGAAGATGAAGCTGCCTTTCAGCACGGCGACAATGAGGGGTGCCCAAAGCTCGCGCTGGGCGATGCCACGCGCCAAGGAGTCGACGCGCGCGGCGATCGTCTCCGCGCTATAGAGAACCGCGATCGGATGTGACGCGGGCGGTTCCGCCATTGCAAACCTGCCCTTGCCGAACCTGCCCTTGCCAGACTTGGCCCGCCTCGACTAACCGGGAACGGCCGCGCCGCGCGAAGCTTAGCCCGCCTTTGCGAACCGCACCTTCAGGCTGCGGACATTGCTGGGCGGCGCGGGAATCTGCTTCAAGAACGGAGCGTCCTCATCGGGCCCAAGCTCCGATGCACCGACCTCGGTCGTCCACTCTGAGATCTCTTCCCCGTTCTCATCGCGAAGGACGATGATAACCGTCGGGACGCTCATGGCCCCAGAGCTCGTGTTGCGAACGCTACCCTGCACCTCGAGGACATTCTGCCCGCCTGCATTGGTCCACCCATACCGCACGCCCTCGAACTGAAGGCCCTGCGCCCCGGCCTGCATGCCAAGCGCCGAGTAAAGGTGAGAGGCACCAGGCAGGATCGACACGGTCGTCTGCGGCGCTAGGAAGAACATGCCCAGGATGCCCAGCACGATTACGCCAAGGATGCCCCAGCCGATCGCCACAACAGGCGGTTTCTTCTTTTTGGGTTCGGCGCTCGCTGTCGCTAAGGATTCGCCAAAGGCCTCGGCGGCAAGATTTGCGTCTGCCGCGGCAGCGTCGCTGTCAGTCCCTGGGAATGAGGCATCGAACCCGGCATCCGCAGCGGTGGGCCCAGCGGGCGGCACCTGATCCAGCGGCGGCGGTATATCCGGAGGTGGCGCCACGTCCGGCGGCGGCGCCTCGGCGGCGGGCGTCGTTTTCCCCATCAGCTTGCCGAACAGCCCACCCTTTGCCCCTGCTTGGGGTTCCGGCGGGGATGGCGGCACAGCGGGACCGGCTTCGGCGGCAGGCGGAAAGCCTGCTTGTGGGGCGCCAGGTGGCACTTGCGGCGGAATCTCGGGAGCCGCTGGAGGTGCCGCCTGAGGCGGAATGGGAGTTGCTTGCGGCGCCGCAGGAGGCACCGGAGGTGGCGGGGCAGCGGCGGGCTGTGGTGGCGGTGGCGCCTTAGGCGCAGCGGCTGGTGGGGCCGCCGGCTGTGGCGGCACTGGCGCTGTAGGCTGCGGCGCGGCGGCTGGCTGCGCAGGCGCTGCCGCCGCTTCTGCAGGTTGTGCCTGCCAGACGTGGCCGCACTTCGCGCAACGAACCTTGCGGCCCTCAGGCGGGAAGGCCGCCTTGATCTGGTAGCGTGCTCCGCACGCCGGACAAATAATTAGTGTCGCCATTTTGATTGCCGCAATCGCCCACTACACCATGAACATGTGGGACGCCCCATTCAGTTGCCCTATACCATTGATACAGGACGTAGAGTTCAGCATAAAGTGTCAGTATTCCGCAATGTTAAGAGACGCAAGGAAGTCGGTTGATCCGCTTTGACAATGTCGGGCTGCGCTATGGCTCCGGACCTGAAATCTTGCGCGACGTTACTTTTCACGTGCACCCGGGCTCCTTTCACTTCCTGACAGGCCCTTCCGGTGCCGGGAAGACATCACTATTGCGTCTTCTTTTTATGTCGATTCGTCCTAGCAGAGGCTTAATCTTCGTCTTCGGTGAGAATCTAGCCGATTTGCCCCCAGCCGGCAGGGCCGCGCTCCGGCGCCGAATTGGCATTGTTTTTCAAGATTTTAGGCTTTTGGACCACCTGACGACCTGGGAAAACGTGGCCCTTCCGCTGCGCGTCATGGGAAAAAGCGAGAGCGACTATGCCGACGATGTGACCGATCTGCTGCACTGGGTCGGCCTGGGAAACCGTATTCATGCCTACCCCGAGACCCTCTCTGGTGGCGAAAAACAGCGCGCCGCGATCGCCCGGGCCGTCATTGGCCGCCCGGAATTACTGCTGGCTGATGAGCCGACCGGCAACGTGGACCCCGCCATCGGCAACCGATTGCTGCGTCTGTTCGTTGAACTCAACCGCCTTGGGACGTCTGTCATTCTCGCAACCCACGATTACGGTCTGATGGAACAGCTCGACGCCCCGCGACTTATGCTCCAGGAGGGGCATCTCCAAGTCGGCTCGCCTCAGCTCACCGCTCGGTAGGTGATGGCAACGTGACGTTTCTCAACGATATCAAGGACTATCCCTGGACGAGCCTGCTTGCAGGGATCCTCCCGTCCCGGCTTGCCGCACGCCTGCCGAAGCGCTTTCAGGCCCCTTCATCCCAAATCGTACCACCCGCCTCTGTCGCCGGACGGGCGTTGACCATCGTTATCGCCATTATGACCTTTTTGGCCTGCCTCACCGCGGGCGGCGTCTACATGGTGCATCAATCCGCAAGTGCCTGGGTCGACGACATTGCCAGCGAGATCACGATAGAGCTGAACCCGCTGGAGACTACGGATATCGAGAAGAAGATGACTCTGGTGTCACTTTTTCTTGCGAAACAGCCTGGCGTGACCCGCGTTAAGCCGATGAGCGCGGATGATTCGGCCAAGCTGCTGGAGCCGTGGATCGGATCGACAGCGGCCTTATCGGCTTTGCCGGTGCCGCGCCTGATCGCCGTGGAGATCGATCGCTCGGATCCGCCCGACATAGTGGCCATAAAAAAAGCGCTCGGTGAGAATTTCGAAGGGGTCACGCTCGACGACCACCGGCGCTGGCAATCCGAGATCAAGCTCATAACTCGTTCCACGGCGCTGGGCGGAATCGCAATTCTGGCCCTTGTCGCAGCTGCCACCATCGCCGTGATCGTGTCGGCGACGCGGAGCGCTATGGCAACGAATCGGGAGATTATCGAGGTGCTGCACTTCGTCGGCGCCAACGACAAGTTCATCTCAAGCGAGTTCGAGCGCCATTTCCTGGGACTTGGGGTCCGGGCTGGACTGGTCGGCGCGATTGCGGCGGCCATCACCTTTTTGCTTCTTCCCCTGCTCGTCAGCCTCCTCGGCGGCGGAGCCGTTACCGAAGCGGAAACCCGTCGTCTGCTAGGAAGTGGGGAACTCGATATGGGCGGCTACTTCCTCTTGGCGTTGATTGTCGTGGTTGTTGCGGCGCTCTGCATGCTGACATCGCGGCTCGGGGTCTTCCGCGTCCTCAAAACCTATGCTTGAAACCTCATGAGCGGGGCGTTTTCGATCGGCGTCTTCCGGTCTAGAAGATTCCTATGCAGCATGGCGCTATGCCATGTCCGGAGTATTTGTTGAACGAGAGCGTCAACATAGACGAAAACGACAATGCCGAATCGGAACGGGAGCATTTCCATCGCTTCCGCGGCCCACTCGGTTTTGTGCGGCTCCTATTCGATGGAACGATTCTGCTGTTGGTCATGCTGATCATTGGTTTCATCGTCTTCGCCAACGGGCTGGCCCGCGAGCCTAAGCAGCCAGCTCACGCCACGGATGGAATAACGGTCCTGACGGGCGGGGTCTCGCGTATCGACCAAGCCATCAAGCTGATGGCCAAGGAGCAGGCCCGGCGCATGCTGATCACGGGTGTCAATCGCGAGACCACACTTGAACAGTTGAAGCGCCTAACGCCAGAGGGCGCGCAATACTTCGACTGCTGCGTCGACATCGACAAGAAGGCGCTCAATACGATCGACAACGCGAGGGAAACCGCGCGGTGGGTGACAGAGAACGATTACGGGTCGGTGATCGTGGTAACGTCCAACTACCACATGCCGCGTGCCCTCGCCGAGCTAGAGCGCGCCATGCCGGGCGTTACACTCGTCCCCTATCCCGTTGTGGACAACAACGTTGAGGTCGCACGTTGGTGGGAGTTTCCAGGTACGACCAAGCTTCTCTTGTCGGAGTACCTGAAGTATCTCCCAGCTCTCGGCCGGCTATGGGCGACCAACATCGCGCGGGTCGCGCTGCCAGGCACCTCCGTACCGCCTGCGGACGAACTGGAACCGTAAGTGTCCATGGTCCGCTCCATCGTTTTCGGAATTCTGTTCTACGTCACAACGGCCTTATTCGTAGTTTTTGGATTCCCTTTTTTCTTTACGCCGCGCCGGTGGTCCATGGCGGCCTTGAAGGTTCATGCCCGGACCGAGCTCTGGCTGCTCAAGCACATCGTCGGCCTGGACTTCGAAGTCCGCGGTCTTGAGAAGCTTCCCGAGCCGCCGTTCCTGGTTGCCTCAAAACATCAGTCTGCTTGGGAGACCTTCGCGCTTATCCCGTTGTTTCGCGATCCCGCTCTGTTGATGAAGCGCGAATTATTCTGGATCCCTATTCACGGGTGGTTCTCTTACAAGTTTGGGATGATCCCTGTAGACCGGGACAAGGGGCCAGCGGCGCTGCGCAACATGCTGCGCCATGCCAAGGACCGGATCGCCAAGGGGCGGGAGATCATCATCTTCCCAGAGGGAACCCGTCGTGCGCCCGGCGCATCGCCCGCCTATCGGACCGGGATCGTACTTCTCTACAACGCGCTCAACGTACCGTGTGTCCCAATCGCTCTGAACTCCGGCATGTTTTGGCCACGCCGGACTTGGCGGAGGAAGCCTGGCACCGTCGTCGTAGAGATCCTGGACCCCATTCCTCCAGGGCTCCCAAAGGCCGAGTTCATGAGCCGCCTGCGGCAGTCCATTGAAACCGCCTCGGACCGCCTCATGGCCGAAGCAGCCGCGAACACCGAATCCCGTTAACTCCTTGTTAATACTTAAAAGCTTGACGCCAAGTTCAGCTAAGTTCATATTTTGTTCTAACATCCAGATGGGTACGGCGAGAACGCTTGAATTTGCGATCGCTCAACCTATCTGAGTTAGTATTGCCGAGGTTGACGGGGCAGAGTTTCAATGTGGACGACTTCTTCAGACGCTTCTGACTTTGTGTCGGCCGACCGCGAGACTTATGGTCCGTCGGACGAGCCCGCCCTCGTCTGCGCTGAAGCCGCCTTTGACCAGGCATTCCACTATTGGCGGGGGGCGTCGGGACGGCGTTATCTGCACAGCGTCTATTCGCTGGTCGGGTGCCCTGCACTGCCGCAAGCAAACTTTATTCTAGTCCGCCGCCATGAGGACGGATCGCGCGAAGCGCTATCGTTCGGCAACACGAAAGCCGACGCGATGTCGCTCAATCTCGCCCGTCTCCGCCATGAGGGCGCAAAGATCGGTGCAAATGAGGTGCATATCCACCTGCTGGCCGACACGGCCCAGGCGCGCACCTTCGTCGAGGCGGATCTGACGGCGGCGCAGCTAGAGCGACCCGCGACCTCCGAAGCGGCCTAGGCTCAGCGGCCCAGCGCCTATTGATGTCTCTAATCACGACGCCTTAAGAAGGGCAGCGCGCTAGGTGCGCGACAGTTTCTCCAGCCGTTCTTGCATGGCCTGAAGCTCGGCTTTGAGCGTATCGATATCGTCCTCGCCCGGCTCGGTAGCCGTTTTCGTATCGCTCTCTTGGGACTTCCCCTCCGCTTCTGGGGCCTTTCCCTCCACACGCGCGACAGTCGTATCTCCGCCGAATGGCGTGAACATGCCAAGCGTCTTCTCGAAGGTCTCGAAGTTCTTGCGCACCTGTTCCTGCACTGCGTCGAAGGCCGCCGTACCGAAGGTGTCCGCAAAACGCCGGCGGTACTGCTCCTGTTGCTTTGTAAGCGAGTCGAGGCTGAACTCGAGATAGGACGGCACCAGCATCTGCATGCCGTCTCCATAGAAGCGAATAAGCTGGCGTAAGAAGCCGATTGGCAGGAGATTGGTGCCGCGACTCTCTTGCTCAACAATGATCTGGGTCAGCACCGCGTGAGTCAGATCCTCGCCCGTCTTCGCGTCGTAGACCACGAAGTCGCGCTCCGCGCGCACCATCTCGGCGAGGTCCTCCAACGTCACATATGTGCTGGTATCGGTGTTGTAGAGCCGCCGGTTGGCGTATTTTTTGATGATGACCGGACGGCTATCCTGGTTCGCATCCCTAGCCACGTGTCGTTCTCTCCCTAACCCCAAATGCGCCACCCATGTTGGCGCTAAGGGCTCCAAAAGCCCCTTTGGTAGTTGACGCTATGCCGCACGTGCGAAAATAAGTACCACGTTAGGGCTAGCACGCACCAGGGACTTTGACCTGAGCCTTAATTTGAGGGCCTTGTTTGTCTTTCCAGCCGGGTTGCGCTGCGGTATGACCGTGGGCGAGTTGCAGTCGGGAGGACAGTATGAAAGACGCAGATATCGTAATTGTCAGTGCGGCGCGGACGCCCGTTGGATCGTTTGGCGGGTCCCTTTCTAGCGTTCCGGCGCATACCCTAGGCGAGACGGCCATCCGGGCCGCTCTGGAGCGTGCCGGGGTCGATGCGAACGACGTAGACGAAGTGATTATGGGTCAAGTGCTCACGGCCGGCCAGGGTCAGAACCCGGCGCGGCAGGCGGCCATGGCAGCGGGCGTTCCCAAGGAAGCCACCGCATGGGGCGTTAATCAGGTTTGCGGTTCGGGCCTCCGCTCGGTCGCGCTAGGCGCTCAGCAGATCGCGCTCGGCGATGCCGATGTCGTCGTTGCGGGCGGTCAAGAGAACATGAGCATGTCTCCCCATGTTGCGAACCTGCGCAACGGCCACAAGATGGGCGACGTCAAGTTCATCGACTCGATGATCAAGGACGGCCTCTGGGAAGCCTTTAACGGCTACCACATGGGCAACACCGCCGAGAATGTCGCCAAACAGTGGCAATTGACCCGCGACGAGCAGGACAACTTTGCCGTTGCCTCCCAGAACAAGGCGGAAGCCGCGAAGAAGGGCGGCAAATTCAAAGACGAAATCGCTGCCGTGACGATCAAGACCCGCAAGGGCGATGTGGTCGTGGATGAAGACGAATACATCCGCGAAGGCGCTACCGTCGACAACGTGGCTAAGTTGCGCCCCGCCTTCGACAAGGAAGGCACCGTGACCGCAGGCAACGCGTCGGGCATCAATGACGGCGCAGCCGCTGTCGTCCTCATGAGCGCAGAGGAAGCCAAGAAGCGCGGCCTCACCCCTCTGGCGCGTATCGCGTCCTGGGCTGTGGCCGGTGTCGATCCTTCGATCATGGGCACAGGTCCGATCCCGGCCTCCCGAAAGGCCCTGGACAAGGCCGGCTGGAAGGTGACGGACCTCGACCTGGTCGAGGCCAACGAAGCCTTCGCCGCCCAAGCCCTGGCCGTGAACAAGGACATGGGCTGGAACACCGACAAGGTGAACGTCAATGGCGGCGCCATTGCCATCGGCCACCCGATTGGTGCGTCAGGCACCCGCGTGCTGGTCACGCTGTTGCACGAGATGCAGAAGGCCGACGCCAAGAAAGGTCTAGCGACACTGTGCATCGGTGGCGGTATGGGCGTCGCCATGTGCCTTGAGCGCGACTAGCTCATCGCTCTTGAGCTTTAAGACGAATTCGTGTGGGGTGGCTTAGGCTGCCCCACAGTCGGTTTGGCAGTTAAACAAACAGGCGCATAAGCGCTCCAATGGAGGAAACTATGGGAAGGGTGGCACTGGTCACTGGTGGTACGCGTGGTATTGGCGCCGCGTGCAGTAAGGCACTCAAGGACGCGGGCTATACCGTCGCCGCCAGCTACGCCGGCAACGACGAAGCCGCAAACGCATTCAAAGCCGAAACGGGCTGTTCGGTCTTCAAATGGGACGTGGGCGACTATGAAGCCTGCGAGAAAGGCGTCGCCGCCGTCGAGGCCGAGGTCGGCCCCGTTGAAGTGCTGGTGAACAATGCCGGTATCTCCCGCGATGCGATGCTGAACAAGATGACCGCTGAGCAGTGGTCCCAGGTCATGCGCACCAATCTGGACTCCGTGTTCAATGTGACTCGGCAGGTCATCAACGGTATGCGCGACCGCAAGTTCGGCCGCGTTATCTCGATCTCCTCGATCAACGGCCAGCAGGGCATGCTCGGCCTGTCCAACTACTGCGCCGCGAAGGCCGGCGTGATCGGCTTCACGCGCGCCGTCGCGTTGGAAGGCGCCCGCAAAGGGATCACCGCCAACGCCATCGCGCCAGGCTATGTAGCCACGGAGCTTCTCTCGGGCGTCTCGGAGAAAGTCATGGAAGCTATCGTGGGACAGATCCCCGTGGGCCGGCTCGGCGAGGCCGACGAAGTGGCTCGCTGTGTCGTCTTCCTCGCCGCCGACGAAGCCGCCTGGATCACGGGCACGACGATCAGCATCAATGGCGGTCAGCTCGCGGACTAAGCGCATCGCGATCTAGGCGACACCGCCATCAAGCTTTACGCCCCGCAAGTGCTTCGAGCCTAGGACACAACAAGTGTCATGGCTCCCAGCCTTGTGGGGCGAGTTCGAAACGCTCGAACAAAAACCCGGGCGCCACGGTGCAGCCAACGAGCGTCCAGGCCCCGAGACTTCGTGCGCTCTGCCAGGCATTGGCCGGCACCATCGCCTGGGGATGCTCCCCGGCAAACAAATCCGATCCGAGCGTAAACGCCTGCACGTCGCCGCCCGCGCCGTCTGCCACCTTCAGCAGCAACGGGGCGCCCGCATACCAGTGCCAAGTCTCAACCGCATCGACCCTGTGCCAGCGAGACTCCTCGCCGTCTGGCAGGAGAAACAAAATCGCCGTCGAATGGGCTCGGCCGTCCGCGCCGGCTTCGTCCCGAAACGTCTCCCGATACCAGCCTCCCTCTGGATGCCGCTCCAGGGCGAGATGGGCGATGACCTCTTCGGCGCTTCGCATCGGCGCGCCGCTGCCGCTGGGAGCCACTAGAACCGGTCCTTGCGCCGCCGGACCTCGCCAAAGACATCCTCAAGCGCTTGCCCCTCCAAACCAAGGCGCGCTTGGATCTGTGGGCTTGAGGCCCGCAGGAATGGATTCGTCGCAAGCTCAAGGCCGATTGTGGTTGGCAGGGACGGAAGCCCCTTGGCGTCGTTCTCGGCCACTTGCGCCGCCCGGGCCTGCAAGGCCTCATTCTCCGGCTCGATGGTCAGCGCGAACCGGCAATTGGCGCCGGTGTACTCGTGGCCGCAATACACCGCCGTTTCCGGCGGCAGAGCCGCAAGCTTCGATAAGGACCGCCACATGGTGGCCGCGTCCCCTTCGAGAAGCTTGCCGCAGCCCACCGAGAACAACGTGTCACCGACAAAGACCACGCCCTCATCCGGAAAATAGTAGCTGACGTGACCGCGCGTATGACCCGCCGTGTCGAGGACCGTAGCGTCCGCGTGGCCGACAGAGACCGTATCGCCCTCCTTGACCTCCACATCCAGTCCCTGGATGAGCCCGGCCTCCCGGGCCGGCCCATAGACCGTGCAGCCGTACTTGTTCTTTAGAGCCCCGATACCCGCGGTGTGGTCGCCATGGTGATGGGTCACAAGGATGTCGGTGAGCCGCCAGCCCTTCTCCGCCAACGCAGCCTGAATTGGCCCAGCCTCAGGCGCATCGATCGCGGCGGTGGCGCCTGTTTCGGGGTCGTGAAGGAGCACCCCGTAATTGTCTGCGCGAGTCGGGAACTGGAAAATCTCAAGCTTTGCCATAGGGTTCTCTTCGAAAATGCGTTGATTGGCGCCCGGTCGTTTTGCCCCGGGACCCTACTCCGCCACATCGGCGATTGAAACCGCCCCCAACGCGAACCACCTCTAGTGGCGCTTGAGGTAGACTGGAGCCATGCATCTCGACGCGATCGACCTTCGGAACTTCTACGCGCGCCGGATCGGGCTGATGGTGCGCCGGCTGCTGCGCCCCCGATTCCGGCGCTACTGGCCCGACGTTGCAGGCTTGCGCGTCTTTGGCCTCGGCTACGCCACGCCCTACCTCGCCGAGTTCCGGGCGCAGGCCTTGTGCACCGGCGCTCTTGCGCCCGTCCGCTTGGGAGCGCTTCCATGGCCAGAAAGGGCTTCCTCCCACACGGCCCTCGTGGACGAAACAGACCTCCCGTTGGACGACGAATCGGCCGACCGGGTGCTGGTCGTTCATATGCTCGAATGGTCGGAGCATCCGCACGCGCTCCTTCGGGAGATTTGGCGCGTTCTGGCCCCAAACGGCCGCATTTTGGTCGCGGTGCCCAACCGGCGCGGACTCTGGGCCCGCATGGACTCCACACCGTTCGGCTATGGCAGCCCCTTTAGCCGCAGTCAGCTAACCCAGCTTCTGAAGGACGCCATGTTCCAGCCCGAGAGCTGGCACTATGTCCTGCATCTGCCGCCCTTCGATTGGCGCGTGCTGACGCGATGGCCTGACTTCTGGGAACGGCTTGGTGATCTTCTCTGGCCCGCCTTCTCGGGCGTTATCCTGGTGGAAGCCACGAAACAGGTCTATGCGGGAGCACTGGCGCGAGAACCGGCCCGCAGCATGCGGCGGCGCGTGATCCCCGTACCCGCCGGCGCGGTAACTCCGCGTCTTGCGGGAGGAGCGCTAACGGGACAGCAAGAAGACGGCTTGCTCACCGAAGAGATTCTGCGCCGCTAGTGGCATTGACATGAGCTTCGTGCCGTAGGCATTGAGCGAGACGCCGCGCTCAACCTTTGCGCCCATGTCCTTACACAAGGCCAAAAAGTCCTTGATCGTACACAGATGGATGTTGGGCGTGTTGTACCAGCTCTCCGGCAGGTTATCGGTTTGGGGCATACGGCCACCAAACATAAGCTGGGCACGCACCCGCCAATGGCCGAAATTCGGAAAAGACACCACGACGCGCTTGCCAATCCGCAAGAGCTGCTCAAGCACGTGCCGCGGGTTGCGCGTCGCCTGGATTGTCCGCGAGAGGATCGCGTAGTCGAAGGCCGCGTCCGGATAGTGGACAAGGTCCGTGTCCGCATCGCCTTGGATAACGGAAAGCCCTTGCGCCACGCACTGGTTCACGCCCGCCTGGCTGAGCTCGATGCCACGACCGTCGACACCATGCTTCTCAGAGAGAATCCGCAGCAGTGTGCCATCGCCGCAGCCAATATCGAGCACCCGCGAGCCCGGCGCAACCATCTCCGCAATGAGCAGAAGGTCGACGCGCGACGTGTCTGTGGTTTTCACGTCAGGCGGTGGGACGGGCGCATCCATTCTCAGGCCCCGGTGGCGGTTTCGTCGAGTCCGCGTTGACGGGCGGCGGCGCTCAGGAACCCGCGTACCGTGTCAAACAGCTCGGGTTCATGCAGCAGAAATGCGTCGTGGCCCTTGTTCGAATCGATCTCGACAAAACTGACATTCGCCGCCACGGCGTTGAGCGCATGCACGACCTCGCGACTCTCCTTTGTCGGAAATAACCAGTCCGAGGTGAAAGAGATCAGGCAGAATCGGGTCTTTGTCCCCGCGAACGCGTTGGCAAGCACGCCGCCATGGTCGGCGGCGATGTCGAAATAGTCCATAGCCCGGGTGATGTAGAGATAGGAGTTTGCGTCAAACCGGTCGACGAAACTCATCCCTTGATGACGCAGATAGCTCTCCACCTGGAAGTCGGCATCGAACCCAAACGTGACCTCTTCTCGGTCCTGCAAGTTACGGCCGAACTTCGTATGCAGTGCGCGGTCCGACAAATACGTGATGTGCGCAGCCATGCGTGCCACGGCCAGTCCCTTGCGCGGGCTCTTGCCTTCTTGGTGGTAGTGGCCCCCGCACCAATCAGGGTCGGCCATCACCGCCTGACGGCCCACCTCGTGGAATGCGATGTTCTGCGAAGAATGGCGCGCCGCGCACGCAATCGGGATCGCGGAAAACACGCGCTCCTTGTAGGTTGCGGCCCATTCCAGCACCTGCATGCCGCCCATGGAGCCGCCGATCACACTCAACACCTGGTCAACACCCAGATGATCCAGGAGACGGGCCTGAGCCCGGACCATGTCGCGCAGCGTGATCACAGGAAAATCGGGTCCATAAGGACGGCCCGTTTCGGGGTTCATGGAGCTTGGTCCGGTCGAGCCCATACACCCACCAATAACGTTGGGGCACAGGACGAAATAGCGGTCCGTGTCGATCGGCTTACCCGGCCCAACCATTGTTTCCCACCAACCGGGTTTTCCTGTAACAGGATGTGGATTGGCGACGTGCTGATCACCGGTCAGCGCATGGCAGACGAGAACAAGGTTCGACTTGTCCGCATTCAGCGTCCCATAGGTCTTGTAGGCGACCGAGAAGGGCGCGAGCACGGCGCCGCTATCGAGTGAGAGGCCCTCACTCGCCGGGAAATGCACCACTTCGCTGTGGGGATCGGTCACCTGCTGCCGCCGTTTGAGTTCGGCGAAGCTGTCCGCTCCCGGGGTCTCGTTCATCGTCGTAATGGCCTATACAGAACAGTTCTTGCGCGCCCGCGACGCAGGCCGAGCGCGGATCCTGACAATGTGACCTGGAATTATACAATGCCGGGTCAGTGATGACCTCATTAGAGTCAATCTTTTCTTTGCCTTGGCTTAAGAAATAGCCGTATGAGAAGCCCTTTGCAGGGCTTTGAGGCCCCAATAAGGAGTAGATTTCATGGCTGCCGAGCAGATGGCTGCCAAAACGATCGCCGCCAGAACGGCAAGCCATGGCCCCACGCCTCGGCCGGGCATTCTCCAAATCGCGGCCTATGTGCCCGGTAAGAGCGCGCTGCCTGGCGCCGGTCCGATTGTGAAGCTCTCGTCCAACGAGACGCCGCTCGGACCGAGCCCAAAGGCGATCGAGGCCTTCCATGGCGAAGCGGCCAAGCTCGCCCGCTATCCAGATGGGTCGGCGAGGCTCTTGCGCGAAGCGCTGGCGGCTGAGCACAACCTCGATGCGGCGTGCATCGTTTGCGGGACCGGCTCCGACGAATTGCTGAACCTGCTGGCGATGGCCTATCTGGGCCCGGGCGACGAGGCCATCTACACCGAGCATGGCTTTTTGGTCTACAAGATCGCGATCCTGGCCCAGGGAGCAACGCCCGTTGTCGCGCCTGAGACCAACCGCACAGCGGATGTGGACGCGATCCTTGCACGAGTGACCCCAGCCACACGGATGGTGTTCCTGGCTAATCCCAACAATCCGACGGGGACCTACCTTCCCTTCGCCGAAGTACGGCGCCTGCACGCGGGGCTGCCGAAACACGTGCTACTCGTGCTGGATGCGGCCTATGCGGAGTATGTTCTGGCGAACGATTACGAAGCCGGCGCCACGCTCGCTGCTACGCACGACAATGTCGTCATGACGCGGACCTTCTCCAAGATCCACGGTCTTGCGGCCTTGCGGCTTGGCTGGGCCTACTGCCCGGACGCCATCGCCGATACGCTGAACCGAATCCGCGGGCCCTTCAACGTGACGGGTCCCTCGATCGCGGCCGGTGTCGCCGCAGTCCAGGACCGCGCGCATGTGGAAGCGGCGATTGCGCACAATGAGGCGTGGCTCGGCCGAACGGCCGCAGAGCTCGAACGGCTTGGCCTAACGGCGACGCCGAGCGCAGCAAACTTTCTGCTGGTGCATTTTCCAGACGCACCCGGCCGCACAGCCGCCGAAGCCGACGCGTTCCTCCATCAGCGCCGGATCATCTTACGCCGCGTGGAAGAATATGGGTTTCCCAACGCGCTGCGTATGACCATCGGCACAGAGGCCGAAAACGCGGTGGCACTCGATGCCTTGCGCGCATTCATGAGCGCCGCATGACCGAGACTCTATTCGACAAGGTCGCCATCGTGGGGTTGGGGCTGATCGGCTCGTCCATGGCGCGCGGCATCAAAAAACATGGCCTCTCGACCACCGTCATCGGCTTCGATGGTTCGCCTGACGTACGAGCGCGCTCCCGTGAGCTCGGGTTTTGCGATGCTATCGCAGAGTCAGCCGAGGAGGCGGTGGCGAATGCAAGGCTCGTCGTCCTTGCCGTGCCGGTCGGCGCCATGGAGGCTGCCGCGCAATCCGTCGCCCCGCATCTGGCTGAAGGCGCGATCGTTACCGACGTAGGGTCGGTGAAGGCTGCCGTGGTGCGCCAAGTTGGTCCGGTGCTTCCCGACCATGCGGTCTTCGTGCCGGGGCATCCGGTCGCGGGCACGGAGTATTCTGGCCCCGAGGCAGGCTTCGCCGAGTTGTTTGAAGGGCGTTGGTACGTCCTTACGCCTTGCGAGCGCTCGACGGCGGCAGGCATTGAAGCGGTCGAGGCCTTGTGGCGTGGACTTGGCTCGACAATCGAACAGATGACGCCCGAGCACCATGATATCGTGCTCGCGATGACCAGTCATGTTCCCCATCTGATCGCCTACAACATAGTGGGTACGGCCGCCGAGCTTGAGACCGTGACTCAATCGGAAGTCATCAAGTTTTCCGCTGGGGGCTTTCGCGATTTCACGCGCATCGCATCCTCCGACCCCGTCATGTGGCGGGACGTGTTTCTCAGCAACAAGGATGCGGTCCTGGAAGTCCTCGGCCGCTTTTCCGAAGACCTCGCCGCGCTCCAGCGTCTGATCCGCTGGGACGACGGCCAAGCTCTGCAGGATCGCTTCACCCGCTCCCGGGCGATCCGGCACAGCATCATCGATGCGGGTCAAGACACCGCAGATGCCGACTTCGGCCGACCGCATGGGCATGACGACTAACGCGGACAAGAACGACCTTTGGGTCTTCGGCTATGGGTCGCTTATGTGGCGACCCGACTTTCCATTTGATGTGCAGAGCCCAGCACGCCTCAAAGGTCTGCATAGGGCGCTTTGCATTTATTCCGTCGTCCACCGGGGTACGTTCAATGCCCCAGGGCTGGTCATGGGGCTCGCCGCCGGCGGTGAGTGCCATGGTGTCGCGTTCCGCGTCGAGCGTGGCGCCGAGAATGACACTGTCGCTTATCTGCGGCAACGAGAGCAGGTCACAGATGTCTATGTCGAAGCTTATCGCCCGGTCACACTCTCCGACGGCTCCGGACACACCGTAAAGGCGCTCACATTCGTAACCGACCCAAGCCACCCTCAGTATGCTGGCGCACTGGACATCGAGGTGCAGCTTGAAATCGTACGAAGCCGACGCGGACAGGCCGGCGCCAATATCGACTATGTACTGAATACGGTCGCGCACCTGGAGGCCTTAGGCACGCATGACCCCTCTCTTTTCGCTCTCGCCGCGCGGCTCAGGCGTGGTGCTGACGATGAAGAACGCGGGGGTTAGAGCCCGACAGGCCCTAACCGGCAGACTTTCTCCGCGCAACCTGCGGCCCCTCATGGAGCTCTGGCGCACCAAAGAAGTCGCCTTGCATGTAAGATACGCCCGCCTTCTCCAAGAGATCGGCGACACGTTCGTCGCCCACCCACTCACCGACGGTTTCGACACCAAATCGATGCGCAAGATCCAGTAGCGTCTGCACGAAAGTCGCGTCTTTTTCGTTTGTTCCGAGATTCTCAATAAAGGAACCGTCGATCTTGACCATGTCGACACCGAGATTGCGCAGCGAGCGAAACGATGCATAGCCAGCGCCAAAGTCATCGAGTGCGACGCGGCAGCCCGCCACTTTCAAAGCCGTCACGAATTCGGCGGTGGCTTCCATGTCCGATGTGGCGGCAGTCTCGGTGATCTCGACAGTGAGCCTCTCCGTTAACCTGCGATCCTTGCCGGTTAAGGCTTCAAGCGCATCGATCCAGTGGCGGTCGGTCGTGGATAGCGCCGAGACATTGAGTGCTAGCTTACGCGTCGGGGCCGCGCGCAAGAGCTCAACCGCCAGCTCCAACGCACGATGATCGATAAGCTTGGACAGTCCCAGCTCCTCGGCAGCCGGAACAAATTCGCGCGCTTCCATGACCGATCCGTCGGGTTGGCGCAGACGTAAGAGGCACTCGTAGAACTCGGCATTGTGACTACCAGAGCTGACAACCGGCTGCAGCGCAATTGCGATCCGGCGATCATTCAGGGCGCGGATGACTTCGTCAGCCATCGCGATGCTATGCTTGCGCTGTGCTTCGCGCGGTGACGACGGATCGTAGCAATAGAATCGCTCTCGAGGATTCACGCGTGCCATCTCGACGGCCTGCATCGCACGACCGATCGCATCCTGCGTGGATTGCGCATGGTCAGGCAGCAGGAGGGCCCCCACGAAAATGTTTACGGGAACGGCCCCCGAGCGGGTGCTTGCGACGTCTCCTTCAACCGCGGCCATCATGCGACGGGCGACGGAGACGGCTTCGTTGGCGTCGCAGCCACGCAGTACGATCCCGAACTTGTTTGAAGAGAAGCGGCCCAGGCAGTCACGTCCTCGTACGGCGGCGGCAAGACGCTGGCCGACGATGGTGATGACCTCGTCTCCCACATCGTAACCGTAGGTCTCGTTGATGCGGCTTAGATCATTGACGCCGACAAGTAGAAAGGCACCTGTTGAGTCGCCCCCGGCACTGCTGGATACCAGCTGAGAAATCAATCCGGTGAGTTCCGCGCGCGAGGGAAGCGCCGAGGCCGCCTCAGGCGCTGCATTTAATTGCGCGCGTTCACGACGGCGGCGATCGGTGGAAATTCGCATCGTGCCTTGCGCCCGGATGGGCCGGCCCGCTGCGTCCGTTATACAAACGCCGCGCTCCTCTACCCAGACGGCGGCCTTTCCTCGGCGACCCTCCGGCATGAAGCGGTAACGAAGCGCATAGGGGATTGACGCATCGGGGGCGGGCGTCGCACCTCCTCGAACGCCATCGTATCGATCGGCTGCGTGCCTCGGATCGATGCGCAACGCGAAGGCGCGGCCGCGCTCAAGCGCATCAATCTCGACTCCGCCAAGCACGGTTCCGGCGTTCTTGGCCCAGTCGATTCGATCTGATGCGAAATCCCAGCGATAGGCCGTGGTTTGAACGCCGTCCAGCACGTCCTCAAGTTCAACCTGCAGCTCGTCGCTGGCCGACACCATGGTCTCGGATTTCTCCATTGCCGCCCCTTATGCTGATGCCTGCGGCGCCAATTGAGATCCCCTCGACGCTCATTGCTTGTACGCCAAGGCTAGGTGGCAAGACTTAAGAAGCCGAAAACTCTCGACGCCGTCGGCGGTCTCGGGCGGCAAAATGGGGGCGCTGGCAGCCGAGCCCCCCTTGTTTCTGTGTGCTTGGTTAGCAAGACCCTACCTAGGCGGCCTACGGGATGAGCCAGACACGCAAAAGCGCTCCGGCGCGGAGAACACCGGAGCGGAGAACATCAAAGATGACCCAAAGGATTGGAGCCTGAGAAGGCTGAGACCCCCTAGGCCTCTTCCTTAATCGTGATCACCTGGCGGCCACGGTAACGGCCCGACTTCAAGTCGATATGATGCGGACGGCGAAGCTCGCCGGAGTCCTTATCCTCGACATAGGCCGGCGCCGCGACAGCGTCGTGGCTCCGCCGGTTGCCCCGCTTCATACGGGACACTTTTCTCTTAGGAACAGCCATTCTTTTGAACCTCTTGGCGCCGCCGCCGTTCGCGGGGGCGCGTCATTGGGCGCTCTTATAGTCACATATTTCGCCGCTGACCAGGGCCGAGTTTCGAACACGCTTACGGGTTCAGCACACAGTCCGCCCGCTTGGCAATGTAGGGAAGCCGCTTCTGAACCGCATTGGCCACCAAACGGTGCCTCCGGTTGGGCCGCGCCGGGTTGCGCAGTTTCGGCTTTGGCAAGGTGGCCGCCAGCAGAACGGCTTCGCGCTGTGTGAGCGCAATCGCCGGCTTCCGAAAGTACTTCCGGCTCGCCGCCTCGACACCGAACAAACCTGGACCGAACTGTGCGATGTTGAGATAGACCTCCAAAACGCGCTCTTTTGGCCAGATGCTCACTATGGCATAAGCCAGCGGCACCTCGAGCGCTTTGCGCAGGTAAGAGCGAAACTCCCAAAGATAGATATTCTTGGCGACCTGCATTGGGATCGTACTGGCGCCGCGCGCGGGTTGAAGGTTCCTCGCCGACTCCAGCACGTCGCGGACGGCTGCCCAATCTACGCCCTGGTGCGCGCAGAAATTCCCGTCTTCGCTTGCAATCACGGCCAAACGCATATGGGGGGAGATCTTCTCAATCGGCACCCAACGCCGGTTTAAGGTCTCCCCGCGCAGCTTCTCGACAACCATCACCGAAGTGATCGGCGGGTTGACGAAGCGGAAGAGCACAAGACTGACACCGACGGCTCCCACAAGCACGAGGACGACAAGCCCGATGCGTGTCAACCATGGATGCCTGTCCCGCCAGCGGCTTCGACTTGAGCCGCTCACGGGCGCCGCGGCAGAAGCATCGCTGCCCCCTTGCCTATCGCCCGATGGGGATGGCGGCGGCGATGCAGACGACAGGTGTGAAGCATCGGGTGGCGACGCCGGATTGCCTGCCTCGGGCGGCTTTGCCTCATCATCGGGTCCGTTGTGATCCATCGACGGGCGTTCTAACGCCCGGCGGCGGCAGGATCAATTTGCGGCGACAGAAAGCCTCAGCTATCCCTTCGCCCACAATGACTTTCCGAACCGAAATCGACCATGTTGCCGCGCGCGTAAACGAGCGGCTTGCCACCCTCTTGGACCAAGAAATTGGCCAGTCCCCGACCAGCGGCGAGGTGATCGCCCCGCTAAGCGAAGCCATGCGCTACGCAGCGCTAGGCGGCGGTAAGCGTTTGCGGCCCTTTCTCTTGATACAGGCGGCAAGTCTCTTCGGTGCGCCGGAGGATAGCGCGCTAGACGCCGCCTGTGCGCTTGAGTGCATTCACTGCTACTCCCTCGTCCACGATGACCTGCCGGCCATGGACGACGACGCGCTGCGCCGAGGCCGTCCTACGGTGCATATCGCCTTCGACGAGGCCACCGCTATTCTCGCTGGCGACTCGCTACAGACCATCGCGTTCGAGACCGTTAGCGCGCCGAGTTGCCATGACGATCCGGCGATAAGAGCCGAACTGACCTATCTTCTGGCCAAGGCGAGCGGCTGGCAAGGCATGGCGTTGGGGCAAGCCCTAGACCTTGCCGCTGAGCAGCGTCCTTTCACGCCCGAGGAGACGACGGCAATGCAGATGCTCAAGACCGGCGCCTTGTTCCGTTTTGCATGCGAGGCCGGCGCCGTTCTGGGACGTGCGAGCGCCAAGGATCGCGAGGCGCTTATTCGTTACGCCAGCGCCTTCGGGCAAGCCTTCCAGCTCGCGGACGACTTACTGGATGCGGAAGGCGACGCAGCCGCGATGGGTAAAGCCGCCTCAAAGGACGCCGAGCGAGGTAAAGCGACGCTGGTCGGGCTGCTCGGGGTTGACGGCGCCAAGGCACATCTTGCGGGCCTTGTTGCCGACGCGGAAGGTGCCCTCGCGCCGTTTGGCGGCGATGCGGCGATGCTGATCGACGCGGCCCGGTTCGTGGCAGAGCGGCGCTCTTGAGTTGATAAAGTTACGCCTATTCGGCGGCTGTACGCGGCGCGCCCTCTCGGCTGGCGGCTGGGTTGCCGTAGCGTTGCTCGATGTAGTCGAGCACCATCAGCTTGAACTCGGCGGCGGCGCCGGGACCACGTAGCGTGGTGACCTTCTTGCCTTCGATGAAGACGGGCGCGGCCGGCGCTTCTCCCGTGCCGGGGAGCGAAATGCCGATATCGGCATGCTTGGATTCGCCCGGCCCATTCACGATGCAGCCCATGACCGCGACGTTGAGATTCTCAACACCCGGATAGCGGCGCTTCCAATCAGGCATCTGATCGCGAATGAAGGCCTGAATATCCTGGGCCAGCTCCTGGAAGGTCGTAGACGTCGTCCGTCCGCAACCAGGGCATGCGGCCACCAGCGGCACAAAGGCGCGGAAGCCCATACTCTGCAGGAGTTCTTGGCCCACCTTCACCTCCAGCGACCTATCGCCGCCGGGCTCGGGCGTCAGCGAAATGCGGATCGTGTCGCCAATCCCCTCCTGCAGGAGAACCGACATGGCCGCCGACGAGGCCACGATGCCTTTAGAGCCCATGCCGGCCTCAGTGAGGCCCAAATGGAGGGCGAGATCCGACCTCTCGGCCAACATGCGATAAACCGCAATCAAATCTTGGACCGCGGACACCTTCGCCGATAGCACGATCCTGTCGGCGCCCATGCCGAGCTCCTGCGCCCGCGCGGCCGAGAGAAGCGCCGACTGCACCATGGCCTCATGCATCACTTCGCGCGCGTCCTTCGGATCGGGACTCGCCGCGTTCTCGTCCATCAAACGGGTCAGCAGCTCCTGATCGAGACTGCCCCAGTTGACGCCGATGCGGACCGGCTTGTCGTGTTTGAGCGCGATATCGATGATCTGGGAGAACTGCTTGTCCCGCTTGTCCTTGAAGCCGACATTGCCGGGATTGATGCGATACTTCGCCAGGGCCTCCGCGCAATCGGGATTATTCGCCAGCAGCGTATGGCCGTTGTAGTGGAAGTCGCCGATCAGCGGCACCTCCACGCCACGCTTGTCGAGCTGAGCCCGGATGAGCGGCACCGCCGCGGCAGCTTCCTCGCGGTCGACCGTGATCCGTACAAGCTCCGATCCGGCGCGCGCCAGCGCCTCCACCTGCGCAACCGTCTGGCCCACATCGGCCGTGTCCGTATTGGTCATCGATTGGACGACGATGGGGGCGCCGCCACCCATGGTCACGTTGCCAATCCTGACCGATACGGTCTCCTTGCGTGCGATGCTCGTCAATTCAGTATCCTCAAGAGGGAGGGTCGTTGGGCGGCAGGACATCACATTTGTGCCGCGCGCGCTAGCTCAGTGCGCTCAGTTCGGGCGGCAGCGTTTGCGCAGGACGAGAAGACCATCGGCCAGCAGCGCCGCCGAGGCAACGGCCGCCGCGGCGACCAAGGCCGTCGCAATGTCCGGCGTCCGATCTGGGGTTAGCGCCTGCGCGGCCTCGAGCCCGACAGCGACAGGAACCAAGACCGCCGCCACCCGCATGGGCCTTGGATAGGCCGCACAGGCGAGCACGGTCACCGCAAAGAACCCCAAGAAATGTTCAATGAGCCAGTGAAGCCCGAGCCGCACCTGCCATGTCGCAGGCGCAAGCGCGGCATAGGCTAGCGCGGCCGCGAAAAGGGCGAGCGCGATCACCATCCAGTGCCGAGAACCACCGGTCATGGGGCATTGTACACCGCCGCTTGCGCAATCCCTGTTTTCTCCTAAGCCTGCCAGGCTGGAAATGGGTCGGGGAGCGACATCCAACGGCCGTCCGCCAGGTCTTCCTTTCGGGGATCTTGGACGAGGCAATCATTGAGGGCCGCCGTTATCGCCTCACGGTCCATCTCACGCGTGCCGATAAACACGAGCTCCTGACGCCTGTCACCCCAAGTGTCATCCCATCGTTTCATGACTTCTTTGACGCTATCGCCGTCATCGGGCCAGCGGGACTTCGGCACCGCTGCCCACCAGAAACCAATGCCTTCGTGCCGCACCAAAGCACCAGCCTGGCTCAGCTCGCCGACCCATTGAGGCCGCGTTGCTAGCCAGAAAAATCCCTTCGCCCGGATCACATTGGGCCAAGTCGAGTTGAAGAAGGCGTGGAGCTTTGCAGGATCAAAGGGTGCACGGGCTCGGTAGGTGAAGCTCGTGATCCCGTATTCTTCGGTCTCCGGCGTGTGGTCCTTGAAGCCGTTCAGCTCCTTGAACCAGGTCGGGTGCGTCTGGGCCGCGCCGAAGTCGAACAGGCCGGTGTCGAGAATGTCATCAAGCGGCACTTTGCCTTCGCTCGTCTCGATGATCTTGGCACCGCTGTT